>NZ_CP029832.1:0-300000 GCF_003233655.1 Azospirillum ramasamyi
GGGGCGAGCCGATCCGCCGAGTGTTGCCGATCGGGTGAACCGGCAGTTCCAGGCGCCGCGTCCGAACGCCTTGTGGTTGGCCGATTTCACGGACGTATCGACATGGCAGGGCTTCGTCTACGTGGCCTTCGTCATCGACGCCTTCGCACGCCGCATCGTGGGCTGGCGGGTGTCCAGCACAGCCCACGCCGGCTTCGTTCTGGATGCGCTCGAACAGGCACTCCACGACCGCCGGCCCGCCAAGGGCAGCGGCCTCATCCATCACTCCGACAGGGGATCGCAATACGTTGCGATCCGCTACACCGAGCGTCTCACCGAAGCTGGAGTCGAACCCTCCGTGGGCAGCGTTGGCGATTCCTACGACAACGCCTTGGCCGAGACCATCAACGGCCTCTATAAGACCGAGGTGATCCGGCGCCGTGGGCCATGGCGCACCTTGGAGGCTGTCGAGTTCGCCTCCTTGGAGTGGGTCGACTGGTTCAACCGCCGGCGCCTCATCGAACCCATCGGCAACATTCCTCCCGCCGAGGCCGAAGCACGCTATTATGCCCAAACCGAGGACGTCGCCATGGCAGCGTGACTCAATACAAATGGCCTCCAGGAAACCCGGCGCGCTATGCCGCGCCGTGCAGGGTTCCGGCGACCCGGCGGGAGAGGGATAGCGGCAGGCGCACGCTGCCGGCAACCAGCGCCAGGGCCGCCTCGACCTCGTCGCGGTCGCGGCGCAGCACCGCGTAGCAATCGTCGCCGAACCACTCCAGCGAGCCTTCCGCCGCCGGATCGTCCGCCAGCTCGGCGAGGAGGCGGCGATAGTCCACCACCCCGTCGAACAGCGGAACCATGCCGTCGCGGCGTCCGGCCGCGGCATAGACGTTGGACGACTCGAACACCGACAGGTCGTCGCGCGCCCGGATGTTCTTCAGGTGGTAATGGCCGATATGCGGACGCAGCGCCCGCCGGGCGGCCACCGGATCGTCGCCGCCCTCCCAGACATGCAGCACGTCGAAATTGACCTTCAGCGCCGGGTGGCCGACGGCGGCGATCAGCGCGCGGGTGGCTGGCAGGCTGTCGGCCAGCGTGCCGGGATGGGTCTCCACCAGCAGCGACAGCCCATGGTCGGCGGCCAGCCCGCACAGCGTGCGCAGCCGCTCCGCGATGAAGATCTTCCGCTCCGGCGAGGTCTCGGCACTGCCGGTGCTGCCGGCGAAGCTGCGGATCTTGGGCGCACCCCAGCGCTGCGCCAGCCGGCAAAGGTCCAGCGTCTTGCGCACCAGCGCGTCGGGGTCGCCGTCCAGCGGCAGATAATCGCTGACCATAGGCACCGACAGGCCGAACTCCGCCAGCCAGTCGCCGCCGCGGTCGGACACCGCCGCCATGTTGCGGGCATGCGCCCCCCACAATTCGATCCCCTGGAAGCCGTTGCCGGCGGCCCAGACGGCCAGTTCCTCCAGCGACACCAGATGATGCCGGAAGCTGATGGTGCAGAGCGACAGTCTCATCACGCCACCTCGGTGGGAGAGGGAATGGGGGACAGATCGGCGGCGTCCAGGGCGGCGGAGCGCCATTGCCGGAAGACGGCGGCAAGCTCGCCCTTCAAGGCCGTCTCTTGCCGGTCGAGCAGGTCGAGCCGCGCGAACAGGTCGGGGGCGAGGCCGGCATCGCCGGTCTGGGCGAGCCGGAGAATCGCATAATGCAGCGACTTGAAGCCCTGGAACAGCTCCTCGATCTCGTCGCAGCGGGCGAGGAAGCTGTCGTCGGGCAGGCGTAGCGCCCGCCAGAAGAAGGCGAAGCCGTGCTCATAGGCGTATTTGCGGATGGCGATCACCGGCAGTTCCCGCAGGGCCAGCGATAGCCCGGCCGGCGGCAGCCCCGCCGATCCGCCCAGATGGGCCGTCAGGATACCGCGCACCGCGGCGGTCAGAGGGTTGGCATCGGGCAGGAAGCAGGCTTCGAAATAGGAGGCGATGTCGGCGGGCCGGGCCGGGCGCAGCTCGCGCCGGTCGAACAGATAGCCGCCGGCGACGCTGGGCTGGAGGAAGGCGTTGGCGATGCGCTCCCGCTCGATCTCGCCCTCCCAGCGGAAATCGGGGTCGCGGACCATGTAGACCGCCGGGTCGCCGCCGGTCTCCAGCATCAGGTAATGCGGGAAGGGGTTCTGGTTGAACTTGTTCTCCCGCTCCGGCAGGTGGAACAGATCGACCATCGCCATGATGGAAAGGCTGTCCGACCGCCGTTCGACCAAATCGACCAGCAGAGCGAGGTTGTCCTCCTTGCTGCGGCCATGGTCGTACCATTGCCGCACCTCCGCCCCGTAGAGGCGGCGGTACCAGTCGCGGAAGGCGTCGTGGCTGACGGCCGCCGAGTGATAGCGCAGCACATGGTCGGCCCCGACCTCGAACCCGGCGTCCCACACTCCGAAATAGAAGGGGCGATGGTCGATCCCCGCCCGTTTCAGCGCGTCGCAGACGCAGCTGACGAAGCAGTGGATCTTGAGATCCTGATACTCCTCGCCATGGACGCTGCCGGGGGGAAGCGCTTCCGCGGCGGCGGGGCGGGCGCCGGCGAACAGGCCGGCCACATCGGCCACCGTCGCCAGATCACGCGATGTGATCAGTTCGTCCGGCGCCTCCAGCCCGAAGGACAGCTCCAACTGCAGGAACAGCTCCATCATCAGCACGGAATCGAGGTAGAGATCCTCGTTCAGCCGGGCATCCGGGCCGAAGCGGTCGAGATGCCGGTTCTGCAGATGGTCGCGCAGGACGGTGCGGATGGCTTCGACGATGTCCGGTTCGGTCATGGCCGGCGTCATTGCGCGGCCTCCGCGAAGCGGGCGGCGACCTCGCGCCGGCTGATCTTGCCGTTGGCCATGCGCGGCAGGGCGTCGGCGCGGATCAGCTCGCCCGGCTGCTGGTGGGCGGCCAGATTCTCCCGGCACCAGTCGCGCAGAGCCTGGTCCGTCACCTCGGCCGCGGCGGAGAACAGCAGGGCGACCCGCTCGCCGGCGAAGCGGTCGGTGCGGCGGAAGGCGACGGCATCGGTGACGCCGGGCATCGCCATCGCCACGTCCTCCACCTCCTGCGGATAGACGTTGAGGCCGGCGACGTTGATGGTGTCGTCCAGCCGCGACACGAACATCAGCATGCCGTCGCCGCGCAGATAGCCCAGGTCGCGGGTACGGATCTCGCCAGCCGACCCCCCGTTGCCGGAAACGGACAGCACGATCTCCGCCGGGGCGTCCGCGGTGCCGGTGGACAGGCTGTGGTGCGGCAGCACGCGGCCCAACTCGGCGCTGCCCGCCATGTCGGGGTTGATCGCGATGCAGCCGGCTTCCGAGCAGCCATATTGCTGGAACATGTGGGTGGTCTTGCCGCGGATCCGCTCGAACCAGGGTTCAGGCAGCAGCGTGCCGGAGGTCATCGCCGCATGGATGCGCTCGCCCTCCGGCAGCAGCCGGGCCAGCGTGTGCAGGATGACGGGGGAGGAGTAGAGCAGTGGGCGTTCGATCTGCCGCAGCGCCTTCAGCAGGAATTTCGGGTTGGTGGTGTCGAGGATCACCGGCTCCGCCCCGCGCCGCAGCCCGACCAGCAGGCCGCAGATCAGGCCGTAGGAATGGGTGGTCGGGCAGGCGATCACCGGGGTCATCCCGGCCGGTTCGGTGAAGAAGCCGACATAGCTCTCGATCTCGCGGTCGATCTCGGCCCAGCTCCGCGCGATCCGTTTGGGCGCGCCGGTGGTGCCGGAACTCATTTGTAGAAGCTGCCCCGGCTCCGGTTCCGCCGGCAGCGGGGCGAACTCCTCCGCCGTCAGGCTGTTGTGGTAGAGTGCATGGCAGCCGGCGTCGCGTGCCAGCCGCCGCGCCGCCTCCAGCGGGGTGGAGGGGTGCAGCGGCAGCAGGCTGCCGCCCGCCGCGCGGATGGCGAAGAACAGGGCGAGCCAGTCGATGGTGTCGGTGAAGCAGACGGCGAAGCGGGCGCCGGGGCGGTCGGACAGGCGGGCCCGCTCGGCATGGGCGGCGGTCAGCGATTCCACCTCGGCCTGCGAATAGGATCGGTCATCGATGCGGATCATCGGGAGCCCTCAAGCGCGAAGCGCGCGAAGATGTTTGGAACGGTGTGGTGAATCTCCTCCCGCGCGCGCAGCAGCTTTCCGCGCAGCAGGGATTCGGTGAGGATCTCGGGTGCGGCGTGGCCGACGCGGCGGTGCCGCTCCTCCAGCCCGTGGCGGCGGGCGTGGGTCTCCAGCAGATCGTGGACCCGGCGCCAGAATTCCGGTTCGGGAAGCCCGTGCTTCAGGGCCAGCAGGTCCGAAACGTCGGTCAGGTTGAAGACGAACAGCGTGTCCATCGCCAGTTCGCGCAGCGCGTCGACCCCGCCGGCCCAGTAATAGCGGTCGGGCGGCGCGTCGCGGTAGGCCGGGTGCAGGCTGGGGAAGTCGGGCAGCAGGGTTGGGTCGGCCACGAAGTCCGGCGCGTATTCCACGCTGTCGTGGAAATCGCGCAGGATCAGCCGCACCGGCCAGCCGTCGCGGTGGACCAGCACCATGTTCTGGCCGTGCGCCTCCACCGCGATGCCGTGGCGGACCAGCAGATGCCAGACCGGCAGCACCGCGACCTCCAGCAGCCGGTCAAGCCAGGGCAGCAGCCCGTAGCGCTCGATCCAGGGCGCGGCGAAGGCGGAGCCGTCGGCCTCCGTCACCATCAGCATGTTGAAGGGAATGGCGGACTCGCCCTCGCCCAGGGTGGACTGGACGCTGCGCCGCCACAGCGCCGCCATCTGTCCGGCCAGCGGGCCGTCGCGGTCGGCGATGATCCCGGCATATTCCGGCAGCAGGGTCAGCGGATAGCGGTCGCGGAAGTCGGCATCGCCGGCCACCACAGCCCTCAGCCACTCGGAGATGGCCGGGCCGGTGCAGACCGAATGCGGGTCGATGATGCGGCGGGAGGCGGTGTTGATGATGTTCAGCGCCAGCTTCACGTCGGCCTTGCGCGGGTCGTCGGCATTCATCACCGTGCGCAGAGACTGGCTGGCCCGGTAATAGTCGCCCAGCGGACCCAGGCAGACCGCGCGGCCGTCGGCCAGCCAGGGCTTCAGCCTGGAAGCCCCCTCCCCCTCGCGCAGATCCCACCATTGCCAGGGGTGCAGCGGCAGCAGGCAATAGTCGGTCGCCGGCAGGTTCAGCTCTTCCCGGCGGCGCCGGACCTCCTCCCAGGCGGCGGGGCCGAGTTCGGCGCGCCAGAAGGCCTCCTCCTCGCCTGGGATCGCCCGGTGCAGGCAGGAGCGCGCGACCAGCAGCCAGACCAGTTGGAAGCGTTGCCCGACCTCCGGCCCGAAGGCGGCATGGTCGGCCTCGTCGAATCCCAGCCGCGCCTTGAAGCAGGGGTGATAGGGATGACCTTCCTCCAGCCGGCCTTCCAGGTCGGGGAAGGGCAGGCCGCGGCGCGGGGTGGCCGGCAGGTTGGCGGCGTTCCAGCGGCAGAGCGCGACCGTGCGCTCCAACTCGGCCAGCAGGCCGGCCAGATGCGGCTCGGGGGCGTCCAACCCGGCGACCATCTGGCCGAGGGTCGCGGCGCGCCAACTGCCGTCCTCGCCGCGCATCTCGACCGATCCCGGCCGGATGCGCGGGCGCCCGAACGGCCCGGCGGCGGCGAGGCAGCGGAACTCCCGTCCGCCGGACCGCCAGACGAGCCGGCGATCGCCTTCGTCCACCCCGGCCGCCGCCGGTTCGACGATCCCCTCGAACAGCAGGGCGGCGGCAAGCTGGCGCACCACCCGTTCCTCCGGGCGGCCGGGCAGGTCACGCGGAAAGGGCATGGCGTCCCCGCTCGGCTGCCGCGGCGCCGGTCCGGCACAGCGGATTCGGCCATTGGGCGTAGAGATCGGCCTCGTTGGCGGCCTGAAGCTCGTCGATGTTCAGCAGGCGGGTCGTCAGGTTCAGCTTGGCCCCGATGGTCGGGCTGTCCAGCACCCCTTCGGCGAAGCGCCGGCCGGCCTGGGTCAGCGTCAAGGCCAGCCGCTCCAGCCGGGCGCGCAGGATGCGCAGCAGATCCTCCTCCGCCGCCAGCCGGTCCTTGCCCATGCGGGCGATCACCGAGAAGATCTGGTTTACGATGACGTAGTAGGAGAAGCGGCGGTTGATCTCCCCCTCCTCGTAATAGAGGGAGCGGATGTTGTCGGCCTCCGGGATCAGCCGGCGCAGCCGGTCGCGGTAGGCGGAGGACAGGTAGAAGCCCTGGTTGTCGCGGTAGAGGAAGCGGGCCGGCATCCCGTCCCGCAGTTCGAGCAGCCCGTTCTGCTGGTGCGCCTCCAGCGCCACGCCATGCAGGTCGTACAGGCGCAGCACCGGATCCAGGGCGCAGTCGAGATAGGCATCGAACCAGCGCCGCGCCGCCTCCGCCATGCCGCCGTCCCGTTCCATCGCGACGCGGCGGACGATCCGCTCCAGCCGGGATGGACGGCCGGGAAGCGGGTCGGCGGCCAGCGCCGCGATGGTGGCGACGCCGCGCTGGCGCCCTCCGGCGAAGGGGTTCTCGCGCAGGATCACCTCGAACCCGCTCTCGCCGCCGTCCGGCGAGTCCAGCGTGATGTAGGCGGGGTCGAGCACGAAGCCGAAGCGCGGACCCAAATCGCGGCCGACCGCGCCGATCAGCTTGGCCATGATGACGCCGGCGTCCAGCTCGTGCCGCCGGTTGACGCGGATCGAGTTGGTGATGCGCACCGGCAGCGAGAATTTCAGCATCCACGGGCTGTCCGGGCTGTAGACCGTCCGCACCGACGAGGTGGCGGTGAATTCCGGCCCGGCATCGCCCAGCGCCCGCAGGGTGCCGCGCTCCAGCATCTCCTGCACCGCCGGGTCCAGCGCCAGCGCCTCGGCCTGGAGCGGATGCATCGGGATCAGCAGCTCGTCCTCCCGAGGGGAGAGCCGGGAGAGGGAGCCGCCCAGCACGGCGGCGATCATCTCCGGCGCCGACTGGTGAACGGCGGAGCGGTGGCTGACCCGCGCCGCCGGGGCGGCGAACCAGCGCAGCCGGAACCGTCCGCCGAGTTCCGGTGCATAGACCGGCTGCTGCCATGGCGTCATGCCCTGGAGGCTCTTGGGCGTGGGGTGCAGCCAATGGCCGAAGACGAGCGACTGTTCGGCGGCGATGAACTCGTCCTCGTACCCGGCCTCGTCACCGTCCGCCGCCGGGTCCGCCGGGCTGGCCTCGAGATAGCGCTGGACCGACTGGTAGCTTTGCAGGACGCGCAGCAGCAGCTCCAGTTCGCTGCCGCGCAGGTCGGCTCCGGCGCCTTTGTCCTCCATCCGGCGATAGCTCTCGCCGGCCAGACAGCAGAGCGCGGTGAACGGTTCGGTCGGCTGCCAGCAGGCGGTATCCGGGGACGCATCGGGCAGGGGGCGCTTCCAGATGCGTCCGAAGCCGCAGGGGCCGCAGAGCGAGCGCGAGACGATCTCCGCCCGCAACGCCGCCCGCTGCGACGGCAGCAGCCATTCGACGCATTCGACGCCGGGTTCGGCCTCCGTGCCGTGCCGGGTGGTCCGGCCGGCGTCGATCTCCCGCCAATAGCAGTTGGCGAAATTCTGGAAGGTCGCGTGCTCGGCGATCTGTTGGGTGGAACGCATGATTTGCCGATCCTGAAGGGCTTCGGGCAAGGCGGTGGCGGGCGGCGGCGTTACGCCGCCCAGTCGAGCTGCCGGTCGCCTTCGCGGAAGGCGAAGCGCAGCAGGTGCCTTTCCATCACCGACTGAAGCTCGGCCAGTTCCCCCGCGGTGGGGGCGGTGGCCTCGATGATCAGGCGGTCGGGAGCCGCCCGCAGCCGGGCGATGCCGATCGAGAAGCGGCACTCGCCGCCCTCCTCGGTCTCCACCGTTTCGATCTTGTGGGCGAAGTGGCGGCAGAGCTGCGTGGCGTAGCGTTTGCCGTGCTCCGTCTCGAAATGGGCGGTCGAATGCAGCATGCGGGGAGGCTCCCGGTTGCGGTGGGGACGGTCAGAACGTCGCCGAGGCGGTCAGCAGGAAGGTGCGGCCCGGCTGGTAGAGCGGGGTGACGGTGCCGAACTCCTGCCCGTAGGTGGCGCGGTCGGCGTAGGTTTCGTCGAACAGGTTGCGGACATCGGCGCGCAGGGTCAGGTTGGAGTATTGCGGGATGCGGTGCTCGACGAAGAGGTTGACGGTCTCGTACCCCTTCAGCGGGCGCTGGCCGGCCTGGACCTTGTTGTAGTCCAGCACGATCTCGACATCGGCGCCGAAGGTCAGCTCCCATTTCGGGATGGTGTGGGCGCCGCCGACGGTGTAGATGCGGCCCATCGGGGTGGCGAGATAGGTGCCGGTGTCGGAATCGGCGGGCAGCCCGTCGATGGTCACGTCGATGTCGGCGTATTTGGCGCGGACGAAGCCGGTCTCCCAGGCATAGCCGAGGCCGAGCTCATAGCCCTTCGACCGCAGGTCGCGGGTCAGCGTGCCGCTGCCGGCGGCGAAGCGCGGGGCGCGGACGTCGTCCAGGTCGGTGCGGAAGACGCGGCCCTCGGCGGTGAAGCCCTGGTAGCGGCCGACCAGCCCGGCGGTCAGGTTGGTGGAGGTCACCGGTTGCGGACCGGCGCCATACCGCCAGACCGGGTTCATGATGAAGTTCTCGGCCAACTGCACGCCGCCCCAGCCGCGCGACCAGCCGGCCTTGGCGGTCAGATATTCGGGCAGGATGTCGAATTCGCCCGAAACATTGTAGCTGGCGCCTCCGTTCGTCCATTCCTCGCCGGTGGTGCCTTCGAACCATTGCTGGTCGCCGCGAATGCCGAAGGACAGGCGGAGCCTTTCGGTGGGGGACAGCCGCGCCTGACCGTAGATGCCGACGTTGCGGGCCTTCTCGGTCGCCGACATGGTCTGGTCTTCATACTTGGCGCGGTCGACGTAGAAATCGGTGCCGGCGGTGATGGTGCCCATGCCGACGTTGAAGGCGTTTTCGAGCTTTCCGTTCAGCGAGCTGGTGGTGCCCGTGCCGGGATAGCTGCCGGGGACCGTGCTGGCGCCCACCGGACGGGTGAAGATCGGGGTTTCGACGTCGGTGCGGCCGTAGGCGACCACCAGCTTGGGATTCCACAACTCGGTCGGCAGGCGGTCGGTGTATGTGAAGACGAGGTTCTGACGGTCCAGCGTATAGTCGCGCACCCGCGGCTCCCAGGCCGGGCGGCCGGAAATGAAGCCGACATTGGCGCGGAACGGGCGTGGGGCGTCGTCATAGACCCGCTCGTAGCTGACCTGGAAGCGGTGGCCGGCATCGGTCTCGAAGGCCACCTTGCCGAGGCCGCTTTTCAGGTCGGTCTTGGTCCCTTCGACCTTGCGGCCGTCGCCGTCCTTGAAGCGGGCGCCCTTGGCGTAGGTGAAATAGCCCAGCCCCTCCAGCCCCTTGTGGCGGCCGTAGGTGGCGACGCTATTGTTGAAGACCGAGCCGTTGGTGCCGAAGCTGGACTTGACGAAGGCGCCGATGCCGTCGCCGCTCAGGAAGTCGCGGGCATCCTTGGTCTCGTAGGCGATGGAGCCGGCCAGCGCACCCGGCCCGGCATCGGCGGGCGCCACGCCGGCATCGACGCGGACGGTCTTCAGGAAGACGGGGTCGATCAGGGTGGTGCCGTTGTGGTGGAAGACCTTGTTGTTCTGCCGGCTGCCGTCGATGTTGACGGACAGGTTCGTCTCCTCCACGCCGTCGACGTAGACCTTCTGCGACATCGGCACCGAACTGCCGACGCGGATGGCCGGCTCGCCGGCGAAGACTTCGCGGAGGTCGGTGGGGTTCTTGAGCTCCAGCTCCTTCTCGCCGATCACGATCTGCGCCGGGGCGCTGGGCGCCAGGGCGGCGGCGGAGACCGAAACCGGGTCCAGCGCCATCGCGTCGCCCCCGGAAGAGGCGACGGGGGCCGGCGCCAGCGTGGCGGTGGCCGGGCCGGTCAGGCGATAGGTGACGCCGGTGCCGGCCAGCAGGGCGTCAAGCGCGCGGGCCGGCGGCATCGAGCCGCTGACCGGGCGGGAGGTGCGGCCGTCGGTCAGCGTGCCGGGATAAGCGATCTGCCAGCCGGTCTGCCGGCTGAAGGCGTCCAGCGCGCTGCGCAGCGGCTGCGCCGGCAACGAGAAAGTCGCGACGGCATCGGCTGGCGCCGTCTGCTGCGCAGCGGCGGGAAGCGCCGTCAGCGTGGCGCCGAGCGCCGTGGAGGTCATCAATGCGGCAAACAAATGCCCGGCAATGCGGGAACGGCTGAAATCTGCAACTTTTACTATTGATGCCGTGCGGCGGACCATATCCTGCAACTCCCGTCTCAATCTGGCGCGGGGGGCTCAATCACAGGCAGGCAAGCCTATCCCCCTTTTCGCCAGACGTATGGGAGCGCAGACCCTCACAAAAAAAGTTGCGAGCGATTATCAGTCTCAGCATGAGTCAGCGCAGGACGAGGATGCCGCCCGGCAGGCTGGTGATCCGGGCGCCGGCCATTCCGGCCAGCGCCGCCAGTGCCCCGGCCGGATCGTCCAGCCGGAAATTTCCGCTGACGCGCGTCATGGCGATGCGTTCGTCCAGCAGCAGGATCGGCGCCGCGTGGTAACGGCGCAGGGTCGCGACCACGGTGTCGAAGCGCTCGTTGTGGAAAGCATAGCGGCCGTTGCGCCAGGACAGCGCCTCGGCCGGGTCGGGGCGGGGCTGCATGGTCAGGCCGCGTGCCGTCGCGGTCAGCCGGTCGCCGGGGGCGAGGGTCATCGGGCGGGCGGGATCGTCCGGCCGGCTGACGGTCACCCGCCCGCGCTCCAGGAAGACGGAGTCCCCGCGGTCGTCCGATTCCACGCTGAAGGCGGTTCCCGTCACCTCGACCGTGCTGAACCCGGCCGCCACGCGGAAGGGGCGGGCGGTGTCGCGCGCCACGTCGAACCACGCCCGCCCGCGCAGCAACGCCACCCGGCGTCCCTCCCCGCCGAAGGCCAGCGCCACCGCGCTGTCGCTGTCCAGGATCATCTGGGAACCGTCCGGCAGCGCAACCTCCCGCCTTTCGCCGACGGCGGTGCGGTGGTCGGCGCTCCAGCGGGTCTTCAGATCGGGATAGAGATGCGATCCCATCAAGGCCAGCAGCCCGGTCGCCGCGATCGAGCCCAACCACGCCCGCCGCGAGGGACACACCCGTCGGACCGGCGCGGGCACGGGAGCCGCCGGCAGATGGGCTGCCGTCACATGCGCTGCCGCCACATGCGTTAAGGTGGCGCTGTGCAGCTCCGCCATGCCGCCGAGTTCGGTCAGCCGGTCGAATGCCCGGGCATGGCGTGGGTCGCTTTGCCGCCACGCCCGATAGGCCGCCAGCGTCGCCGCATCGGCCGGAGCGTCGAGCAGCCGGACGAACCAGTCGAGCGCCGCATCGGTCACCGGATCGGCATGGCGGTAGCCGGATTCCGCCTTGTTTCCGCTGGACCTGTCCTGCCTCACCCGCGTTGCCCATCCTCTGTCAGCATGCCCCCGCATCTTAGACGTTCGGGGCACTGGACGCCCACAAATTGCACCGGCACAAATTTCACCAAGCGGATGTGCGCGGGAACCGCACTATGCCATTCGTGGAAACGAAACCCGGAGCATCGGGCCATCCCATCGGCGATCCGCGGCCGGCTTGACAGCAGCAACTGCGAATCATTATCAATCTCTCACGACCCCGGAGAAGCACCCGCGCGATGGATAGGCCGACCATGCCCGCAAGTCTGACCGCCATCTATCTGGATCACCGCCAGTCCCTGCTCGGCCGGGCCCTGCGCATCGTCCGCGACGTGCCGACGGCGGAGGATGTGATCCAGGAAAGCTATCTCCGGGCCTGCAACGCCGAGCGGAAGGGTCCGATCGACAACATCGGCGCCTTCCTGCACCGCACCGTCCACAACCTCGCCCTCGACCACATCCGCCGCCGCCGCACCCAGGAGCGGTTCGAGGCGCCGCATTCCGACGCGGCCGATCCGCTGGAGATCGCCTGCGACGCCCCGTCGGTGGAGGACAGGCTTCTGCACCGCGAACGGCTCGCCCAGTTCATGGGCGCCATGGAGGCCCTGCCGGAGCGCGCCCGCCGCATCTGGGTGCTGAACCGGGTGGAGGGGATGTCCTACCCGCAGATCGCCGCCCATCTCGGCGTGTCCCAGGGAACGGTCTTCAACGACATGAAACTGGCTATGGGCCATTTCGTCGACGCCCTGTCGCGCGCCGACCGCGGCTGAACGGCGGGGGTGAAAGCCGGACCTCTTGCGAAGGAACCGGCTTTTCGAACGTCGGCTTTATCCCCTCCTTTCAAGGGGAGAGGGGCTTTCCTGGGGTTCTATGCCAACGAAACCCACGCGGCATTGCCGCGGCTGGACTCCACCGCGCCATGGATGAAGCGCACGCCACGCACCCCGTCCTCCACCGTCGGCAGAGGCACGTCGGCCGGGTCCGGGCGGCCGTCCAGCCGGGCGGCGATGAGGTCGGCGGCGTCACGGTAGATCTGGGCGAAGCCTTCCAGATAGCCTTCGGGATGGCCGGCGGGGGTGCGCGAGATGGCGGTGGCGGCCGGCAGGCTTCCCGCACCGGCGCGCAGCAGGGTCCGGGTCGGCTCGCCCAGCGGGGTGAAGCGCAGCTCGTTCGGCTGTTCCTGCTGCCACTCCAGCCCGCCGGCATCGCCGAAGACGCGCAGGCGCAGGCCGTTGGTGGTGCCGGGACAGACCTGGCTCGCCCACAGCATGCCGCGGGCGCCGCCGTCGAAGCGCATCATGATATGGGCGTTGTCGTCCAGCCGCCGGCCGGGCACGAAGGCGCTCAGGTCCGCGGCGAGACCGCTGCAGCGCAGGCCGGTGACGAACTCCGCCAGATGGAAGGCGTGGGTGCCGATATCGCCGATGCAGCCGGCGATGCCGCTCCGTGCCGGATCGGTGCGCCACGACGCCTGCTTCTGGCCGCTGGCCTCCACATCGGTCGCCAGCCAGTCCTGCGCATATTCGACCTGCACCACACGGATTCTGCCCAGCATCCCGGCGGCGGCCATCGCGCGGGCCTGCCGGATCATCGGATAGCCGCTGTAATTGTGGGTCAGCACGAAGACGAGGCCGCGGTCGCGCACCAGCGCCGCGAGCTCCTCCGCCTCCTCAACCGTGCGGACCAGCGGCTTGTCGCAGATGACGTGGATGCCGGCCTCGAGGAAGGCCTTGGCTGCGGGGTGATGCAGGTGGTTGGGCGTGACGATGGCGACCGCGTCGATGCCGTCGGGCCGCGCCGCCTCCGCCGCCGCCATCCTGTGGAAGTCGTCGTAACAGCGGTCGGGCGCCAGGAACAGCTCCGCCCCGCTGGCCCGCGCCCGTTCCGGGTTGGAGGACAGGGCGCCGGCGACCAGCTCATAGCGGTCGTCGATGCGCGCGGCGATGCGGTGGACCGCGCCGATGAAGGCCCCCTGTCCGCCGCCGACCATGCCCAGCCTCAAGCGCCTGGAGGCCGCGGGCGTCTGATCCGCTTTCATGGTGTCCCTTTCCCCAGACCCAGAATCCGGCGGTTGGCCGCCTCGTCGGTTCCGGCATCGGCGAAATCGTCGAAGGCGCGGTCGGTGACGCGGATGATGTGGTCCTGGATGAAGCGGGCGCCCTCCGCGGCTCCCTGCTCCGGATGCTTGATGCAGCATTCCCATTCCATAACCGCCCAGCCGCCGAAGCCGTACTGGGTCAGTTTGGAGAAGATGCCGCGGAAATCGACCTGCCCGTCGCCCAGCGAGCGGAAGCGCCCGGCCCGGTCCTTCCACGGCGCATAGCCGGAATAGACGCCCTGCCAGGGGGAGGGGTTGAACTCCGCATCCTTGACGTGGAACATGCGGATGCGGTCGTGGAAGACGTCGATGTAGCCGAGATAGTCCAGCTGCTGCAGGACGAAATGGCTGGGATCGAACAGGATGTTGCAGCGCCTGTGCCCGTCCACCCGGTCGAGGAACATCTGGAAGGTGGTGCCGTCGAACAGGTCCTCTCCGGGATGGATTTCGTAGCAGAGGTCGCAGCCGGCCTCGTCGAAGGCATCGAGGATCGGACGCCAGCGCCTGGCCAGTTCGTCGAAGGCCGTCTCGATCAGGCCGGGCGGTCGCTGCGGCCAGGGGTAGAGATAGGGCCAGGCCAGCGCGCCGGAGAAGGTGGCGTGCGCGGTCAGGCCGAGGTTGGCGGACGCCTTGGCGGCGAGATGCAGCTGCTCCACCGCCCAGGCCTGCCGCGCGTCGGGACGGCCATGGACCTCCGCCGGGGCGAAGCCGTCATAGAGCGCGTCGTAAGCGGGATGGACGGCGACCAGCTGTCCTTGCAGATGGGTCGACAGTTCGGTCAGCTCGACGCCGGCATCGGCGAGCATGCCCTTGACCTCGTCGCAGTAGGTGCGGCTGGCGGCGGCTTTCTCCAGGTCGAACAGCCGGCGGTCCCAGCTGGGAATCTGCACGCCCTTGAAGCCGAGGCCTGCGGCCCAGCGGGCGATCGAGTCCAGCGAATTAAACGGCGCGGCGTCGCCCGCGAACTGGGCGAGGAAGATCGCGGGGCCTTTGATGGTCTTCATGGGTTTGGGCTCCCTGATGGGGGGAGATGTCGGCTGGCGCATGCACCCACCTATCCTCCCCCGCCCAGCGGGGGAGGATAGGTGGGGTCTAACTCCGCCAAGGATCAGTACGGCGAATCCGCGAAGTAGAACTCCTTCGCATTCTCCTTGGTGATCAGCGCCGACGGGATGATGTGGGTCGCCGGCAGCTTGTCGCCCTTCAGGCGCGCTTCGGCGGTCATCTTGATGGCGTCGTAGATGAACTTCGGCGAATAGGACACGTCGGCGTGGAGCAGCGGGTTGGAGCCGTCCATGATGGTCTTCACCATCGTCTTGGAGCCCGCGCCGCCGAACACCTCCTTGATGTCGGTGCGCTTGGCCTGCTCGATCGCCTTCAGCACGCCGAAGGCCATGTCGTCGTCGGCGGCCCAGATGACGTCGATGTCCTTGAAGCGGGTCAGGAAGTCCTGCGTCACCTTGAAGGCGTCGTCACGGTTCCAGTTGGCGTATTTGGCGTCGAGGATCTTGATGTCCGGATACTGCTTCATGACGGCGGTGAAGGCCTCCCAGCGCTCGTTGTCGAGCGTGGTCGGGATGCCGCGCAGCGCCACGATGTTGGCCTTGCCCTCGTACTTCTTCGCGATGTATTCGGCCGGGATGCGGCCGAAGGCGGTGTTGTCGCCGGCGATGTAGGCGTCCTGCGCGCTGGGATCGGTCAGGCCGCGGTCGACGACGGTGACGTAGACGCCCTTCTTCTTGGCCTGCATCACCGGCTGGGTCAGGGCGGCGGATTCGAAGGGGAAGATGACCAGCGAGTCGATCTTGGTAACCGTCACCAGATCCTGAAGCTGGTTCGCCTGCTCCGGCGCGCCGCTGGCGGTCTTCACGGTGATCTTCAGGTTGGGATTGGCCTTTTCCAGCTCCGCCTTGGCCTGATTGGCCCACCAGACGATGCCGCCGGTGAAGCCGTGGGTGGCGGCCGGGATGCTGACGCCCAGCTTCACCGCATCCGCCGCGAAGGCGACGCCGCCGAGGCCGGCCGTCGCCGCCATCGCAAGGCCGGCGCCCAGCACGGCACGGCCCAACATCGAACGGCGGGTGTAACGCGCAACTTCCGACATGACGTTTCTCCTCCTTATGTTTATTTACGGACGCCGGCGCTGCAGGAAGGCGACGGCGATGATGACGCAGCCCTGGACCGCCGCGTTCAGGTAGACGCTGATGATGCTGGTCAGATTCAGGATGTTGCTGATGACCGACAGCAGCACCGCACCGATCACCGTTCCGGCGATCCGTCCCTCGCCTCCCTTGAAGGAGGTGCCGCCGACGATCACCGCGGCGATGGCTTCGAGTTCCCACAGCAGGCCGGTGGTGGGGGAGGCCGACCCCAGGCGCGGTACATACAGGACCGTGGCGATGCCGACGCAGACGCCGAGCAGCGCATAGGTCAGCAGCTTCACCCGGTCGACATCCACTGCGGCGAAGCGCGCCACCTGCTCGTTGGAGCCGATGGCCTGGACATAGCGGCCGTAGGCGGTGCGGTTCAGCAGGACGGCCCCCGCCACCGACACGGCCAGGAAGACCCAGACCGGCACCGGAATGCCGAGCAGGCTGCCGTAATAGACCGGGCCGTAGGCCTCCGACAGATCGTTGTCCAGCGTGATGGCGCCGCCGTCGGCCAGCCAGGTCAGCACGGCGCGGAAGATGCCGAGCGTGCCAAGCGTGACGATGAAGGGCTCGATCCGGCCGCGCGTGATCAGAAAGCCGTGCGCCAGCCCGAACCCGCCGCCCAGCAGCAGCGCGAACAGCATGCCAAGCGCCACCACCGCGACCGGCGACGCGAGCGATGCGGCCAGCGCGTTCATCAGCAGGATCATGGAGCCGGCGATCAGCGCCGCCATCGATCCGACCGACAGGTCGATCCCGCCGGAAATGATGACGAAGCACATGCCGATGGAGATGATCCCGATGAAGGCCGTGCGGGTCAGCACGTTCATCAGGTTGTCCCAGGTCGCGAAATCCGGGTTCAGCGCCGTGCCGACGATCAGCAGCAGCACCAGCCCGATGACCGGGCCGAAGCGGTGCGGATCGAACCGGCGGCTTGCCTTGCGCGGCGCCGCGCCTCCGCCCCGGATCTCAGTGGCTGGCGTGGGCGCCGATGTCGGTCCCGATGGCATGGGCAATCAACTCCTCTTCGCTGAGCCGGTCGGCGGGCACGGTCGCGGTCACCCGGCGTCCGCGCATCACGATCACCCGGTGGCAGAGTCCGATCAGTTCGATCAGTTCGGATGAGATCACGATCACGCCGCGCCCTTCGGCGGCCAGCCGCGCGATCAGGAAGTAAATGTCCCGCTTGGCGCCGACATCGACGCCGCGCGTCGGCTCGTCCAGCACGAAGACGCAGGGGTCCGGCTCCAGGAACTTGGCGATGGCCAGCTTCTGCTGGTTGCCGCCGGACAGGGACGACGCCAGCCCCCGCGGATCGCCGCGGATGCCGAAATTGGCGACCGCATGCTCCAGCGCCAGATCCTCCGAGGCCGGCGACAGCAGCGGATGGGCGTGGTGGCGCAGCGTCATCAGGGTCAGGTTGTCGCGCAGCCCCATGTTGACGTGCAGGCCCTTGCCCTTGCGATCCTCGCTGAGATAGGTCAGGCCGTTGCGCATCGCCTCGCGCGGGGTTCGCAGCGACACCGGGCGGCCTTCGATCTCGATGGTGCCGGCGCTGCGCGGGCGCAGGCCGAGGATGCCTTCGAACAGCTCGGTGCGGCCGGCGCCGACCAGCCCGGCGAAGCCGAGGATCTCGCCGGGAGCGAGGTCGAAGCTGACATCCTCAGCCCAGCCGGGAACGGTCAGTCCGCGCACCGCCATCAGCGGCTTGCCGATGGCCGGGATGTGCTTGTCCGGGAACATGTCGGTCAGCTCGCGCCCGACCATCAGCGTCGCCATGCGCTGGCGCGGCGTCTCGGCGGTGGGCGCGCGGGCGACGAAGCGGCCGTCGCGCATGACGATCACCTCGTCGGTGATCCGCTCCACCTCGTCCAGCTTGTGGGAGATGTAGACGATGGTGACGCCGTCCTGCCTGAGCCGGTCGATCAGCCCGAACAGCCGGTCGCATTCCGATGGGGTCAGGCTCGCCGTCGGCTCGTCCATGATCAGCAGGCGGGCGTTGCGCAGCTGCGCCTTGGCGATCTCCACCAGCTGTTTCTCGGCGACGATCAGGTCGCGGACCTTGGTGTCGGGATCCCGGTCGAAGCCGACCTGACGCAGGGCGTCGGACGCCTGTTCGCGCATGGCGCGGTCGTCGAGCAGCCAGCCGCGCCTGATCTCGTGGCCGAGGAACATGTTCTGGACGACGGTCAGGTCGTCGGCAAGGCTGAGTTCCTGGTGGATCAGCACGATCCCGCGCTTCTCGGCGTCGCGGGAGCTTTTGAAGGTCACCGCCTCGCCGTCGATGCGCAGCGTGCCGGAGGTGGGCGGGTGATAGCCGGCGAGGATCTTCATCAGCGTCGATTTGCCGGCGCCATTCTCGCCCAGCAGACCATGCACCCGGCCCGGATGCAGGTCGAAGCCGACGCCGTGCAGCACGCGCACGGCCCCCGATCCCTTCGGTCCGAATTCCTTGGTGATGCCGTCGAAGGCGACATGCAGGCTCATGGCTCCGCACCCCCTGACGGCCTTTCCACCGGCCGCAAGGCTGCGGCGGGGCGGATACCGTCCATGACGTTTCTCCCATTGCGGAGTGTGTCGTCCGGAGGCCGTTCGAAAGCCGCGGGCGCCGCTTCGTCTGTTGCATCGATCTTATGCGCGGTGCTTTGGACAGACAATGGACGACTTCGAACATAATTTGGCAAAAGTGGGCGGGTGTGGTAGGGGAGGGGACAAGGACAATTCAGAAGGGCATGCGCCGATGGTTGACTGGCAGCGTCTGTCGGACGGCGAGCGCGCCATGCTGGAGCGGCTGTTCTGGTCGGGCGGGCTGTCGCGCGGCGAACTGGCCTCGTCCGTCGAGTTTTCCAAGAGCAAGGCCAACCTCGTCATCGCCAGCCTGATCGGGCGGGAGCTGATCGAGGAGGGCGGGGTGCAGCCGTCATCCGGCGGTCGGCGGCCGGAGGTGCTGCGGCTGAGCCACCGCATGGGCGTGCTGGCGGGGATCGACATCGGCGCCACCAGCGTCGACGTGGCTCTGCTCGCGCCGGACATGACGGTGCTAGACCACCGCTCGGAGCCGGCGGACGTCCGTGACGGCCCGGCCGTCCTGTTCGCACGTGTGCGAGATCTGCTGCGCGAGGCGCGGGAGCGCTGCGGGGTCGGCGCCGCCCAGGTTCTGGGGATCGGGGTCGGCGTGCCGGGGCCGGTCGCCTTCGACAGCGGCATGCTGGTCAATCCGCCGCTGCTGCCGGGGTGGGAGAGCTTCTCGATCCGCGATTGCCTGGCCGAGGAGTATGCCGCCCCGGTCTTCGTCGACAACGACGTGAACATCATGGCGCTGGGCACCCATTGGCGGCTGCGCGGCCAGCTTCAGAACTTCCTGGTCATCAAGATCGGCACCGGCATCGGCTGCGGCATCATCTGCCACGGCATGGTCTATCGCGGGCGCGACGGTTCGGCCGGCGACGTCGGGCATATCTGCGTCGATCCGCAGGGGCCGCTCTGCCATTGCGGCAATGCCGGCTGCGTCGAGGCCATGGCTGCCGGTCCGGCCATCGCCCGTATGGCGGAGGCCGCGGCCCGCGCCGGGGAAAGCCCGCGGCTGATGGAGGTGCTGGAGCGCAACGGCGCGCTCACCACCGTCGATCTCGGCAATGCCAGCCGCGCGGGCGACGCGGCGGCCAACGCCATCGTCCAGCAGGCCGGCGCCCATATCGGCCGGATGCTGGCCGCTGTGGTCAATTTCTTCAACCCGTCGCACATCTTCATCGGCGGCGGCGTCGCCCGGATCGGCCCGCTGCTGCTGGCCTCGATCCGGCAGAGCGTCTACCAGCGCTCGCTCGCCCTCTCCACCCGGCATCTCGACATCCAGTATGTGCCGGAGGTGGAGAGCGCCGGGGTGATCGGGGCGGCGGTGATGGCCGTGCAGGAGGCCATGCTGGCGGGGACGGGCAGGGAGCGGAACGGCCGGTCCTGAGCGGAGTTCCGGCGGAGGTACCCTCCCCCGGAGGGCCTGACGTCAGATCGCCGGCCAGGTCTCCGCCACCAGCCGGCGGACCTCGTCGGCGCTGTCGGTGCCCAGCGCCGCCTCGGCGACGCGGCGGCAGTCCTCCATGCGCAGGGTGCGGATGAAGGCCTTCAGGTCGGCGATCACCGCCGGGGTGGCCGACAGCTCCGTCACGCCCAGCCCGATCAGCAGCGGCGCCGCCATCGGGTCGGAGGCGGAGCCGCCGCAGACCGCGACCGTCCGGCCATAGGTCTCGGCACCCATCACCGCGAGGTGGATCAGCCGCAGCACGCCCGGATGCAGGGCGTCGAGCTGGGCCGCGACATGCGGGTTGCCGCGGTCCATCGCCAGCACATACTGGGTCAGGTCGTTGGTGCCGATGGACAGGAAATCGGCCACCGCGCTGATGCGGTCGGCGATCAGCGCCGCGGCCGGCACCTCGATCATCGCGCCCAGCTCGATCGGCTCGGCCAGGCCGAGCTTCCCGCGCTCCTCGTCCACCATCCGGCGCACCGCCCGCAGTTCCGACGGCGAGGCGATCATCGGCACCATGATGCGGCAGGCGCCCGTCGGCTTCACCCGCAGGATGGCGCGGATCTGCGCGCGCAGAAGCTCGGGTTCGCGCAAGCCCACGCGGACGCCGCGCAGGCCCAGAACCGGGTTCTCCTCCTTCGGCAGCGGCAGATAGGGCAGGGGCTTGTCGCCGCCGACATCCAAGGTGCGGATCACCAGCGGACGGCCCGCCAGCGCGTCGGCGATCTGCTGGTACTGCCGGTACTGCTCGTCTTCCGAGGGGGCGGACTGGCGCTCCAGGAACAGGAATTCGGTGCGCAGGAGGCCGCAGCCCTCCGCCCCTTCGGCCACGGCGCCGGGGGCGTCGCTGACCCGGCCCAGATTGGCGAACACCTCGATCCGCGTGCCGTCGGCCATGCGGCAGTCCTCGCCGGCGGTGCGGCGGTTCTCCTCGCGCCGGGCGGCGCGGGCGGCGACGGCCGTCCGGGTCTTCGCCAGCATATCCTCCGGCGGGAAGACCAGCAGTTCGGCCCGGTTGCCGTCGATCACGGCCGGGGCGCCGTCCGGCACCCGTTCCGCCTGCCGGCCGAGCGCCACCACCGTCGGCACGCCGAGAGCCGCCGCCAGGATGACGGCGTGGGAGGTCGGGCCGCCATGCACCATGCCGATGCCGCCCAGCTGTCCGGCCGGGACGCCGGCAAGGTCGGAGGGGAGGATCTCGTCGGCCAGCACGATGCTGCCGGCCGGCAGCTCCGCCAGACCGACGCTCGGCGCCTTGCCGGCCAGCACGGTCAGCACCTGCTGTTCCAGGTCGCGCAGGTCGGCCGCCCGTTCCGCCATGCGCGGGTCGGCCAGCGCCGCCAGCGCATCGGCCTGCCGCCGCGCCGTCCGGTGCCATGCCCATTCCGCGCTCTTGCCGGCGCGGATGTCGGCGAGCGCGCTATCCAGCAATTCCGGGTCGTCCAGCAGTTCGCGGTGCGCCTGGAAGATGGCGGCGTGTTCCGGCATCCGCTCGGCCGAGCGGCCCAGCCCGGCAATCACGCTGTCCAGCGCCCGATGCAGCCGCGGCTCCTCCACCGCCGGCCCGGCGCCCTCCTCCGCCACGCTCACGGCGCTGCGGAAGCGGCGGACGACGGTTCCTACCGCCTGTCCCGGAACGGCGATGGTGCCCTTCAGCAGAACCTGTTCGCCGGGGGCGAAGGGCGGGCCGATCTCCTCCGCAGCCGGCGGGACCGGAGCGGCGGGCGCCGGGGCGGCCGTGACGGCAGCCGCCGCAGCGGCATCTTCGACGATTGGATCGCCGAGCCCGCTGTCGATCAGTCCGGCGATGCTCTCCACCACACCCTGCGCACCGGGGCCGGAGGCGCGCACGGTCAGCCGGTCGCCCAGCACGGTGCCGAGCCCCATCAGGGCGACGACGCTCTTGGCATTCGCGCCGCGGTCGCGGCAGAGGATGGTGACGGCGCCGGGATGCGCCTTGGCGGCGGCGACCAGGGCCGCGGCCGGACGGGCATGCAGGCCGTGGGCGATGCGCAGGGCCACCGTCCGCTCGGCCGTTTCGCCCGGATCGGCGGCGGGCGAAGCCGCGGCAGCGGAGGCGGCAGCGGATGGAGATGAACCGGCGACACTGCCGCCGTGGACGGTCATCGCCGGCTCGCCCACCGCGATCACGCGGTTGACGGACTGGCCGTCGACGGTGAAGCCGTCATTCACGATGACCATCATGCTGACCAGGCTCTGCGCCCGGCTTCCCACCAGATCCATGTCGAAGCTGATCAGGGGATCGCCGGCCTTCACCGCCTGCCCGTCGCGGACATGGGCGGTGAAGCCTTCGCCGTTCAGCCCCACGGTGTCGACGCCCAGATGCAGCAGCACCTCCGCGCCGCTCGCCGCCCGTACCGTGCAGGCGTGGTGCGCGCGGTGAACCGACAGCACGACGCCGTCGCAAGGGCTGCGCAACTCGTTCACGGTCGGGTCGATGGCCATGCCGGTCCCGACGAGCCCCTGGGAGAAGGCGGGGTCGGGTACCTCGGTCAGCGGCATGGCCCAACCGGCCAAGGGTGCTGCAAGCGTGATCGCGGTCATGGTTGATCCTCATTCTGGACGCATCGACCCCTGCGGACGCCTTCGTCGGACGACCGTATCGTTTTGCGGCCGGCACGTCGCGATGCTGGCATTTCCGCATATACGCGGACGCCCCATGGGCCGAGCGCAGTTCCCGCAGTAAGGTATCCGAACTTTCCGTCCGGAAAAGGCGGATGCCTTCCGCCAATCAGCGCCGGGTCAAGCGCATCGGGGATAAGCCGCAAGCCTTGCCCTGGATGCTCCGTCGCCTATGTCGTGAGACCTGAGCTCCGTGCGGGTTGTACTCCCATCCGGGGCTGACGAAGCCGCCGCCGCCGGACAAATTGCGGGAGAGCCGCCATGGCATTGAATCCCTTTGCGTTTCTACAGAAGATCGGCAAATCGCTGATGCTTCCGGTGGCGGTGCTTCCCGTCGCCGGCCTGCTGTTGGGCATCGGTGCCGCGAACTTCGAATGGATGCCGCCGCTGCTGTCGGCGCTGATGAAGAACTCGGGCGACGTGATCTTCGGAAACCTTCCGCTGATCTTCGCCATCGGCGTCGCGCTGGGCTATACCGAGAATGACGGCGTGTCGGCCATCGCCGCCACCATCGGCTATATCGTGATGCTGGCCACGCTGGGCGTGATGACCGGGGTCTGGGGCATGGAGCCCAAGACCATCATGGGCATCAAGTCCATGGAGACCGGCGTTTTCGGCGGCATCCTGGCCGGCGGCCTCGCGGCGGCGATGTTCAACCGCTTCTACAAGATCACCCTTCCGGCCTATCTCGGCTTCTTCGCCGGCAAGCGCTTCGTGCCGATCGTCACCGCGCTGGCCGCCATCGTGCTGGGCGTCGTGCTGTCGGTGATCTGGCCGCCGATCCAGAGCGGCATCAACAGCTTCTCGCACTGGGCGGCGGTGAACGATCCGCGTCTCGCGGCGACCATCTACGGTTTCGTCGAACGCCTGCTGATCCCCTTCGGCCTGCACCACATCTGGAACGTGCCCTTCTTCTTCGAGATCGGATCCTTCCAGAACGCCCAGGGCCAGACCGTCCATGGCGACATCGCCCGCTACTTCGCCGGCGACCCCACCGCCGGCATCCTGTCCGGCGCCTTCCTGTTCAAGATGTTCGGCCTGCCGGCCGCGGCCATCGCCATGTGGCACATGGCCAAGCCGGAGAACCGGGTGCGCGTCGGCGGCATCATGGTTTCCGCGGCGCTCACCTCCTTCCTGACCGGCATCACGGAACCGATCGAATTCGCGTTCCTGTTCCTGGCGCCGGTGCTGTACCTGATCCATGCGGTTCTCGCGGCGACCTCGCAGTTCATCATGAACTCGCTGGGCGCCCATATGGGCTTCACCTTCTCGCAGGGCGGCATCGACTTCATGCTGTTCAACGTGCTCAGCCCCTATTCGCAGAAATGGTGGCTGGTGCTGATCCTGGGGCCGGCCTATGCGGTGCTCTATTACGTGGTGTTCCGCTATACCATCCGGGTGCTGGACCTGAAGACCCCCGGACGCGAGGATGCGGCGGAGGGCGCCGCCGCCGCCGTCAGCGGCAGCGAGCGGGCGCGAGACCTCGTGCTGGCCTTCGGCGGGCGCGGCAACATCTCCAACCTGGACGCCTGCATCACCCGGCTGCGCGTGGTGGTGAAGGATCCGGCCCGCGTCGACGAGGGCAAGCTGCGCAGCATGGGCGCATCCGGCATCCTCCGGGTGCGCGACAGCGTGCAGGCGGTGTTCGGCACCCTGTCGGAGAACCTGAAGACGGAGATGCAGGAGTATCTGCGCTCCGCCGGCCCGGAGGCCGACGCTCCGGCGGCCGCCGCGGCGACGCCGGTTTCCGCCGGCCCGGTCTCCGCCCCCTCCACCGATGCTCCGGCCGCACCGCTGCCGACCGACCGCGCCGCCCGCATCGCCGAGGCGCTGGGCGGTGCCGGCAACATCAAGACGCTCGCGGCCTTCGCCACCACACGTCTGCGGATCGAGCTGGCCGACGCCGGCAAGGCGAATGCCGAGGCGCTGAAGAGGGCCGGCGTCCGTGCCGTGATGGGGCTGGGCGCCAACGGCCTCGACCTGATCATCGGCAATGACGCCGACGCGATGGCCGGCGCGCTGACCGGCCTGCTGCCGGGCGGGCGCCGCGCCGCCGAGTAGCGCGGGTTTCGCCCGGCGCTCGGCGGTTCCATCCCTCCGGCGCGGCTTTTCCCGGCCGCGCCGATGGAGGCTGGCCTTCGGTGCCGGATGGTCCTAAACCGGTATCAGTGCCGGTCGATCGCGAGCCCCGCCATGACAGAGCAGAAGCTGCCCGGGACTCTCCCCCTGATGGCCACCGAGGCGGCGGAGGCGCCCGCCGCGGTGGCCCGGCAGATCGAGCGCTGCGGCGCCGGTTTCGCCGAACTGGGGGAGCAACTGCGCCGTCAACCGCCGCGCTTCGTCGTCACCTGCGCGCGGGGCAGTTCCGACCATGCGTCGGCCTACGGCAAATACCTGATCGAAACACGCATGGGCCGGGCGGTGGCCTCCATCGGGCCGTCGATCGCCTCGGTCTATGGCGGGCGGCTGAGCCTGGAGGGCGCGCTGTTCGTCGCCGTCTCGCAATCCGGCCGCAGCCCGGACCTGCTGCGGCTGGCCGAGGCGGCGAAGGCCGGCGGGGCGCTGGTGGTCGGCTTCGTCAATGCGGCGGGCTCGCCGCTGGCGGGCCTGTGCGACCATTGCCTGCCGCTGTCGGCCGGGCCGGAACGCAGCGTCGCCGCGACAAAGTCCTGCATCGCCTCGTTCGCCGCCTACCTGCAACTGGTCGCCCACTGGCAGGGCGACCCGGCGCTGAAGGCCACGCTGGCCGCCCTGCCGGAGACGCTGGAGGCGGCGCGGGCGCTGGACTGGCAACCGGCGCTGATGCCGCTCGCCGATGCGCGGAGCCTCTATGTGCTGGGGCGCGGCGTCGGCTTCGGGGCGGCGCTGGAGATGGCGCTGAAGTTCAAGGAAACCTGCCGCCTGCATGCGGAAGCCTTCAGCGCCGCGGAGGTCGTCCACGGACCGCTGGCGCTGGCCGGTCCGGGATTCCCCGTGCTCGCCCTGACCCAGGCCGACGCGGCGGAGCCGCACACCCGCGCGGTGGTCGAACGCATCGTCGGGCTGGGGGCCGCCGTCGCCACCACCGAAAGCGGCCTTGCCGGCACCACGCCGCTGCCCAGCCTGCGCAACCTTGCGCCGGAAGCCGCGCCGCTGGCGGCATTGCAGAGCTTCTACGGCGCGGTCTATGAACTGGCGCTGGCCCGCGGCATCGATCCCGACAGCCCGCCCAACCTCGCCAAAGTGACGAAGACCGTCTGATGCGACAACTCCTGACAGGCGCCCGGATTTTCACGGGCGAGACCATCCTCGACGGCCGCAGCCTGCTGGTCGGGGATGGCCGCATCCTCGACATCGTGGCCCCCGGCCGCATTCCGCCCGGCATCGACCGGACGGTGACGCTGGAGGCCGGCGACCTGCTGGCTCCCGGCTTCATCGACATCCAGGTGAATGGCGGCGGCGGCGTGCTGTTCAATGGGCAGCCCACGGCGGAGGCGGCGCTCGCCATTGCCGCGGCGCACCGGCCCTTCGGCACCACCGGGCTGCTGCCGACCATCATCACCGACACGCCCGAATGCCATCGCGCCGCCGCCGAGGCCGCGGTGACGGCGGTGGCGCAACCCGGCAGCGGGGTTCTGGGCATCCATTTCGAAGGCCCCTTCATCAGCCCGCAGCGGGTGGGCGCCCATGACCCGCGCTTCGTCCGCGCCCCGGACGGGGCCGACCTTGACTTCATCGGCGGCCTGCCGGCGCGGATGCAGGGCGGGCGGGTGCTGCTGACCCTGGCGCCGGAATGCGTGGAGGATGCCGCCCTGTCGCGCCTGATGGCCGCCGGGGTGATCCTGTCCGTCGGCCACACCATGGCGAGCGCGGAGCGGGTGGTGGAGGCTTTCGACCTCGGCGTGCGCGGGGTCACCCATCTCTACAACGCCATGCCCGGCATCGCCAACCGTCAGCCCGGCCCTGCCGGCGCGGCGCTGGCCGATGGGCGCCCCTGGTGCGGGCTGATCGCCGACGGGTATCACGTCCATCCGCTGATGATGCGGGCGGCGCTGGCCGCCCGGCCGCGCGGGCGGATGATGCTGGTGACCGACGCCATGCCGCCGACCGGCACCGATGCGGATCGCTTCGAGCTGAACGGCCGGACGATCTACCGGCGGGACGGCCGGCTGGTCCTGGCCGACGGCACGCTGGCGGGGGCCGATCTCGACATGGCGACGGCGGTGCGCAATGCGGGAACGCTGATCGGCCTGCCGCTGGAGGAATCACTGCGGATGGCGTCGCTCTATCCGGCGGAGTTCTTGGGGATGGCCGGCGAGCGTGGACGGATCGCGCCAGGCTGGCGGGCGGATCTGGTGCTGCTGCGGCCCGATCTCACGGTGCGCGGAACCTGGGTGCAGGGGGAGTGGCAGGGGGCTTGAAGGCGGCGGCCGAAGTTCAAGCCTTACCGGCCCGTCACCCGCCAACCGCCACGATCTCCAACCCATCCTCGTCCACCCGGACCCGCAGCGCCGCCAGATCGGGCAGGCACAGGTTCTCGCCCAACTCTTCGGCCGGCAGGGTGGTAGTCAGGGCGATCACCCAGGCGCCGGCGGCGTGTCCGGCTTCCAGTCCCGGCGGGGCGTCTTCGATCACCAGGGTCTCGCGCGGGTCGAAGACCAGCGTCTCGGCGGCGCTGCGGTAGCCTTCCGGGTCGGGCTTGCCGTGGCTGACGTTGTCGGCGCCGATCAGCAGGTCGGGCAGGGGCAGGCCGGCCTGCCGGATGCGCGTGCGCGCCATGTCCTGCGGGGCGGAGGTCACCACCGCCCAGCGGTGGCGCGGCAGCGATTGCAGCAGTTCCCGTGCGCCGCGGACCGCCAGCACGCCTTCGGTGTCGTTGGTGTAGACGTCCTCGACCAGCCGGACCTCCTCCTCGAAATCGAGGCCAGCGGGGGCGTAGCGGCGGACGGTCTCGATGGTGCGGCGGCCGTGGCAGGTCGCGAGGATGGCGTCCGGATCCAGGCCGTGCCGGGCGGCCCAGCCGCGCCATGCCCGCTCGACGGGGCCCTTCGTATCGATCAGGGTTCCGTCCATGTCGAACAGGATGGCGCGGACACGGAACGGGGTATCAAGGGCAGGCTTCATCGCACGCTCTCGTCAGGATTTTTCCGCATGGGAGGGGATGATCCGCAGGGATCGGGCCAGCGACGGTTCCACAGCGAAGTCATAGGCGCCGCCGTGGTGATGGGAACGGACGAACCCCAGCGAAGTTCCGCTCTCCGGGACGGTGCGGCGCTCAATATAAAGGGCGGGGGTGCCGTCGGGAACCCCAGAAGTGCAGAGGTGGCTTGTCGCGTCAGGCCGGCTCCGGCTCGCCGGCGAAGATCGCCTTCAGGTCGATCCGGGTGTCGGTCCTGGCGTCCAGATCCAGCTGACGCTCGACCTCGTCGAGATGCTCGATCATCAGCGCGGTCGCCTCGCCCGGCGCGTTGCCGATCAGAGCGGCGATCAGGCGGCGGTGATCATCGGCGGAGCAGGTGTGCGACGACCGCCGCTCGAAGGCCGCGATGGCGAGGCCGGACCGGTCGATCAGGTCGGCCAGGATCCCCGTCAGCGTCGCGTTGCCGGCGAATTCCGCCAACAGAAGATGGAACTGGCCGGACAGCCGGATCATCGCCTTGCGGTCCGCCGCAAGCTCTGCGGCATCCTCCAGCGCGCCGTGGCCGCGCAGCTTTTCCAGTACGTCGTCTGGCAGGGGACGCGGCATCCGTTCGAGCCGTTCCATGATCGCGCGTTCGATCACCCGGCGGGCCTCGAACACCTCGCGCGCCTCTTTCGGTGTCGGCTTGGTGACGAAGGCGCCGCGGTTGGGGATCAGCGTCACCACCCGTCGCTGCGCCAGCAGAAGCAGAACCTTGCGCACCCGCTCGCGGCTGACCCCGAAGGCTTCCGCCAGGCTTTCCTCGGCCAGCTTGGTGCCGGGCGGCAGGCGGCGGTCGGCGATCGCCTCCCCGATGCTGCGGACGATGCGGGATTCGGCGCTGTTGCGGGCGCCGTTGCGGGGGAGGGGCGTGCGGCGGGCAGGCTTGACTGGGGAGGTGGTCGTCATCGGGGGTGAAGTGCTTTTGTCGGTGTGCGGGAAACGCACCACTGATTGTGCACAAAGCGGGCCAGAAGTGGAAGCGCAATCGACCATGCGGGGCAACGATGACCTGCGCGGTTCACTTTGCCCAAAACAACGCCACTGCGGCAAGCCCGTGCACAAATGCCGATCTTTTGCGCAATGGAGCGGTCGGGGATCGACCGATTTCCGCCATCGGATCGCTGGCACGCGACATGCAGAAGGCGAACAGGTCACAAACGACCGCGCAGATTGTGCACAATTGTGGAGGCGCTCCGATGACGGCAGGTTCGACGGTCGAACTCGTGAAGCTGCGCAAGGCCTATGGCGCGACCGTGGCGGTGGACGGCATCGATCTGCGCATCGCCGCCGGCTCCTACTGCTGTCTGCTGGGGCCGAGCGGCTGCGGCAAGACCTCCACCCTGCGGATGATCGCCGGGCATGAGGACATCACGGACGGCGACCTGCTGATCGGCGATACGGTGGTCAATGACGATCCGCCGGCCGAGCGCGGCACGGCGATGATGTTCCAGAGCTACGCCCTGTTCCCCCATCTGGACTGCACCGACAACGTCGCCTTCAGCCTGAAGATGAAGGGCGTCGCCAAGGAGGAGCGCCGCCGCCGGGCGCGCGAGATGCTCGACCTCGTCGACATGAGCAAATATGCCGGCCGTCTGCCGTCGCAGCTGTCGGGCGGACAGCAGCAGCGCGTCGCGCTGGCCCGCGCGCTGATCCCCCAGCCGGGCGTGCTTCTGCTGGACGAGCCGCTGTCGGCGCTCGACCCCTTCCTGCGTGTGCGCATGCGGGAGGAGCTGAAGCGCCTGCACCGCGACATCGGCATCACCTTCATCCACGTCACCCACAGCCAGACCGAGGCGATGGCGCTGGCCGATCTCGCCGTGGTGATGAACCAGGGCCGGATTGAGCAGGCGGGGCCGCCGCGCGAACTGTTCAACCATCCGCGCACCGCCTTCGTCGCCCGCTTCATCGGCGGCCACAATGTGATCGAAGGCGGGGTGGTCGGCGATGCCGGGCGCTGCGCCGTGCGCGCCGACCGCATCCAGTTGGGCGGCGCCGACCTGCCGACGGAGATCCAGGTGGAGGGCACGGTGCGCTCGCTGGAGTATCACGGCGCTTCCGTCCATCTCAGCCTCGACATTCCCGGCGCCGACGAATTCGCCGTCGTGCTGGACGAGGCCCGCTATTTCGACGCGCCGGTCACGGTCGGCGACCGCGTGCGCGCCGGCTGGAGCCGGCGGGATGTCCACCCGCTGGCGTCCTGATCTCCTTTCAAAAGCGCTTACCAAAAAACAACACGACGAACAGACTGGAGGCTCACCCATGACCGATACGCGCATTCCTTCGAAGCCCTCCACCGGCGTCAGCCGCCGCACCCTGCTGAAGGGCACCGCCGTCGTGGCGGGCACCGCCGTCGGCTCCGGCGCGATCACCGGCTTTCCGACCATCTGGGCGCAGAACATCAAGAACATCACGCTGCGTCAGTTCGGCACCGGCGTGTCGAACCTGAACGCCGTCGCCGACAAGGTGAAGGAGGATCTGGGCTTCACCCTGCAGATGACGGCGCTCGATTCCGACGCGGTGACGCAGCGCGCGGTGACCCAGCCGAAGTCCTACGACATCGCCGACATCGAATACTGGATCTGCAAGAAGGTCTTCCCGGCCGGCGTGATGCAGCCGATGGACGTGAGCAAGATCAAGAACTTCGACAAGATCGTCCCGATCTTCGTGACCGGCCGGCTGACGCCGGACAGCGCCATCGCCCAGGGCACCGCCCCCCACACCGTCGGCTTCGTCGAGGGCAAGGACAGCACCAAGTTCGCCAAGTCGCCGACACAGTGGATGACGCTGATCCCGACCATCTACAACGCCGACACGCTGGGCATCCGCCCCGATCTGGTCGGCCGGCCGATCTCCAGCTGGAAGGATCTGCTCGACCCCGCCTTCAAGGGCAAGGCATCGCTGCTGAACATCCCGTCGATCGGCATCATGGACGCCGCCATGGTCTGCGAGGCGATGGGCGAGATCAAGTACGGCGACAAGGGGAACATGACCAAGGAGGAGATCGACAAGACCCTCAAGATCATGACCGAGGCCAAGAAGGCCGGCCAGTTCCGCGCCTTCTGGAAGACCTTCGACGAGAGCGTCAACCTGATGTCGTCGGGCGAGGTCATCATCCAGTCCATGTGGTCGCCCGCCGTCGCCGCCGTGCGCGCCAAGGGCATCCCGTGCGTCTACCAGCCGCTGAAGGAAGGTTACCGCGCCTGGGGCGGCGGCCTTGGCATCGCCAAGCATCTGAGCGGCCTGGAGCTGGAGGCGGCCTACGAGTACATCAACTGGTATCTGTCGGGCTGGGTCGGCGCCTACCTGAACCGGCAGGGCTATTACTCGGCCGTGCTCGACACCGCCAAGGAGCACATGACGCCGGACGAATGGGCGTTCTGGATGGAGGGCCAGCCGGCCAAGACCGACATCCTCAGCCCCGAAGGCAAGGTGATGGAAAAGGCCGGAGCCGTGCGCGACGGCGGATCCTTCCAGGAGCGCATGGGCAGCGTCGCCTGCTGGAACGCGGTGATGGACGAGGACCGCTACATGGTCCGCAAGTGGAACGAGTTCGTCGCGGCCTAGTCGAAGTTCCCTCTCCCGCCTCGGGAGCGGGAAGGGGCCCATGCGGAGCATGGGAAGGGTGAGGGGTGATTCAAGGAACCATGCGGTTCGGGAGTCTCGGGTCCCCCTCACTCTCCCTACGCCTGAAGGCGCGGGTCCCCTCCCTCTCCCGGCGTGGGAGAGGGCAATGATCGCCACCAGTACACCCCAACCCGCAGGATCCCGCCCATGACCCTGACCGCCGAAACGTCCCGACCGTCCGTCACGGCCGCCGCCGGCAGGGAGAGGCGCCCGCGACTGCTGCCGCGCATCGCCCCTTATCTCCAGGCGGCGCCGCTGACCGTCGCGCTGCTGCTGTTCCTGCTGGTGCCGATCCTGACCATCGTCGCGGTCAGCTTCTGGGATTACGACAGCGTGCGGATCTACCCGGATTTCGTGCTGACCAACTACACCGAGCTGCTGACCTCGCCGGTCACCTGGAAGACCTATCTGAACACGCTGAAATATGCGGCGCTGACCTGGGCGATCACGCTCGTCATCGGTTTCACGGTGGCGTATTTCCTGGCCTTCCATGTGCGGTCCACCACCTGGCAGATGGTGCTGTTCCTGGTCTGCACCATTCCGTTCTGGACCTCCAACATCATCCGCATGATCTCGTGGATCCCGTTCCTGGGACGCAACGGGCTGTTGAATTCCGGCCTGATCTCCGCCGGGATCATCGACCAGCCACTGGAATTCCTGCTGTTCTCAGACTTCTCGGTCGTGCTGGCCTTCGTCCACCTCTATGCGCTGTTCATGGTGGTGCCGATCTTCAATTCGATGATGCGCATCGACCGCGCGCTGATCGAGGCGGCGCGCGACGGCGGTGCCAGCGCGGCGCAGACGCTGTGGAACGTCATCCTGCCGCTGACCAAGCCCGGCATCGCCATCGGTTCGATCTTCGTCGTCACGCTGGTGATGGGCGACTTCATCACCGTGCGGCTGATGAGCGGCGGGCAGAGCGCCTCCATCGGGCTGATGATCGCCAACGAGATCTCGCTGCTGCAATACCCGGCTGCCGCCGCCAACGCCGTGGTGCTGCTGGCGGTCGTCCTGATCATGGTGGTGGCGATGCTGCGCGTCGTCGATATCCGCAAGGAGTTGTGAGCCATGAGTGGATTTGGCAACACATCCCGCCGCGGCCTGTCCTTCTACCTGCTGGCCGCCTTCTTCGCGCTGTTCGTGCTGTTCCTCTACGGCCCGACCGCGACCATCCTGATCCTGTCCTTCCAGGGGCCTGAAGGCGGGCTGACCTTCCCGATGAACGGCGTCTCGCTGCACTGGTTCCGCAACCTGTTCGAACAGCAGGCGGTGGGCGATTTCGGCGGCTCCTTCCGCCGCTCCATCGCGCTGGGGCTGATGGTGATGGTGCTGACCGTGCTGTTCTCGGTGCTGGCCGGCTTCGCCTTCCGCCGGCGCTTCCGGGGCAGCGGGGCGCTGTTCTATCTCGCCGTCGCCAGCCTGATCGTGCCGTCGATCCTGGTCAGCCTGGGCATCGGCCTGTTCTTCAACATCCTGGGGCTGGAACCGGCCTGGTACAGCTCGGCGCTGGGCGCGCATCTGACCTGGACGCTGCCCTTCGGCCTGCTGATCGTCTTCGCCATCTTCAACCGCTTCAACCCGGCCTATGAGGAGGCGGCGCGCGACCTCGGCGCCTCGCCCTGGCAGACGGTGCGCCATGTCGTGCTGCCGATCCTGCTGCCCAGCCTGATCGGCGTCGGGCTGTTCGGCTTCACCCTGTCCTATGACGAGTTCGCGCGCACGCTGATGACCGCCGGCAGCTTCAACACGCTGCCGCTGGAGATCTACGGCATGACCACCAACGTCACCACGCCGGTGCTCTACGCGCTGGGGTCGCTGACGACGCTCTTCTCCTTCGCCGTGATCGGCCTGTTCCTGCTGGGTCTGATCGCGCTGCGCCGCCACCGCCTGCGCCGAAGCGGCATTTGAGGATCAACACCACCATGCGCATCCTGGTCGTCAACCCGAACAGCACCGCCTCCATGACCGAGCGGATCGGCGCCGCCGCCCGCGGTGTCGCGGCGCCGGGCACGGAGATCCTCGCCACCAACCCGCCGACCGGCCCCGCCAGCATCGAGGGCTATTACGACGAGGCGCTGGCCGTCCCCGGATTGCTGGCGGAAATCGACCGGCACCAGAGCGGGAGCGTCATCGCCGGCACCGTGATCGCCTGTTTCGATGATGTCGGGCTGGATGCCGCGCGCAGCCTCGCCACCGCGCCGGTCATCGGCATCTGCGAGGCGGCGATGCAGACCGCCGGGCTGCTGGGCGGCCGCTTCAGCGTGGTGACGACGCTGCCCCGCTCGATTCCGGCGCTGGAACGTCTGGCGCAGCGTTACGGCATGGCCGGCCGCTGCACCGTCCGCGCGGCGGGCGTGCCCGTCCTGGCGCTGGAGGACCCGGCGTCGGGCGCCGTCGGCCGCGTGCGCGCCGAAATCCGCCGGGCCATGGAGCAGGACGGAGCCGAGACCATCGTGCTGGGCTGCGCCGGCATGGCCGAGCTCGCCCGCTCGCTGAGCGAGGAGATGGGCCTGCCCGTGGTCGACGGCGTCACCGCCGCCGTGAAGCTGGTGGAGGGGCTGGCGGCGCTCGGCCTGCGCACCAGCAAGGCCGGCGGCTACGCGCCGCCGCTGCCGAAGGCGCGGTGAGCTTCCGCCACTTCACATCCTATCCCTAAATCCGCTCCCTAAATCCGCCGTGGACCGGTGCGCTCCAGAACCGGCATCACCGGCATCGCCCCTTGGCCGGTCGCGGCGCCGCCGGTGAGGCCGTCCAGTATCCGCCGGGCCGCGTCCGCGCATTGGCTGCGGAGTTCGGGCACGGCGGTCATTTCCCAGAAGGGCGCCTTGGCGACCGGGCCGAAGGCCAGCAGACAGGGCGCCGGGGTGCCGTCGGCGGCGATCACCGCACCGCCTTCGGTCACGTCCAGCCCCAGCCGCAGCGGGTCCGGCCGCGCGAGGCCGCGGTCCAGCAGCGAGCGCACCAGCGGATGACGGATGCGGGTGTAGTCGCAGTTGGTGCCGGTCGCGTTTATCAGCGCATTCGGCGACAGCACCCGCGTCGAGCCGCCTCCGCGCTCGACGATGTGCAGGTCCAGCCCATTCGCGGTCGATGCCGCGTCCTTCAGCCGGCCCGGCAGGATCGTCAACTGGCCGGCCGCACGGGCGGCGGCGATCCGGTCGGCCACCTGCGGGGCCATGCGGTGGCGGTGCACCTCCCAGAAGGGGCGGGCGTGACGCAGGAAGCGGCGGCGCTCCTCCATCGGCAGATGCGACCAGATGCGGTGATGGTGCGGACGCAGCGCGTCGAAGGCCGACCGCCAGTCATAGCCGTCCGCGACCGCCCGGCGCGCATCCGCCTTCAACGCGATCAGCACGTCCAGCACCGTGCTGGGCAGCACGTCGGGATGCAGGAAGGAGGTGTAGGGCCGCGTCTCCTCATGGCGCATCGGCAGCAGGCCGCGGCGCGACACGGCGGTGATCGGGCCGCGATGCCCCTGGTCGAGCAGTGACAGCACCGTGTCCACCATGGTCAGGCCGGTGCCGAGAATGGCGACCGACGCGTCCTGGCCGATGCGGCCGATGGCGGCGGCATCCCACGGGTCGCCGATGAAGCGGTCGGACGCGAAGGCCTCCGCCGCCGTCGCCGAAGCCAGGGAGGGCGCCGATGGCGGGAAGTTGCCGATGCAGAGCGCGGCGGTATCGGCGCTGACCACGCGGCCGTCGCCGAGGCGCACATGCACCGTACGTCTGCCGTTGGCCGGTTCCTCGGTGCGGACGTCCACCGCCTCGCCGCGGATCAGGTTGAGGCGCGCGTGGCTGGGGGCCTCCGCCTGCGCTTCCGCCAGAACGTCCTGGATGTAGGTGCCGTAAAGGGCGCGCGACACGAAGGCGTGGCCGCTGGGCGGCACCGGCTGTTCCGCTGTCGGCCCTTCCGGCCGGCTCCACAGCCAGCGCAGGAAATGGCGCGGGTCGTCCGGATAGGCGCTCATGTTATAGGCGCGGACGTTCAGCACATGGGCGCCGTTGGGGGTGGAATAGGCGACGCCGGTTCCCGGTCTGCTGCCATATTCGATCAGATGGACCACCAGGGGCGACCGCGCGCCGCGCAGCAGGTGGGCCGCCAGCAGGCTGCCGGTGAAGCCTGCGCCGACGATGGCGATGTGGCGCTCAGGAACTCCCAAGGGACTGCCGCCGGGCGGATGGAAGTGAGGCGTTGCAGGCATCGGAGTGCGTCCTTCCGTGAGTCATTCCGGAAAAGGCCGGCCGTTGACGATCAATCCCCCCGGCTTCGGAACTGCAAAGGCCGTGTCTGAGCCGGGGTACTCGCGTCGGCCGTGTGTCTGCTCGGTCCGCTTCATTCTCTCCTGCTTATCACAGGCCATCGGCACGCGCCATCGGCCGAAGGGCAAATACCTAGACGAAGGTAGGGTTCAGGATGATTCCACACGGGAGAATGATAAAAATCTAAAGTAGCCAAAAGGCTCTGTCGGTTGCGAGCGGCGCCGGCATCTGTCGCCGTTGCCCGTTCCATCGGCCGCATGATCCTGGTCGCCAAGCTGATGCCGATGTGGCACATGCGATGGGACGTCCCGCTTTGGTCAGGACCGCCCCTTGACTTGCCAGGAACCCGCCATGTCCGTATCCGCCATCCCCCATCCGTCCGCGTCCGACCGGCTGGAGGCGGCGCTTGCCCGCATCGCCGACCCGGAGCGGCAGGGCGCGATGGTCTTCACCGACGTCTATGCCGACGAGGCTCGTGCCGCCGCCGCAGCCAGCGACCGCCGGGCCGCGGCAGGCCGGCCGCTGGGGCCGCTCGACGGCCGAATCGTCTCGGTCAAGGCGCTGTTCGATGTGGCGGGCGACACCACCGCGGCCGGCTCCGCCATTCTGCGCGGCCAGCCCGCCGCCCGGCGCGACGCCCGTGCCGTGGCGCGGCTTCGTGCCGCCGGCGCCGTCATCGTCGGCCGCACCCACATGACCGAGTTCGCCTTCTCCGCCGTCGGCATCAACCCCCATTACGGCAATCCCGGCAACCCGCGCGACCGCTCTCGGGTGCCGGGCGGTTCCTCGTCCGGTGCGGTGATCTCGGTGGTGGACGGCATGGCGGAACTCGCGGTCGGCAGCGACACCGGCGGTTCGCTGCGCATTCCGGCGGCGCTGTCGGGCGCGGTGGGGTTCAAGCCGACCTCCGGCCGCCTTTCGGCCGAGGGGGCCTTCCCGTTGTCCCGGTCGCTGGATGTCGTCGGCCCGGTCGCCGCGACGGTCGCGGATGCGGCCTTGCTCGATTCAATTCTGGGCGACGGCGACCCGGCGGCGCTGGGTCCATTGCCGGTTGCCGGTCAGTCCTTCCTGGTGCCGCGCGGGCGGTTGTTCGACGGGGTCGAGCCGGCGGTCGCCACCGCCTTCGAGGGGGCGCTGGACCGCTTGCGCGCCGCCGGTGCCCGGATTGTCGAGGGCTCCATCGACGCGGAACTGGACGCCCTGGCCGATCTGGACCGCATCGGCGTCTTCACCGCCATCGAGCTTGCGGCGACGCTGGCGGAACTCGGCATCACGGCGCTGGACGGCATCGATCCCAAGACCCGCGCCCGCATCGAGGCCGGCGGCCGGACGCCCGCCGCCGATTACGTCCGCATGCAGCGCCGCCGCGCCGATCTGATCCGCCTGATGGACGAGCGGATGGCCCGTCATCCGGTTCTGCTGCTGCCGACCGTTCCGCTGACGGCTCCCGCCATCGCCGATGTGCTGGAGGATGCCGCCTTCCACCGCGTCAACCTGCTGCTGCTGCGCAACCCCCGCATCGCCAATCTGTTCGACGTGCCGGCGATCTCGCTGCCGGTGCCGACCGCCGGGCTGCCGGTCGGGTTGATGGCGATGGGCCGCCGGGGCAGCGACCGCAGCCTTCTGGGCATCGCCGCCGGTCTGGAGGCCGCCTTGGCGGCCTGAGACCCGGTTGCCCTGGTTGCCCCGGTTGCTCTCGCTGCCCCGGGTTTCCCTCAGGCGACCGGAGAGCGCCAGAGCCAGACCAGCCCGGCAACCGCCCCGGCCACGACAAGCACCAGCGCCAGGATGATGGCGAGAGCGGTGCGGCGGTCCCTCGCCTCGCGCTGCTCCGCCTCGCGCCGCTTCTTCAGCAGATATTGCTGTTCGGGGCTGAGGAAGCGCCCGGCGGCGGCATCGGGCGTGGCGGAGAAGTTTGGCCTGCGCCCCTTGGCGCCGGGCACCGCCGTCGCCCTCGCCGCCGCCCCCCGCACCGCCGTGGTGAGGCCGCCGGGCGACGGCCGGCCCGTGTTGATGGTGTCCGCCGCCGTCCCGCGGACGGCCGTCACCTGCCGGCCCTTGCGCTTTCGTGGTAACTTGCGCCGTCTGGTCGCCATTCCCGTCCCCTTGCTGTCCTTTACACCTTGGTCGCGGCGGGGAGCATACCCGGCTCCGCCGTCCGGCGCAGCCAATCACAAGAGGAACTGCGGAAAGTCACATGGCACAGCCTGCGGTGAACCGGCGTCCGCTGCGTTCCAGGCGGCATGGCAGCAATCCCTTGGCCGTCGTTGGAGGGGCGCCATGCTCGGGAACGGCGACGGCCGGCGCTCCGTTCAGAAATCCAGCAGGGCGTTGTCGATGACCTCTTTCATCACGAAGAAGGTCCGCGTCTGCCGCACGCCGGGCAGGGCGATCAGTTGCCGCCCGTGCAACTCGTTGAAATCGGCGATGTCGCTGACGCGGATCTTCAGGAAAAAGTCGAAATCGCCGGCGACCAGATGGCAGTCCAGCACGAAGGGAAGCTTGCGGATCGCATTCTCGAAGTCGCCGAAGCTTTCCGGCGTCGAGCGGTCCAGCACGACCCCGACGATCACCAGCGTCCCGCGGTCCACCTTGGCCGGCGCGATTTCCGCCCGCACGGACCGGATATAACCGTCCCCGAACAGGCGCTGGGTGCGCCGGTGGCAGGTCGCCGGACTGACATGGACGGCGGCGGCGACATCCGCGTTGGTCATCCGTCCATCCCTTTGTAGATGTTGCAGAATCCGACGATCCACCGCATCGAGCTTTTCAGCCATGAAAGACTCTTCCATTTTTGCCCTGAGAAGAGGCTATTCGTCTCAATAAGAGCCGGCAATAGCCTGATAGTCGGAAATTGATGGCCGAACTATGGAAGCACCTTTCAAAAATCGGATGATACCGTTGCTCCACCTCACCATTGGAGCATGCCACGATGCGCCTCGACCGTTTCGAACGCTATCCGCTCACCTTCGGCCCGACCCCGATCGAGTTTCTGCCGCGGCTCACCGACGCGCTCGGCGGCAAGGTCGAGATCTACGCCAAGCGCGACGACTGCAACTCCGGCCTTGCCATGGGCGGCAACAAGCTGCGCAAGCTGGAATACATCGTTCCGGACGCCATCGCGTCGGGGGCCGACACGTTGGTGTCCATTGGCGGCGTGCAATCCAACCACACCCGCATGGTGGCGGCGACGGCGGCCAAGATCGGCATGAAATGCGTCGTGGTGCAGGAAAGCTGGGTGCCGCACGAGGATGCCGTCTATGATCGCGTCGGCAACATCCTGCTGACCCGCCTGATGGGGGCGGATAGCCGCATCGTTCCAGATGGCTTCGACATCGGCATCCGCAAGAGCTGGGAGGACGCGATCCAGTCGGTCAAGGATGCCGGCGGCAAGCCCTACGGCATTCCGGCCGGCGCGTCGGTGCACAAATATGGCGGGCTCGGCTATGTCGGCTTCGCCGAGGAGGTGCGCAAGCAGGAAGCCGAACTCGGCTTCAGGTTCGACTACATCGTCGTCTGCGTGGTGACCGGGTCGACCCAGGCCGGCATGATCGTCGGCTTCGCCGCCGATGACCGGGCCGACCGAGTGATCGGCATCGACGCCTCCGGCACGCCGGAGCAGACCCGCAGCCAGGTCCGTCAGATCGTCGACGGCACGGCCGAACTCGTCGAACTGGGCCGCAAGGTCCGCGACGACGAGATCGTCATCCTGGAGGACTATGCCTATCCCGCCTATGGCGTGCCGAGCGCCGAGACCAACGAGGCCATCCGCCTCGCCGCCCGCACCGAGGCGATGATCACCGACCCGGTGTATGAGGGCAAGTCGATGCAGGGCATGATCGACCTCGTCAGGAAGGGCTGGTTCCCGGAGGGCTCCAAGGTGCTCTACGCCCATCTTGGCGGCGCGCCGGCGATCAACGGCTACAGCTACACCTACCGCAACGGTTGATACCGCCGAGCGCAAGTCCTGACCTACGCTCGGCGGTAAGGGCCGCGATTGCGGCCCCGCAGGCCCATGCCTGCGAAGGCAAGCGGCCGGACGGCCGCGCCCGCCGTCTGAGGGCGAGCGTAAAGTCTGATGGGTCAGACTTTACGCCCGATGATACGAGTCCGGCCGGGACGGCCTTGACCTTTTGGAACGGCTGCTCTTGAATCCCGCGCTGATATGGCTGGTTGTCCGGCCGCATCCGCCGGGGCCGGCCCCCGGATATTCCTCCCGCCAAGGCCGGTCCGCGCCATGCCCCGTTTCGCCGCAAACCTGACGATGATGTTCACGGAGCGTCCGTTCCTCGACCGCTTCGACGCCGCGGCGGATGCCGGCTTCCGCGCCGTGGAGTGCCTGTTCCCCTACGACCATGCGCCGGACGAGATCGCCGGACGCCTGCAGCGCAATCGCCTGACCCAGGCCCTGTTCAACATGCCGCCCGGCGACTGGGCGGCGGGGGAGCGGGGGCTGGCGGCTCTGCCCGGCCGCTTCGGGGAAGTGAAGGCGGGCGTCGCCGCCGCGCTGCGCTATGCCGAGGCGACGGGCTGCCGGCGGCTGCACCTGATGGCCGGGCTGGCCGATTCCGGCGACCCGGCGGCGGCTGCGCGGTATCGCGACGCGGTGCTGCATGCCGCCGATGCGCTGGGCGAACGCGGCATCGAACTGATGCTGGAACCGATCAACGGCCGCGACATGCCCGGCTATTTCCTGAATGATTTCGCCGCCGCGGAAGGACTGATCGCCGGCATCGGCCGCTCGAACGTCCGGCTGCAGTTCGACATCTACCACCGGCAGATCCTGCATGGCGACGTGACCATGGCCCTGCGCCGGCTGATGCCGATGATCGGCCACATCCAGATCGCGTCGGTTCCGTCCCGCCAGGAACCGGACGGGGAGGAACTGAACTGGCCCTTCCTGTTCGCCGAACTGGACCGGCTGGATTATGGCGGTTTCGTCGGCTGCGAATACCGCCCGCGGGGCCGGACCGAGGACGGACTCGGCTGGTTCGGCCCCTATCGCGACTGATCGGCTGCGACCGTTCGGCCGTCAAGCCAGGACGGTGTCGTACAGCAGCTTCAGGTTCAGCACGACGATCGCCGTGGCCACGATCCAGGACAGGGTGGCGACCCAGCCGGGGACGGCGAAGCTGCCCATCTTGCTGCGGTCGGTGACGAAGCGGACCAGCGGGATCACCGCGAAGGGCAGTTGCATCGACAGCACCACCTGGCTGAACACCAGAAGCTGGGCCGTGCCGCGTTCGCCAAAGATCGCCGTCACCACCACCACCGGGATGATGGCGAGCCCGCGGGTCAGCAGCCGGCGCGCCCAGTGGGGCAGCCGCAGCCGCAGGAAGCCCTCCATCACGATCTGGCCGGCCAGCGTCGCCGTGACCGTGGAGTTCAGCCCCGAGGCCAGCAACGCCACCGCGAACAGCGTCGAAGCGATGTCGAGACCGAGCAGGGGAGACAGCAGTTCGAACGCCTGTCCGATCTCCGCCACCTCGGTATGGCCGCTGCCGTGGAAGACGCTGGCCGCGAGGATCAGGATGGCGGCGTTGACGAACAGGGCCAGCATCAGCGCGATGGTGCTGTCGGCGGTGGCCCAGGTGATGGCGTCGCGCCGCCCTTCCTCCGTCCGCGGATAGGCCCGCGTCTGCACGATGGAGGAATGGAGGTACAGGTTGTGCGGCATCACCGTCGCCCCCAGGATGCCGATGGCGATATAGAGCATCTCGGGGTTCATGACGATCTCCGCCGACGGCACGAAGCCCTGCAGGACGGCGGCGACCGGCGGCGCCGCGGCGGCGATCTGCACGATGAAGCAGCCGGCGATGACCGCCAGCAGCGCGATCACGAAGGCTTCGAGATAGCGGAACCCCCGCTGCATCAGAAGCAGGACCAGGAAGGCGTCCAGCGCGGTGATCAGCGCGCCGCCGATCAGCGGGATGCCGAACAGCAGGTTCAGCGCGATGGCGGTGCCGATGACCTCGGCAAGGTCGCAGGCGATGATCGCCGCTTCGCACGCCACCCACAGCATCAGGTTGACCGGTCGCGGGTAATGGTGGCGGCAGGCCTGGGCGAGATCGCGCCCGGTGACGATGCCGAGCCTTGCGGCCAGCGATTGCAGCAGGATCGCCATCAGGTTCGACAACATGACGACGGCCAGCAGCGTGTAGCCGAACTGCGACCCGCCGGCGAGATCGGTCGCCCAGTTGCCGGGATCCATATAGCCGACCGACACCATGTAGCCCGGCCCGGCAAAGGCCAGCATCCGGCGCAGCCACAGTCCGCCCTGCGGCACCGCGACGGAGGCGTGGACTTCCGGCAGGCTAGGCCGGTTCTCGTCGTCCGGGCCGGAATTTCTCCAGGCATTCGGGGTCGGCCGGGCGGCTTCGGCTTCCGGCATTGGCGGGACTCCTGGCCGAATTGCGAATTGGTATCATTCAAGTATGCGTCGGGACAATGAGTATGCAAGCTGCTATGTTTTCCGAACCCGAACCTTTTGCCGGAATCGTCAGCCACCCCCCGAAGGATGCGTGTTCCGAAGGGTTGCGGCGGTTGACCGTCACTCCGCCTCACTGGCTCCCGCAGAAGTCGCCACTGCAGCGCTCCTTGCAATCTTGATATGCGGGTGTGGGGTGATTTGTCTGCATGGCTCCCCGCTGAACCCGCTTGGCGCGGAGATGGTGGCAGCACTCCAATTTGAAATAGCGACGAACAGCATATGCTGCACCGCATCCTGAGATTTTTATTGGGGCAATGGGGGGTGATTGCTTTCGTATGCGGTATAACGCAGAAAAACACGGGGTCATTTCGCAAAAAATCCGCTGGTTTCCTAGCGCTACGAATATCTATCGGCATTTTATAGAATATACAAAGTATCAGTGGCATGAGCCAAATGAATACTGGGATATGTAGCAATCAAGAATGCATTTTTGTTTTCATCGCAATTTCAGTTTACCAATTATTTGGAGTTACGATTTAGTCTCCGGCCAACCTCTTGAAGGCGGTTGTGTGTCTGGAGCTTCCCATGCCCCCAAATTCGGTCGCACGTCCGCGCGTGACTCTGCCTGTTATCACGACAACTAGCCTCGTTACCCTATATTTTCTTGTTTGCGCTAAATTTTATACAAACTATGCATTGGCAATTGAGTCCGATGCCGCACAGGTTGCAATCAATGGCTTTCTTGACCGTTCGCTGACGGTTGCCGCTGCGGTTTTGGCCGCGGTGGCACTGTCTGCCCTGCTGACGCCGGCCCTGCTGCGTGCGGCTGGAGCCACGCCCTTGCGCGCGGTCATGATGGTGGCGGCGGCACTGATCGCATTCGCGGCCGGGGTGCTGCCGCAACTGGCCTCCGTGCTGCCGGCAGAGGCGCTCGGCGGCGTCCTCTTCGACGGCGCCGTTCTGCTGCTCGTTTCGCTTCTGCTGGCGTTCGAGGCTCTGCTTCTGCTCGCCGCGCCGCCGCGCCGCTCGGCACCGTTACCCGCATCGGCGGTGGCGGGGATGCGCGCCGCGCTGTTCCTGTTCATGCTGGCGGAAGAGCTGTCGCGCTCCTTCCTGCCGCTCTACACGCGCGAGCTATACACGCCGGTGCCCGGCCTGTCGGAAACCTTGATGATGGGGTTGCCGATCGGGCTGTTCATGGCCCTGGTCGCGGTCTTCACCCCCTTCGCCGGTGCCTGGGCGGACCGCTTCGGCAGCCGTCGCACCCTACTGCTGGGAACCCTGCCGGCGGTCGCCGGCTTCGCCGGGACGGCGCTGGCCGGCTCGATGGCCGAATTGCTGCTGTGGCGCAGCGCCTGCGCGCTCGGCTATGCGGTGATGTTCATCGGGGCGCAGGGCTTCATCGCCCGCCACACCCCGGCCGGACAGCGCGCGCGCGGCATGGCGCAATTCGTCGCCGCCGTGGTCGTCGCCGGGCTGTGCGGTGCGCCGCTGGGCGGAATTCTGGCCGACCTTCTCGGCTATCGCGCCACCTTCGCAGCCTCGGCCCTGCAGGCCTTGGCAGCATCTTTCGCCGCCGCGACCCTGCTGCCGGCCGACCGGGGGGAGCGTGGGCGGGCCCGCCGCTTCCGCCTGGGCGACGTTGGCGGCCTGCTCGCCAATCAGCGTTTCGTCGCCCTGCTGCTGTTCTCGTCGGTGCCGACGAAGCTGATGCTGACCGGCTACCTCTTCTATCTGGTTCCGGTTTCCCTCCACGCGGCGGGCGAAACCCCGGCCGGGATCGGCCGGCTGATGATGACCTACGGGCTGATCATCGTGCTGCTCGGTCCCTGGGTGTCGCGGCTGGCCGACCGCACCGGCCGCCACGCCCTGTTCGCCGGGATCGGCGGGCTGGTCGGCGGGGCGGGCGCGCTGGCGATTCTTCAGGATCCGGGTGTTCCGGGCATCCTGGCCGGCATCGCGGCGTTGGGCGTCGCCCACGCCCTGAACAACGCCACCCAACTGGCCCTGGTGCCGGAGATCTGCCGTGCGGAATGCGCCCGCATGGGCGAATCGAGCGTCTTCGGCGTCTACCGCCTGCTGGAGCGGGGCGGGTCGGTCGCCGGTCCGCTGCTGGCCGCCGCCGTCGCCGACCGCTTCGGGATACAGGCGGCGCTGGTGACGCTTGGCGCGCTGGGCGTGCTGTGCGGCACGGCCTTCTGCGCGGTGTTCCTGCTGGCCCCGGCCGCGGCCCCCGCGTCACGGACGGCCGGAAAGGGCGCAGTCCCATGAACACGATGACCATTCCGTCTTTTCCGCATTCCTCGATTCCCCACCCATCTCTCACGGAGGCGAAGACGCCCATGCCTGACCAGATGCTCGTGGAGCCGCTTCGCGCCATGCCGGCCCCGCCGCATTGCGGTGGCCAGACCCTTCCTGTCGACGGCCGCCACGGCCGCGCGATGGAGGCGCTGCGCGCCACGCTGGATGCCATCGGCATCGGATCGGTCGAAGAGATCAATTGGAAGACCTACGAGACGATCATGCGGGTGGTCGAGCCGCTGATCGGGGCCGGCCATACCCTGCGCCATTTCGACTACACACACAGCGCCGAACTGCAGCCCGGCACGGTGGAGCGGCTGCGAAACGACTACAGCATCCGCCTCGCCTACACGGAATGGGGAAATCCGCGCAATCCGGCGCTGATCTGCCTCGGCGGCATCGCCAATTCTGCCCGGCGCTTCGACTACATCGCCCGCGCCCTGTCGCGCCACTACCATGTCCTGTGCCTGGACTGGGCGGGGCGGGGCCGCAGCGGCTGGCTGGCGGAACAGTCCGACTACAGTTTCGACGGCAATGTCGCCCAGGTGATGGCGCTGATCCGGCACAAGCGGCTGGGGTCGGTGACTCTGCTCGGCTCCTCGCTCGGCGGCAATGTCGCCATGCGGGTGGCGGCCCAGGCGCCGGAACTGGTCCGCGGCCTCATCCTCAACGACATCGGCCCCTTCATCCCGAACGAGCGCCGCCGCCGCCGCGCCGAATCGGTCGCGCGCCACTATGTCTTCCGCCACCCGGCACAGCTGTTCCACCGCACCGGCGCGGCCCAGAAGAATGACGGGCCGGTGGACGACACCGTGCTGCTGCACAACAGCTTCCACCAGACCCGCTGGTCGGAGGAGAACGGCGGCCGCGTCTACCGTCACGACATCCGAGCGCTGCAATGCTACCGCGACGCCGCCGCCCAGGATCACGACCAGTGGGACGACTGGCAGCGCGTCGCCTGCCCGGTCCTGCTGGTCCACGGCATGATGAGCGACGCCCTGCTCGACTCGACGATCGCGCGGATGTTGGAAAAGCCGCGGGTCAGCGTCGTCCATGTGCCGGACGTCGGCCATACCCCGACGCTCAGCGATCCGCTGCACATCGATGCCCTGCGCCGCTGGATGGCGGCCCCCCATGGCTGGCCGGCGGAAAGCACCGTCGGCTGGACCGCCGGGGCCGACCGCCTCCTGTTCCGGTGAGGGAGCGGGCGATGACCGACCGGTTCCATTTCGTGCGCCACGGCCAGACCGAGGACAACCGCCGCGGCGTGCGCTGCGGCGGTGACCGCGACATCGTGCTGACCGAACATGGCGTCGAGCAGGCCCGCCTTGCGGCGAAGCGCTTCCGCGCCCAGGGCCACGACTGCGGCTTGGTGATCGCCGGACCGCTGCGGCGCACGGCGGTCACCGGCGCCCTGTTCGCGGAGGCGCTGGGCGTCCCGCTGATCCACCGCGACTGGCTGCGCGAACGCGGGCTGGGGCGGTGGAACGGGCTGCCGATCGACCTGACCCGCCCCTGGTTCGCCGCCGGCGAAACTCCGCCGGGCGGGGAGAGCGAGGGCGTGTTCGCCGCGCGCGTCCTCGACGGGGTGGAGGAACTCGCCGCCTCGTCCGCCGGCCTGCTGGCCCGCCGGCCGCTGCTGGTCGGCAGCAAGGGGATCGGCCGCATCCTGCTGCACCGTCTGGCCGGACGGCCGGGGGTGGAACTGGAGAATTGCGAGGTCGTGGCCTTCACCCGCCTGTCCGCCCCGCCGGGCGGGCCGGGACGGTGGCGCTGCGACCAGCTGGAGAGGCTGGCCGGATGCGCGGCCTGACCGAAGACGACCAACCGAACAAACCGAACGATACATGGATGCCATGCGGAGCCGCGTGGATCAGGACTGAGGAGTAGGGCGTAATGAAGCTCAAGATTGGTACGCGGCTGATGCTGCTGGTGTTCGGCGTGGCGCTGCTCAGCACGCTCGCCGGTGCCACCGTCCACCTGACGGGAATGCGCACGAACCTGATCGAACAGCGCAAGGCCAAGGTCAAGGAGATGGTCGACGCCGCATCCTCCGTGATCGCGCTTTATGGCGAGCAGGAGAAGGCCGGCAAGCTGCAGCGCGGCGAAGCGCAGGAGCTTGCCCGCAACGCCGTGCGCGCAATGCGCTACGGCAACGGCGAGTATTTCTTCATCTATGATTATTCGGGCGTCAGCCTGGTCCACGGCCTGCGCCCGCAGGTCGAGGGCAAGAACCTGCTGAACCTGAAGGATCCCGACGGCGTTCCCTTCAACGTGCAGATGACGGACGCGGCCAAGGCCGGCGGCGGTTTCGTCGCCTTCCGCCACAAGCGCACCGACGCCGCCGATCCGTCGCCGAAGATCGCCTACGCCACCGGCTACCAGCCCTGGCAGTGGATGATCGGCACCGGCGTCTATACCGACGACGTCGAGGAGGAATTCCAGGCCCGCGCCCTGCGTGAAGTGGGCGTCACCCTGCTGCTGCTGGCGATCAGCGTCGGCATCGGCATCTGGGTCTCGCGCGGACTGTCGCGTCCGCTGCTGGCGGTTCGCGACGTGCTGGGCCGCATCGGCGGCGGCGACCTGACCGTCGCCGTGCCCCATGCCGACCGCCCGGACGAGATCGGCGACATGGCCCGCGCCGTGGCCGGCCTCGCCACCACCCTGCAGACCGCCCGCGACGAGGCCGAGCGTGCCGAGTTGGACCGCGCCGCCCGCGACATCCAGCGCGAGCGCCTGTCCGCCCGCGCCGCCGAGTTCGCCCGCGCGATGGACGAGGTCGTGGCGACGCTCAGCACCACCACCGTCGCCCTGCACGAGCGAACCGCCGCCCTCAGCAACGACGCGGCCAGCACCACCGATCAGGCCCATGCCGCCGCCGGCGCCGCCCAGGGCGCGTCCGACAGCGTCGAATCCGCCGCCCAGGCCAGCGAGGAGCTGCGCGGGTCGATCGCCGCCATCAGCCGTCAGGTGGAAAGCGCCGCCCAGACCGCGTCGCGCGCGGTGACGGAGACGTCCAACACCACCGGCATCGTCACCGGCCTCGCGTCCGCCGCCGAGCAGATCGGCGCGGTGGTTGAACTGATCAACTCCATCGCCGGGCAGACCAACCTGCTGGCGCTGAACGCGACCATCGAGGCCGCCCGCGCCGGTGAGGCCGGCAAGGGCTTCGCCGTCGTGGCCAGCGAGGTGAAGAGCCTCGCCACCCAGACCGCCAAGGCGACCGAGGATATCCAATCGCAGGTGGGGGCGATCCGTGCGGCGACCGCCAACGCCATCGGCGCCATCGAGGGCATCGCCAGCCTGATCACCAACCTAAGCGCCCTGAATGGCGAGGTGGCGTCCGCCGTGCAGCAGCAGGAGGCGGCGACCCACCAGATCTTCGCCAACGCCCGCGCCGCCGCCGACAACTCGCGTCAGGTCACCAGCAGCGTCGGCTCGCTGTCGGCGACCATGACCACCACCAGCGAGCGGATGCGCCTGGTGTCCACCAGCGTGGAAAACGTGTCGGAACAGTCGGAGCGTCTGAAGGACGAGGTCCGTCGCTTCGTGGCCGAGGTCAACGCGGCCTGACCCGAAGGTGATGGGCTCCCGGCGGCCCGTGCCGCCGGGAGTCGCCCCGGTCGGATTCCGCCCTTCCATTTCCGCACTTGTTCCGGTTGTGCAGCCGGGACCAAATAGGCACCGGAAATGGGGCCGTCGCCCGGTGGCGGCGGTTGCCCATCGGGAAGGCAGATGATGACCGAGATTCAAAGAGACCCCTTCGCCGCTGCGGCATCCTTCAATGCCGGCGTCTATGGGACCGGCATCCGGCCGGTGCAGGCCGGCAGGCTGTCCGAGGCCGTCCGCCGCTTGTTGCGGGCGGCCGGCAGCGAGGCGGAAGAGGCGCGGGTTGTGGCCGACCATCTGATCGAGGCCAATCTGCGCGGGCATGACAGCCACGGCGTCGGCATGCTCGCCATGTATATGCCGGCCATCGCCGCCGGTCTGCTGCGCCCCAACCAGCACGCTACCGTGATCGGCGAGTCGGGGCCCTTCCTGTCGGTCGCGGGCGGAAGCGGCTATGGTCAGGTGATCGCGCGGGAGGCGACCGACCTCGCCATCCAGCGGGCGCGGCGGGACGGGCTGGCGGTGTTGTCCCTGCGCGACAGCCATCACATCGGCCGGGTCGGCTCCTATGGCGAGCAGTGCAGCGATGCGGGGCTCGTCGTCCTGGCCTTCGTCAATGTCGTCACCCGCCCGGCGGTGGCGCCGCATGACGGCACCCGGCCGCGGCTGGGCACCAACCCGATCTGCATCGCCATCCCGGCCACGCAGGAGACTCCGGCCCTGATCCTCGATTTCGCCACCAGCGCCGTGGCAGTCGGCAAATGCCGCGTCGCCATGGGCAAGGGACAGGAGATGGCGCCCGGCCTGCTGCTCGACCGGCAAGGCGACCCCACCCGCGATCCCGGCGTGATGTTCCAGGATCCCTCCGGCGCGCTGCTGCCGCTGGGTGGCCACAAGGGCTTCGGCCTGTCGCTGATGTGCGACGTGCTGGCCGGGGCGCTGGCGTCGGCGATGCCCGGCACGCCGTCGCACCAGGATTCCGGCCGGGTGATGAACAACATGTTCGCCATCGTCTTCGACCCGGCACGCGGCGGCAACGCCCGGTGGGCCGCGGACCTCGACGATCTGGTCGCCTATATCCGCGACACGCCGACCGCAACCGGCGCCGAGTCCATTCAGTTGCCTGGCGAGCCGGAAAGCCGGACCCGCCGGCAGCGGCTGGCCGACGGCATCCCGCTCGACGGCGCCACCCTGGCGATGCTGGACAGCCTTGGCCGGGAGCGCGGCGTGGAACTGGCGGAGTTTCTGGCCTGATCGGCCTTTTGCTCGGCCTGCATTCCGGATTCGCATCCGGGATGCGGGCCGGTCGCCTTTCCGGGGGCGTTTCCGTTACGGCCCGGATGTGGAGATCTCGACCGGCATGCGGACGAGATCGCGGTTCCAGGTGATTTTGCACCAGGTCAGGTTCAGCCGCGTCATGTAGAGATAGGCGGTTCCGCCGATATCCTCGAAATTGCGGCTTTGGCTGCCGGGGTCGAGAAGGGCGGGGTAGTCGAAGGCGGCGGCATCGCCGCAGCCGTAGCGGAACAGCAGGGGGGCCGTCCACAGCAGTTGCGGCTTCGACCAGTTGAGCAGATCCGGCGAGGTGGCGGTCCAGATGCCGGTCTGCCCGTCGCGGGTCGCTGCCAGCGTGGCGATGAACTGGCCGCTCGCCCGGTGGCGGACGATGCTGCGGACGGTGCCTTGGAGAACTCCGGGGGCTACCGGGGCGCAGAGATGCGCGTCCGGCGGGTCGTCGGCTTGGCCGTCGCGGACGAAGCGGACCGTAAAGGATTTCCCGTCCCAGCCCCGCCAGGATTGCGGATCGGCGAGGTTGTCGGTCCGCATCAGGCAGGCGCCGCGTTTCTGCGCGCCGAAGCGTTCCGCCCAGAAGAAAGCGTACCAATGGTCGCCATGGCGGACGATGTTGGTGGGCGCGAAGTAGCCGGTGCGCCGGCCGGCGTCGCCGCTGTAGGGATAGGGCAAGGTCGCGACGGTATGGTCGGGCGGCGCCGCGCTCAGCCGGAAGCTCGCCCCGCCGTCGGTGGAGACCGCCGCGGTGATACTGTTTCGCCAGCAGCGCATATAGTCGCCGGACGGGCAGAGCGCCCGCCGCTTCTGGGCATGGAACTCGTTGCTGACCAGCGCGAAGACCGTGCTGCCGTCCAGCGTATAGAAGGACGAGATCCAACTGCGGTCGTCGTGCAGGCGCGGGTCGTCCTGTCCATGGCCCTGGAAGATGACGGCGCAGTTGGGGCGCACCGAGTCCAGCGACGGGCCGGTGAGGGCCCGCGCGGTGGAATGCGAGGCGATCAGATGCACGGTGCCGCCGGCGTCGCGGAAGGCGCGCGCCGGGGTGTCCGGCGCGTCCCTCTTCGCGCAGGCGTCGCGTTGCCAGGAGGTGACGGTTTCCAGCTCCCCGGCCTTCCTGACCGTCAGCGCCTGCGCAGCCGCGGTCCCCGACAACATGGCGAGGCCCAGCGACAGCGCGAGCGCCGCGGTCCGGCGGCGCAGCATCGGCGACACGGCCTGCATCACTTGCCGGCGGCGATGGACTTCAGGAAGGGGGCCGGCTGCAGCCGGTTGGCGACCAGGAAATCCAGGTAGCGGGCGGCCGATTCCGCGCGGTGGCGGTCATAGGCGTCGGGATCGAATTTGATAAGCGATTTCAGGCGGCTGCGGGTCAACGGCGCCGTCAGGTCGGCGGCGTCGACATAAGGAACGCCGGTGTTCTCGCACAATTCGCGCGTGCGGGAATCGATGGTCACCGTCAGGCCCATCCGCTCCGCCTGGATCGCCAGGGCGACACCGTGATAGCGGCAGCCGATGGTCAGATCCTGCTGGCGCAGATTGTCCATCCAGGCCGGCACGTCATAGTAGGAGCGCATGTAGTTCCGGCACCAGGCCTTGAACTCCTCGAAGGAGTAGTGCGGCACGGTGTGGCGGTGGATTTCCTTCAGCGCATGCGCGTCGATGCCGTCGAACAGCCCGCGCGAAGCCTTGATCATCTCGCCCATCGACTGGACGATGTACTGGCCCGGCGCGATGGGGTCCATCATCAGGGCGATCAGCTGGTGTTCGATCTCCCGCGTCTTGATCCAGGCCTGATGGCCGCCGGCCACCGTGATCGAGCGCGGCAGGTCCAGCGCCGACCAGTTCGCGTGGATCCTGCGGCCCAGCCCCGGCGCCTGGTTCAGGAAATGCGACGGGCAGCCGCCCGGCAGGGAGCCGGTGATGCCGAGCTTTTCCAACTGCGCGGTGGTGTAGGCGCCGCGGGTGTAGATGTTGGGCGACGTGGCGGAGGACGGGTTCGACGCCGCGATCACCTGGGCCCAGCGCAGGGTGCCGGGGTTGAGTTCGATGTCGTGGTCATAGCTGTTCGCCTGGGCGCCGAGGCCGATGGCGACGATCGGCAGGCCCGACTTCTCCAGATTCTCCGCCATCTGCCCGTAATCGGTGTGGCGACCCAACTGGTTGGCGCAGGGGATGACGATGATGTCGGCGTTGTTCCGCAGCGTCTCGGCCGAGGAACCCCAGCTGAAATGCTTCACCGGATTGGTGATGTGGCTGCAGATCGAATGCACGAAGGCGAGGTTGCCGTTGTTGTGCCCGATGCCGTTGTACAGGTCGTCGAATGCGGCGTTCGAATACAGGCCGAGATTCGGGGTCTTCCACAGCACCGCGACGCGCAAAGGCTGGGACGGCACGCGACCGGAAGCTTGCCCGGAAGTGTGCGGCCGGTCGACAGGAGTATCGGTGACGATGTCTTCAAGCATGTCGGCTCTAGCCTCGGGTCGGTGGATGCTGGAAACCAACCGACGGTATGCGCAGAATAGGTAGGGCCGCAAGTGACATCCAAAAAATAACACAAAGAGGAATTTCGCAGACTATGCTTTGAATTTCTATGCAAAGTAGGCTAACGATGGATTGTTGACCGGAAGATGATGGAGTCTTCAATGGAAATTCATGGAAATGCTTCTGAATTCGAACAAAATCCTTCGGAGGCATGAGACGGCATGGCAGCAGAGCGATGGACTTGAATCCGGTGGTGCACCGTCCTATTTCAGCCGAAGTTTCCCGCCGGTTGAGACGCGGAGCCAAGCGTAAGCTAAGGTGCCAGGAGAATTCGCCTGGGCGCCCCTTTAATCCGTTGTCAAAAATCCTATATAATGTCCGTTGCGCCGTTGAATGCGCCGGCCCCTGCAGGATGGTTTCCGCTTTTGTGATCGATCCGTTTTCTTTGGTTCGGCTGCGCTGAACGGCGTGGCCCTGCCTCTCCTCTCCGGCTCTGTGGCGTGCCGGCTGCCGCGATCCTTCCCCGGTCGCGGCGCTGCCCGCGGGGCTGGAGAGGACCCCTTCACGATCCGGCACCGTCACTGGTGCACGCCGTCCGGCAGCGTCGAATGCCGGCAACGCAATGAACAAGCAAACCCAACGTCAACAGGACCGACCCGAACGACGCGGTGGGGCAAGCCCCTGCGGCGCCGTTTCCGTCGGTTGGGAGAGACAGAGACACCATGCAGCGAAACGCTGAAACCCGCACCGCCCAATCCCGCACCGCCGAATCCTCCGCGGCCAAGACTCGTGTCAACGAGCCCCGTACCGCCGAACCGATGCAGCTCTACCTGCAGGATGCCCGCAAGTACCAGTACCTGACGGCCGAGCAGGAGCATGAGCTGTCCGTCCGCTGGCATGACCGCCAGGATCCGGCGGCACTCGACCAGCTGGTCGGCAGCCATCTGCGGCTCGTCGTCAAGATGGCCCGCGGCTATCTCGGCTATGGCCTGCCGCTGGCCGATCTGGTGGCGGAAGGCAATGTGGGCGTGATGCAGGCGGCGCAGAAGTTCGATCCCTCCAAGGGCTTCCGCTTCGCCACCTATGCGTCCTGGTGGGTGCGGGCGGCGATCCAGGAATATGTCCTGCACAACTGGTCGCTGGTGAAGATCGGCACCACGGCCGGCCAGAAGAAGCTGTTCTTCAGCCTGCGCCGCCTGAAGGCGCGGATGCAGGAGTTGGAGAGCGGCGACCTGTCGCCGGAGGCGGTGGAGAGTATCGCCACCGAACTGAACGTGTCGAAGGCCGAGGTGGTGGAGATGAACCGCCGCCTGGGCAACGACCGTTCGCTGAATGTCGGACTGTCGGAGGACGGCGACGCCGAATGGCAGGATCTGCTGGCCGACGATCGTCCCGACCAGGAGGCGACGCTTGCCGACTCCGAGGAACGCAGCCGGCGCCAGCAGTTCCTGAAGCTGGGGCTGGGCGTGCTGGACGACCGCGAGCGCCAGATCCTGGTCGCCCGCCGCCTGCGGGACGAGCCGCTGACGCTGGAGGAACTGAGCCAGACCTTCCGCGTCTCGCGCGAGCGCGTCCGGCAACTGGAGGTGCGTGCCTTCGAGAAGCTCCAGAAGGCGGTGATTGCCAATGCCCGGACGGAGCAGGCGGCGATGGAGAAGAACCGCCTGCTGTCCCGCGCCTGACCGCGCGGGTTCGGAGGCCGTGTTTTGATTGCGAACATTCCAGGGCGCGGCTTTTGAAAGGCCGCGCCCTTTTGCTGTCTTGCTGCGCCCGGCCAAAAGGGATGACCGCGCTGGCCGGCTTCGACCACACCGGCGACGGCTTCATCGAGGGGGACGGGTCGGGAAGCTGGATTGGCAGTATCCTGGCCGTCTTCCTTCCTGCGCCGACCGGTATTGGACCGACGACATAGGAACCGCCCTTCCGCGGCTGTGGTTGATCGGGGCAACGCCATCCTTCGAAAGGGCAGTCCCATGGCTCGCGCCGCCAACACGCAACTCGCCGTCGTGACCGGAGCCTCCAGCGGCATCGGCCTCGAACTCGCCAGGCAATGTGCCTCCAACGGCTTCGACCTCGTGATCGCCGCCGACGATCCGGCGATCGAGCAGGCCGCCGGCGAGCTTCGCAAGTTGGGCGGTGCGGTCGAGACGGTCCAGGCTGACCTCGCCACGCTGGAGGGGGTGGACCGCCTCTATGCCGCACTGAAAGGCCGGACGGTCGATGCGCTGCTGGCCAATGCCGGGCATGGGCTGGGCCACGGCTTCCTCGACCAGGATTTTGCCGAGGCCCGCCATGTCATCGACACCAACATCACCGGCACGCTCTATCTGATCCAGAAAATCGGCCGCGACATGCGCGCCCGCAACCAGGGGCGCATCCTGATCACCGGCTCCATCGCCGGCTTCATGCCCGGTTCCTTCCAGGCCGTCTACAACGGCACCAAGGCCTTCATCGACTCCTTCTCTTTTGCGCTGCGTGACGAGTTGAAGGACACTGACATCACCGTGACCTGCCTGATGCCCGGCCCGACCGACACGGAGTTCTTCGAGCGCGCCGACATGCTGGACACCGCGGTCGCCCAGGGGAAAAAGGACGATCCGGCGATGGTGGCCAAGGTCGGTTTCGGCGCGATGATGAAGGGCGAGGGCGACGTGGTCGCCGGCTGGAAGAACAAGTTGGAGACGACGATGGCGACCGTCACCCCGTCGGGCATGCTGGCCCGGCAGCACCGCAAGATGGCGGAGCCGGGCTCGGGCAAGCACTGATATCATCGAGCGTAAAGCCTGACCCATCAGGCTTTACGCTCGCCCTCAAACGGCAGTCGCGGCCCTTACCGCCCGCTCCGCAACTCCTGCCGGTGGCGGCGTCAGGTGTCGAGGCAGCCGCCCCGCGGCGCCACGGTGATGCGGATCAGTTCCGATCCGCCGCCGCCGAAGACGTTGCCGCCGGTGTAGGTCAGACAGCCTTCATTGCGGTAGATGACCTGGAGGCGCTGGGCATCGTTGCCGAAATAGAAGGGGATCCAGCGCTTGCCGGTCTCATGCCGGATCATGTTGTCCGGCGCGCCGATCAGGGTCGAGACCTCTTCCATCGTCATGCCGATCTGTAGCTTGGCGAAGCGGCTGCCGGGGGCAGGGGTGCCGATCAACTCGCCTTCATAGCGGCCGTCGCGCGATTTCACCATCCGCGCGTTCGGCGTCGATGGTGCCGCCGTCGCCGTCGCGGCGGATCCATTTCCGGTGGTCGACGCCTGCTGCTGGCCGGCGCAGCCGATCAGCAGTGCCACCGCCGATAATGCCGCCCAAGTCGCTTTTCCCACAATGTTGGTCCCTGCCTGATTGTTCTGGTCGTTTCCCCGCGCCCGCGACTATGGGTCCGATAATCGCGGGACGGCATCGGCAAAGGCGGATGAAGAAAGCCAAAGAGGGGTAATAACAACAGGCGGTCCGCCCGCTTCCCTGCTTTCAGGCGGCGGGATTGGACTGCCGCCGGCCGGTGTAGTTCTTGAACAGGTCGTAATCGGTGTCGCAGCGGACCTGCGTCAGCCCGGCGGAGGTCATCGCCGTGGTGATGACCTCAGGTTCGACGCACTGGTCGATGGTCTCCCAATAATAGCGCATCAGCGTACGGCCCTCCTCCCCGCCGCCGCTGAGGCGCGAAACCGTCGGCACCACCATGCCGAGATAGGCGTTCATCAGATGACGGGTGACCGGGCGCCGGGGGCGGCCGATCTCCATCACCAGAACCGTGCCGCCGGGACGCAGCACGCGGCGGAACTCCCGGAAGGTGGCGGTCAGGTCACCGACATGGCGAAGCGCGTAGCCGATGGTGACGAGGTCAACGCAGGAATCGGCGATCGGCAGCGCGTCCGCCACGCCCTGGATCAGTGGGATGGAGAGGCTGCGCTGTGCCTCCGCCAGCATCGCTTCGCTCAGGTCCACTCCGATGACGTCTTCGGGACTGCCGCAGAGCGAAACCGCCTCCCGCGCGACCAGCCCGGTGCCGATGGCGACATCCAGCACCCGCATTCCCGGCCGCAAGCCCGCCCGGCGCAGGCATTGCGCCCGATACCAGGAGCCGGAGCCGAGCGCAAAGATGGTGTTGATGCGGTCGTAATGGTGGGCGGTCCGGTTGAACAGCCCGCGGACGAAGCGCAGCCGCTGCGTCTGGTCGCGATAGAAGGAGTCCAGCACCGGATGCGGTTCGACGGCGCCGACGCGGGGGGATGGTTCGGTCGGCACGGCGGAGTCTCCTTCGCGGTTGGTGCAGGCGTCAGTCGAGAATGTCGCTCACGGCGCTGACCCGGCTGTCCGACCGGTAGAGCGAGACGGTGAGGCCGGCCCCGACCGACAGGTTGACATTGCGCTTGTAGAGCGGACTGTCCTCATTGGCCGCACCGGAGAACAGCTCTCCCCGGACGGCGCCGAAGGCGGAGATGCGGTCCGTCACCGGCATGACCAGCGAACTGTGCAGGCGCAGGCCCAGATAGCCGGCGCGGGCGTCATAGGCGTCGCGTCCGGGCCGGGCATATTGCGGGTCGACCTGATAGAAATAATCCATCAGATGGCTGGACGCGAAGATCGGTCCCAGACCGAGACGGAACTGGTCGTCGCCGGACATCAGCCCGGCCTTGCTGTAGGCGACATCGGGCGCGAAGACGAGTCCGCGGTACTTGATGCGGCTGAAATCGGTGGAGAAGACGCTGCGCACCGGCAGGGTCAGGTCGATCCGCTCGCGCAGGCCTCTGTCGCGGTGCAGGTTGATCTTCAGCGCCGGCCCGACCTCTCCCAGCAGATCGATGTCCGGCATGCCCTGCCGCGCGCGGTTGTCGTCGGCGGAGGAGCCCAGCGCCCCTTCCAGGCTGACCTCGAAGGTCACGCGGTCGGAGCGGTAGAGCCGTCCCTGGATGCCGTTCCGGTCGGCGCGGAACACGTCGCCGCGATAGATGACATAGGGCAGGGCGGCGGCCTGGACGTGGTTCTGGTCGGCGGCCGGATAGTCGGGGATGTAGCCGATGCCGCCGCCGATGCCGACCTCGAACAGCGGCTTGCCGTTCTCGCTCCCCGACTCCTGGGCAAGGGCCGGCCCCGATGCGCAGAAGATCGCCGGCAGGGCGCAGACGGCAACGGCAATCGTCGTTGTCAACACACGCACCATGCATCCCCGATCGAGTTCGCCGCTTTCAGGCGGTGCGGCATCTTGTAAGCGCCGGACACGGCAGGCAAGCAGGATTGCAAATCGCGAAATGGGTAACCAATCAAGATAGTTGCGCTTTCCCAAGTGCAATGGCGGGAATCCGCGAGCAACGCGTCGGCGCTGTGCAATGAATCCGTAATATTGCCGGCTCAACATCTTCAAACAGAAGATGCTGATATCGGTAAGCTGCGGATATATCATTCCGGGTATGCCCCGGATAAAGGGCATGTCGGGCTTTTGTCCCTGGAGCGCCCGTGGCGGGGTCTGATAAAAACGAGGACATGACCTCCTGGTCGCATTGCCGAAAGCGGGTATCGGAAATCGAACAACCGAAAGCAGAACAACCGGGAGAGCGGCGAAGGCCGCAAAGACGATGATGTCGAACGGCACCGATTACGATTGCGACGTTCTGGTGGTGGGCGGCGGTCCGGCTGGATCGACCGCTGCGGCTCTTCTGGCCGGCAAGGGGCATCGGGTAATTCTGCTGGAGAAGGACCATCACCCGCGTTTCCACATCGGCGAATCCCTGCTTCCCTGCAATCTGCCCCTGCTGGAGCGGCTGGGCGTGCTGGAGGAGGTGGAGCGGATCGGCATGCTGAAATATGGGGCGGAGTTCGTGTCGCCCTACCACGGCAAGGCCGTCACCTTCGACTTCGCCAGGGCCTGGGACAAGACCAAGCCCTATGCCTTTCAGGTCCGCCGGTCGGAATTCGACCATATCCTGATCCGCAACGCCGCCGCCAAGGGGGCGATAGTCATCGAAGGCTGCAAGGTGACCGATGTCGACATCCGCGGGACGGAGGGCAGCATCGCCACCGCCCGGCAGGACGACGGCACCGTCCGCAGCCTGCGCACGCGCTTCCTGGTCGATGCCTCGGGCCGCGACACGCTGCTCGCCTCGCGCTTCGGCATCAAGCGGCGCAACGCCAAGCACAACAGCGCGGCGATATTCGGCCATTTCACCGGCGCCAAGAGGCTGCCGGGCAAGGCCGAGGGCAACATCACCGTCTTCTGGTTCGACCATGGCTGGTTCTGGTTCATCCCGCTGGCGGACGGCACCACCAGCGTCGGCGCGGTCTGCTGGCCCTATTACTTCAAGACGCGCAAGACCGACCAGACCCGCTTCTTCCTGGACACGGTGGCGCTGTGCCCGGCGCTGGCGGAACGGCTGGAAGGGGCGGAGCTGACCGGCCCGGTGACGGGGACCGGCAACTTCTCCTATCAGGCGGACCGCATGTCGGGGCCGGGATACGTCATGCTGGGCGACGCCTTCGCCTTCATCGATCCGGTCTTTTCCACCGGCGTCTATCTGGCGATGACCAGCGCCTTCGAAGGGGCCGAGGCGGTCGACGCCTGCCTGCGCGAACCGGCGCGGCAGGAGCAGGTGCTGAAGCGCTTCGAGCAGACCGTCCGGCAGGGAATCGGCACCTTCTCCTGGTACATCTACCGGGTGACGACGCCGGCCTTGCGAAACCTGTTCATGGGGCCGCGCAACGTCTTCCGGGTGGAGGAGGCGCTGCTGTCGCTTCTGGCCGGCGACGTCTTCCGTCCGTCGCCGATCAAGGCCCGGCTGAAGATATTCAAGGCGATCTACTACATGAACGCCCTGCTGGACTTCAAAAGGAACTATATGGCATGGCGGAAACGGCGACAGAACGTGCGAACGCCGCTGGGCGACGCCGTCTGACCTTAACGGGTGCGCTCCGGCAGGTCTGGGAACATGTCCTGTTCTACGGCCTGCTGTTCCTGTTCGGGCTGATGTCGCTGGCCTGGAGCCTGACGGCGGCTCTGATCGGCCCGCTGCTGCCGCGCCGCTTCGCCGGTCCGCTCGGCCGGCTGGCGATCAAGACCGGCTTCCGCCTCTATCTCGGCACGCTGCGGGCCTGCGGGGTGCTCAAGACCGATCTGTCGGCGTTGGACGGGCTGAAGGGCGACGGCGGATTGCTGATCTGCCCGAATCATCCGTCGATCCTGGATGCCGTGCTGCTGATCTCGCACCTGCCGGACGTGGTCTGCATCGCCAAGGCCAAGGTCTACGACAATCTCTTCCTCGGCGGCGGGGCGCGGATGGCCGGCTACATCCGCAACGACGCGCCCAATTCGCTGGTCAAGTTGGCGGCGCAGCAGGTCCGCGCCGGCCACCATCTGCTGATCTTCCCCGAAGGCACCCGCACCGAACGCGCGCCGGTCAACGCGCTGAAGGGCGGCTTCGCGCTGATCGCCAAGACGGCGGAGGCGCCGGTGCAGGCCGTGTTCATCGACAGCAACACCAATTTCCTCGGCAAGGGCTGGCCACTGTTCCGCAAGCCCGAGTTTCCGCTGGTCTACACCGTCCGTCTCGGCCGCCGGTTCGATCCGGTCACGGACATGCGCGGCCTCGTCGCCGAACTGGAACACCACTACAGGTCCGAATTGTGATTACCGACGCGTCAACCAGCCATCTCGTCCTGATTCCCAGCTACAACACCGGGCCGAAACTGTTCGAGACGGTGCGGGCGGCGCGCCTGCATTGGGCCCCGGTCTGGGTCGTGGTGGACGGCAGCACCGACGGAACGGTGGAGGAGCTTCGGGCGATGGCCGCCGACGACCCCCATCTGCGCGTGCTGGAACTGCCGGCCAACCGCGGCAAGGGGGCCGCGGTGCTCCATGGGCTGGAGGAGGCGGAGCGCTGCGGCTTCACCCATGCGCTGACCATGGATGCCGACGGCCAGCACCCGGCCGACCGCATTCCGCAATTCCAGGGCGTTTCGCAGGCCAATCCCGACGCCCTGGTGCTGGGCAAGCCGGTGTTCGACGCCAGCGCCCCGCGGCTGCGTGTCGGTGGGCGCAGGATTTCCAACTGGTGGGCCAATCTGGAGACACTGTGGGGCGGGATCGGCGATTCGCTGTTCGGCTTCCGCGTCTATCCGATCAAGCCGCTGCGGAAGGTGATGCGGCGCAATCCCTGGATGCGCCGCTTCGACTTCGATCCTGAGGCGGCGGTGCGGCTGTGCTGGCTCGGCGTTCCCACCATCAACGTGGCGGCGCCCGTCCGCTACTTCAAACCGGAGGACGGCGGGGTTTCCCATTTCAACTATGTCCGGGACAACGCCCTGCTGACCTGGATGCATACGAGGTTGATGCTGGGCTTCATCGGCCGGTTGCCGATGCTGACGATCCGCCGGGTCCGCTCCCGGTCCCTCAGATCATCCCCCCATTGATCGAGATGATCTGGCCGGAGATGTAGGCGGCGCGGTCGGACGCCAGGAAGCCGACGAGGTCCGCCACTTCCTCCGGCCGGCCGGCGCGCTTCATCGGCACCATCCGCTTGACCATGTCGGCGTCGAAGGCGGCATCCGCCATCGGCGAGGCGATGATGCCCGGCGCCACCGCGTTGACGGTGATGCCGCGCGGCGCCAGTTCCAGCGCCAGCGACTTCGTCGCGCCATGCAGCCCGGCCTTGGCGGCGGCATAATTGGTCTGGCCGCGGTTGCCGGCGACGGCCGCCACCGACGACAGCGTGACGATGCGGCCCCAGCGCGTGCCGATCATCGGCATCAGCAGCGGTTGCGTCACGTTGAAGAAGCCGTTGAGCGAGACGTCCACCACGCGGCTCCACTGCTCCCGCCGCATCGCCGGCATCACTGCATCGTCATGGATGCCGGCATTGTTGACCAGGATCTGGATGGGACCGGCCTCCAGCACGCGTTCCAGCGCGGCAGAGGTCGCATCGGCGTCTGTGACGTCGAAGGCCAGCGGCTCCGCCGACCCGCCTGCCGCGGCGATCTCCGCCGCCAGCGCCGCGGCGCGGTCGGTCGCGCCATTGGCGTGGACCAGCACATGGCAGCCATCCGCCGCCAGCGTCCGGCAGATCGCAGCCCCCAGCGCCCCGCTGCCGCCGGTGACGAGTGCCCGTCTCATGCCGCCCCCAAATCCGCGATTCCGGCGTCGATCACCACCGCAGCCCGGCCGTTCAGCAATTCGCGGCCCGCCGCCGTGACGGAAAAGGCGTAGATCACGCGGCTGCCTTCGCCGGTCAGGTTCTCGGCCTCGATGATCAGGTCGTCCACCAGATCGTCCAGCCGTTCGACCCGGCAGGCGAGGTCGCGCAGGCTGGCGAGATACCCCGCAGCCGGGCGCGTTCCGCCGCCGGTCAGCCCGCCATGCACCGCCATGGCCTGTGACGCATATTCCACCCCGCACAAGGCGGCGAGCCGCCCGGCATGGCGCAGCGGATTGTCCGGATCGCGATGGCTGCGGGCGATGCAGCGGATGCGGTTTCGATCCCAGGACAGCACGCCGTCCAGCAGGCACATGGTGCCGGCATGGGGAATGAGGTCCGTCAGCGCCCCGCGCGTCATCAGCATGGCGCGGCAACCCGGATCACCAGCCGTCCGCCCGGCGGCAGATCCAGCACCACCGTCTCGGTGCCGCCGTCCGCACAGACGCGCGCCAGCGCCGACAGCAGCGGCAGGGCGCGGGCGGCCGGGTTGCCGGTCCGCAGCGCCTCCAGCCCGAGATCGGCCATGCGGGTGACCGGCTCGTCCCCCCGCGTGAGTTCGATGTCCAGCCAGGCGAGGCAGCGAGCGGTTGGGGCCGGCGTCAGGACCAGCGCGGTGCCGAAGCTCCCGGCGATGGGGCGGGCCTTGTTCAGCGGCTCCGGGTAGGGCAGGTCGTAGGCGATCAGCCCGACGGTCCAGCCGTCGGCCACGACCTCCGCCGCCGCCTCCAGCAGGCCGGCCTGGAAGCTCTCGTCATGGGCCGACAGGCTGGTTGAGGGTTCGCGCGAGCGGGTGGCGATGCTCCAATAGCCGGCCGGCGCATTGTGGACCGAGTTGTGGAAGCGCGTCGGTGAGATGTCGCGCTCCTCCGTCGCCAGCGTTTCCAGGATCTGGTGCAGGGTGTCGGGATCGCCGCTGGAGGAGGCGAAGACGGTGGCGATCGTCGCCGGATCGCGGCCGGCCTGCTCCATCGCCTCCGCGCCCACCGCCATGGCGAGCTTGACCGTCGGGACGCTGCGCCGCCGTTCGGCCGGCGGCAGAAGCGGGCTGGCGCTCAGCATGGTCGCCATGGCCACATAGGCGCTGTCGCCGGTGAGGATGGAGCGCGCCGCCGCCCAGCCGGCCAATCCGGGACCGAGCAGGCCGATGCCCTCGACATGGACCCGCATCAGGCGGCCCACCCGAAGATCAGGCTGCTGTTGCTGCCGCCGAAGCCGAAGGAATTGGTCATCACGCGGTCCATCCGTCCGGTTTCGTTGGCCTGGAGATAGCGGCTGCGCAGGGCGGGATCGAGAGTGCGGGTCTGCGGGCTGCCGGGGATCAGCCCGTTGCGCAGGGCCAGAACGCTGACGATCGCCTCGACGATGCCGGCGGCGCCCAGCGTGTGCCCGGTATAGCCCTTGGTCGAACTGACCGGGGTGCGGGTGCCGAGCAGCTCCGTGATGGCACGGTCCTCCGCCGCGTCGCCATAGGTGGTCGCGGTGCCGTGCAGGTTGACGTAGTCGATGTCTCGAGGCTGCAGGCCGGCATCGGCCAGCGCCCGCTCCATCGCCAGCCGCGCGCCCAGCCCCTCCGGGTGCGGGGTCGACATGTGGTGGGCGTCGTTGCTTTCGCCGGCCCCCAGCAGATGGACGCTCCCCGGCACCGGTCTGAACGCCGCGCGCTCCAGCAGGGCGAAGCCGGCGCCTTCACCCAGCGAGACGCCGCTGCGCTGCGCGTCGAACGGCCGGCAGGGGGTGGGAGAGACCAGTTCGAGCGAATGGAAACCATAGAGCGTGGTCAGGCACAGGCTGTCGGCCCCGCCGACCACCGCCGCATCGCACAGGCTGGCCGCGATCATGCGGGCGGCATTGGCGAAGACCTTCGACGTGGTGGCGCAGGCCGACGAGACGACGAAGGCCGGTCCCTCCAGCCCCAGGCGGCGGCGAACGAAATCGGCAAGGGAGCCGGTGCTGTGGGTGGTTGCGAAGCTGAAGTCGGCGGGGAGGGCGCCGGTCTGCGGGTCGCGCGCTCGGAAGGCCAGTTCCGCCGACAGGATGCCGGAGGTGCTGGTGCCGAGGAAGACGCCGATCCGGTGCGCGCCGTAGCGTTCCCGTGCCGCAGCGACCGCTTCGGCGAAGCCGTCCTGGCGTAACGCCAAGTCGGCCAGCCGGTTGTTGCGGCATTCATAGCCGGCAAGCTCCATCGGCAGACGGATATCGTCCAGCCCCTCCACCTCGCCGATGTGGGTGTCGAGCGTGACCGTCTCGAAACTGCAAGGCTTCAAGCCGCCACGGCCATTGCGCAGAGCATCCAGTGTGGCCTCCAGCCCGGCTCCGAGGCTGCTGACGATGCTCATATGGCTTACGGCAAGTGACTGCACGATGAAATTCTTATGAATGTTGAGCGGGTCTATGGTCGGGCTGCGGTTTCATTGTGGATCGAATGCTAACATCCGCAATTTAACGCGAGGAAGGGCAAAAATGGTCTGGATCGCTGCTTCGGCGGGCTATGAACAAGGTGTTGGCGAAGGGTGTGCCCTGGCTCATCGGCAGGGCCGTGGCGGTCAGACCCAGCCCGTTCAACAGCAATAGCCACTCAGCCGAAGGGCGGTAGGTCAGGATTTGCCGCCATTGGCCACGTGCGGTGCAGGCCGCCTGCTCGGCCCAGCGGGTGACATGGAAAGGCAGGCCGCCGCCGGCATCCGCCTCCCTCAACAGCAGAAGGCCGCCCGGCGCCAGCGCCTCGGCGCAGCGGGCCAGCACAGCCGCCTGCTCCGCCGGGTTCAGATAGAGAAGCACGTCCAGGATGACGATGGCGTCGCTGGGCGGCAGTTCGGTCTCGCGGATGTCACCGTGGCTGACGGCATCCGCGCCCAGCGCCGTGCTGGCGATCCGGACCCGCCGGGGCGACAGTTCCACCCCCCTCGTGGCGAGGTCGGTGGGCGGGGTCGGCCAGTCCGCCGGCCAGTCGCCGGAGGCGTGCCGCTCGGCCGCCGCGCGCAGCAGCGCCGTAAGCACCCCCTGTCCGCAGCCGAGGTCGAGCAGCCGGCCTTGGGCGGGGAGCAGCGGTCGGCTCAGGAGATGGCGGAAGACGGGGTCGCCTGCGAGCTTGCCCTTGGCGAAATGCCAGGCGTAGCGGTCACAGGCGCGGTAGGGCCGGGCGGCGGCGGTCACCAGTTCCCGGAAGACGGCGTCAGACATCTTCCCCTCCATCGGGGGCCACCCCCTCCAGCGATACGGCCGTCAATCCCTGCGCGGCCAGACGGGCGAGCAGGCGCGGCAGCACCGTCAGAACCACCGGCCGGCCGGCACGGTCGCGGGCGGCGGAGCCGTCATGCAGCATCAGCAGGTCGCCGGGCCCGAGCCCGCGGAGCAGGCGCCGTTCAACCGCCGCCGGATCGCGCCGCACCGCATCGAAGCCGCGCCGGGTCCAGGTCGCCAGACGCAGGCCGAACCCGGCGAGGACGGGGTCGAGCAGGGGATTGCGCAGCCCGGCCGGCGGCTTGAAGAAGCGTGGCGGCCGGCCGGCGAGACCGGTCAGGAGCCGCTGCGCCTCCCCCACCTCGCGGCGGATCCCGCGCATGCCCATGGCGGCGAAGCGGTGGGAATGGTGCCAGCTGTGGTTCTCCACCGTGTGGCCGCGACCGATGATGGCCTCGATCAGGGCGGGGTGGCGGGCGGCGCGGTCGGCGATGCAGAAGAAGCTGGCGCGGACGCCCGCACGGTCGAGCAGGTCGAGGACGGCGGGCGTCACTTCCGGGTCGGGGCCGTCGTCGAAGCAGAGGCCGACCTGACCAAGCCGGGCATTGGCCTCCGGCAGACGGCGCAGGTTGGGGCCTAGCAGGCTGCTGCGCGGCCAGAGCCCGATGGCTCCCAGCAGGGCGTGGTTGCCCGCCACCGCGCCCAGCGCCCAGGGCCAGGATGCCGGTGCCGCCGCGAAGCTGGCCGCGGCGGCGGCATGCAGAAGGGCGGAGGCCCGCAGCAAAGGGGCCGGGCGCCAGCGCATCCGGTCAGGCATGTCCCTCCGCCTCCCGTGCGGCGGCGGTGTCCTGCCGGCTCAGCACCGCGGCGAAGGCGAGGCTGAGGAAGGCGCCGATGGCGACGGTCATGCCGATGCCCTGCAGGACGGGGATGCCGGAAAAGGCGAGCGTACCGAAGCCGATTACGGTGCAGAGATTGGCGATCGCGACCGACGCGACCGTGCGCTCGCGCAAGGCCGCGGACGGTTCCCGCCGCTCGAAGAGCAGCGAATAATTGGACCCCACCCCGACCACCAGCAGCAGCCCGACCAGATGGAAGATCGACAGCGCCTGCCCCAACGCCGTCAGAATCGCCATGGTGACGACCACCGCCGCCGCCAGCGGCATCACCGCCATCACCAGCGACCGCAGGGAGCGGAGCGCCGCCGCCAGCAGCAGTGTGATGGCGGCCGCACCCAGCACCGCCAGTGTCAGCGCCTCCTGCCGGTAAGTGCGGTAAAGGTGGTCGGATTCCTCCTTCAGGTTCAGCAGGACGGCTCCGCGCGCTGCCACCTCGCCGGCGACCCGGGCGGCGAGGGCCTGCGGGTCGGACACGCCGCGCAAGGGCAGCATGGCCGTCCAGCCGTCTCCATTGCGGACCAGAAGGGAGTCGAGCTTCAGTTTCATGCTGGTGCCGTCCAGGCTGGCCGGGGTCAGCAGCGGCATGGTCCTGGCCTTTTCGACATCGGTCAGGAAGGGGGCGAAGGCGTCGGGACGGAAGGGCAGGCCCTGCAGCGCCTCGTTCAGCGCCGCGCGCAGGGTGTCGGGCGGCGGCAGGGCGGCTTGGCGCGCACGCTGGGTCGCCTGGCTCGGCAGCGTCAGTGCGGGAGAGTCGTAGCCGGCGATCAGACGGTCGCGGGCCAGGGCCTCCAGCGGGGCGGCCAGCCGCTCGGCGGCGACCAAGGCCTCGTCCGCCGTGGCGCCGCCGGTGACCAGCAGATGGCCGGCGTCGGGCGCGCCGAGATCGCGGCGCAGCGCCTCGTCCAGCGTCTGGTCGGCTTCCGCCACCGGGCTCAGGCTCGACAGCTCCGCCGACCAGACGGCCGGACCCTGGTGGACCAGCCACGCCAGCGAAAGCAGCGTTGCGGCGGCGAGGGGCAGGCGCAGGGCCGGGGCCGCGCCGGTCAGCGCGGTCAGTACCGGCGCCAGCCGCGCCGGCCGCTCCGTCGAATAGCCCTCCGGCAAGAGGGCCGGCAGCACCCAGCGGGTGACGGCCAGCGCCACCAGCAGCCCGGTGATGGAGAAGAGGCCGAGCTGCGCCAGCCCGCTGAAGCTGGAGACCAGCATCGCTCCGAAACCGACGATGGAGGTCGCCACCCCGAGCAGAAGCGTCGGCCAGATGCGCAGCAGCGTCCGCCGCGCCGGGCTGCCCGGCTGGGTCTGGGTGAAGAGATAGATGGCGTAATCGACGCTCTCGCCCAGCAGGGTGACGCCGAAGCCCAGCGTGATGCCATGCACCGTGCCGAAGCCCAGCCCGACCGCCGCCACGCCGGCCAGCGCGCCGGTCGCCGCCGGCAGCAGCGACAGCGCCAGCACGCGCAGGGACCGGTAGACCAGCAGCATCACCCCGGCGACCAGCAGCGTCGCGGTGATGGAGGCGCGGGTCGCATCCGCTTCGATCCGGTCGCGCGTCTGGACCGAGAACACGCCCGGCCCGGTCATCACCAGCCGCGCGGCGTCGTCGGTTCCCCGGACCTGATCGAACGCGCCCTGGATCAGGTCCAGCGTCTTCTGCTGGGCGTCGAGGTCGAAGCCGGGGGCGGTCGTCTGCACCAGCAGCAGGGCCCGCGCCCCGTCCGGCGAAACCCATACCCCGTCGCGGCTGGCCGGGCCGGCGGCGCCGTCCAGCATCCGGTCGGTCAGGCGCAGGATTTCGGCGGTGGGATCGGCGGGCAGGGCCTGCTTCAGGAACATCCCCGCAGGGGATTGCAGCAGGCGCAGGTCGTTCTCCAAGGCCTGCCGCAGCCCGTCGGCAGTGAAGCGGTCGGGGGTGACGGCGGGGCTGAGCAGATAGCGGTTGCTCCAGAGATAGGCGCCGTCGGCGCCGCGCCCGGTCCGCTCGCCGTTCTCCACCGTGGCTACCAGCGGGTTGCCGCGCAGCCGGGCGGCGAGGCCTCGGCTGAGGCCGGTCAGCCGGTCGGGGGCGTCGCCCTCTATCGCAACCAGGATCAGCCGCGAGACGACGCCGTCACGCAGCTGATCGACCAGCAATTGCTGGGCCGGGGACGGCGAGCGGGGCAGGAAGGCGGAAAGGTCGGCGGTGACGGGCGTGCGCGCCACCAGCAGCCCGCAGGCGATCAGCCCGGCCAGCCACAGCGCGATGCCCCATCCGGCGCCCCGCCCGGCCCACCATCGGCTCCGTCGCACCGCACCGGTCATGCGGGGCCCGGCTGGATGGTCATGACCGAGCGGTCGCCGTCGGCCTGCAGGATCTCGATCCGGCGGATCGCGGCCTCCCGCCCGGCGATGACGATGCGCTGCACCGTCGCGCGCGCCTCATCCGCCCGAGGGGTCAGCTGCATGCGCCAGTCCTGCGCCGTGCCCTCCAGCACCACCTCGTAGAAGCGCATGATGGTCGGCACGTCGCCGCGCAGGGTCGCGCGGATGCTCTCCACATAGGTTTGGATTTCCGGCATGGCGGATACCGCCAGCGTGCGCGACGCCCCGTCGGCCTGGGTCAGCGTCAGCCGGTCGCCGTCCAGCCGCAGGCTTTCCGCCTGGGGCTGCAGCGTGCGCTTTTCCAGAAAGTCCGGCCGCCGGTAGGTCAGCGTGCCGCTGCTCTCCATCGGGGCATTCAGCAGGCTGAACTCGCGCGTCTCGACGAAGCGGGCGTTGGAACTGCCGATGGCGGCGAAACGGGCGAACAGATCCTCCAGGCCCCAGGGCTCCGCCGCCATGGCGGAAAGGGCGGAGCCGGCAAGCAGGATCGCGGCCAGCCCTGCGGAGATCAGGCGCCGGCCCGCTCTATTTCCAGAAATCATAGAAGTTGAACCAGTTGTAGGGGGCGGAGCGGGCGTAATGCTCCAGCCGGTCGGCGAATCGGCCGGCGGCCCAGCGTACCAGACCCGGACGGTCCTGCACCGGCCAGTCCTGCACCCGCGTGTCGGAGAAATCGGCGACCCGCTCGAAATGGACGTCGTAGCGCCGGCCGCCCCGGTAGATGCCGACCATCAGCACCACCGGCCGTTTCAGCATCGCCGCCAGTTGGAACGGACCCAGGGCGAAGCCGGCCGGCTGGCCCAGGAAGGGCAGGCGGACCTCCTCCTCCCCATCCAGTGTGCGGTCGGCCAGCATGCCGACGAAATGGCCCTGGTCCAGCCGCTCGCGCACCCGCAGCATCGAATCCGGCCGGCCGAGCCCGATCACCTCCATCGACAGCGCCGGGTTGATGGCGTTGAGGACCGAATTGATCTTGCGCGCATTCTCCTCGTACATCACCAGACTGACGCGTAGGTTCTTCTGGCGGTGGCCCAGCATGCGGATCGCCTCGAAGCTGCCCATGTGGGCGCCGAGCAGCAGGCAGCCCTCGCCCCGCTCCATCAGGTCGATGAGGATGTCCTCGCCATGGACGCGGATGTCGAAACCGTCGGTCTGGTCGTTCAGGAAGAAGACCCGGTCGAGCAGGCAGGCGGCGAAGACGTGATAATGGCGGAACAGGTCGCCGAAGCCGGGTGGCCGTCCCAGCGCCTTGGACAGGAACAGCGCCGAGGCGACGCGCGGCTTGCGCGAGAACAGCACGAAATAGAGGCAGATCGGGTAGAGCAGCAGCCTTGCCGCCCGCCGGCCGAGCCGCAGGGCCACCCAGACGATGAACTTGATCGCCGCCGTCGTGCTGCGCTCCGGCCGGTTCATCCACTCCTTGCGGCGGCGCGGCGACGGCGGGGCGATGGGGGAGGCCGTGGCGTCCGCTGCCGGCTTCGCGCGCAGGGGAAGCTTCATGAGGCCACGCTTTCCAGTGCCTCGCTGCCCATCGCCACGCTGCCGGTCATGACAGGGCTGCCCGCGACGCAGCCGGTGAAGGCGATGCCGCCGGCGGTTGCGGCTTGCCATTCGACCAGCATCCGGTCGCCCGGCCGGACCGGGCGCAGGAACTTGGCCGAGCGCAGCCGGAAGGGGCCGGGCCGGCGTCCCTCCGCCGCCGCGATGGCGGTCAGGGCAGCGTCGAGTAGCACGGCGCCCGGAATGACCGGATTGCCGGGGAAATGCCCGGCGGCGGTGGGATGGTCGGCGGGGAAGCCGATGTCGGTCTGTCGAGGCACGGTGGCGGCACCTAGTCGCGTTGGGGGGTGGCGAGCATCCGCAGCAGCGCCTCCCGCGGCAGCTTGCCGGTCGGGTTGCGCGGCAGGGCGTCGACGAAGCGCAGCGGGCGCGGCAGGAAGACCGGGTCGATCCGCTCGCGCAGGCGGGCCAGCAGCGTCTCGGCGGTCAGACCCGGCGCCACCACCAGCGCGGCGAGGCGGGTGGTTCCGCTCCCCCCCTCGTTCGGCATGAAGAAGACGCCGTCCCTCACCCCCTCCACCGAGTTCAGATGGTGGTTGAGGAAGGCGAGCGAGCTGCGCTTGCCGGCGATGTTGACCTGATCGGCGGAGCGGCCGTGCAGGATGAAGCGGGTATCGCTCTTCAGCTCGATCACGTCGGCCAGCAGGGTCTCGCCGTCCAGGAAGTCGCCCGATGCCCAGCTGCCCTGTTCGTCCTGGCGCAGGCGGATGCCGTCGATGCACAACCACTCCGCCGTGGCGCTGGTGCGGCGGACGGCGACCTGGCCGGTTTCCGAGCAGCCGTAGATCTCGTGCAGCGGCGCGCCCAACCTGGCCTCCGCGTCGATGGCCAGCTGCGGGGCGAGCGGCGCGGTGGCGCAGAGGATCAGGTCGAGCGGCGGCAGGGCGGTGCCGTCGGCGAGCAGGGCCTGCAGATGCACCGGCGTGGTCACCAGGATGCGGCGGCCGGGGAAGTCGCCGAGGCAGGCGGCGATGTCGGCCGGGAACAGCGGGCGGTTGGCGTGGAGGACCAGCCCATGCTGCATGGCCAGCAGGGCGACCGATTCCAGCCCGTACATGTGCTGGTGCGGCACGGTGCCGACCAGACCGGCGGCGCCCAGCCCGGCGATCCCGAGCGCGGTGCCGGCGCCATGGACGCTGCGCACCAGCGTTCCCCAGCTCTTGACCTGGGGCATCGGCCGGCCGGTGGAACCGGAGGTGAAGGCGATGGCCGCAACCTGATCGGCCGGGAAGGCGAGATCCCCGTCGAAGGGCGAGACGGCGGCGGACAGGCGGTCGAGGCCGCCTTGCGGCAGCGCTTCGATGCAGGTCATGCCGGGATAGCCGGCCCCCGCATCGGTCAGGCAGACGAGGCCGGGATAGCTGTCCTCCAGCTGGCGCAGGGTGGCCGGCGTGTCGTTCGGCGGCAGCAGGCTGACCTGACGGCGCAGCAGCGCGGCCCCCAGCCCGACGGCGAAGCCCAGCCGGTCGGCGCACAGGTTCAGCACGAAGCCGCCCTCGGGCAGGCGCCGGGCCAGATCGCGCACCGCGGCGAGATAGCCCCGCACCGTCACCGGCCGGCCGTCGTGCCAGGCGAACAGGTCGTCGGGACCGCCGTGCCGGATCAGGGGCAGGCGGGTGGTGGTCAGCATCGTCATGGCAGGACCGTCATCATTGGGCCGTCATGGATTTGGCCGCTCCGAGAAGACGCGGACGACATCCGCGATGGAGCTGTGGGAATGGTGCCGGAATTTCCGCAGCCGGTAGGCGTATTCGGCCAGGAACATCGCGGCCACCAGCGGCAGGTCCAGCACGTTGATGAAGAAGGACCAGACGGTGTCGGGGGCGAGGCGGAACAGCAGGGCGGACATCGCCAGCTGTCCGGCGAAGAACAGGCACCAGGCGATGGTGACGCGGCGGGTGTAGACCAGCATCTCGTCGGTCAGGGTGCCGCGGATGCGCCGCGCGATCCAGGTGATCAGCGGTTCCCGCCCGGCCAGCAGGGTTCGGCCGAACAGGACCAGCAGGCCGACATAGATGGTGGCGTGGCTGACCGCCGAGGCCGCCAGCAGCCCATCGCGGGCGGAGCGCCAGGACAGGAAGAGCAGGGCGATGCCGGCGGCCAGCGCCAGCCAGCGGAAACGGGGTGCGGCGCGGCTGACCGCCACGCCGGTCACAGCGGCTTGGACCAGCGCCAGGGCCATGGCGGTTTCGGCGTCCAGCTCGGCGACGATGGCGCCATGGAGCAGCAGGGGGTAGAGGGCGACCAGCGACAGGACGGCACCGACCGCGAGCGTGCTTCTGGCACCTCTTCCGGCTCCTCTGCCGCCTCCCCTGGCCTCTGCCGCGACCTCCGGCATCAGGCGGCTTTGAGCTGTTGAATGTGATCGTTCAACGTGCGCAGCGAGGTGAAGATCCTGGTGTTGTTCTCGTCGTCCGCTCGGAGCTTCACCCCATAGGTCTTGGAAACGGCGAGCGCCACCTCCAGGATGTCGATCGAGTCGAGCCCCAGCCCTTCGCCGTAGAGGGCGGCGTCCGGGTCGATGTCCTCCGGGGCGGTTTCCAGCGTCAGGGTATTCACGATCAGGGTCGCCAGATCGAGTTCGGCGGGAGACATGGTCTTCAAGTCACTCATTATGCCTCGCTAAAGCAACGCCTGTGACTGTTGATGTATTCTACCCATTTCGATATAACCCGATGGTGTAGAAAACCGTATTCGAGTCCCAGGATTCGCATTTTCAGGAGTTACGATAGCTACGCGCCGGGGTCGATTCCATCATTATTTCGGAGTGATCAGTTTGTTTTGCTCAAGATTGGCTTTCTTTGCAGAGATATGATGCCGGAGCCGCCCGGTACGGTTGCCGGTGGCGGATCGGGGCTGCGGATGGAAAACGGGCCAATTGAACGTTTGAAACACCATGGAACGGTTTTCCCGCCCCTGTTCACTGTTTCATCCCGCGGGATGGCGATCCCCAGGCACGGACCTCACGGCAGGGCCGGCGGCAGGCCGGACGGAGGCGGGCCGGCTGCGGACGGAATTGTGGAGGGTGACGGCGAAGTCTAGTGCCGGGCGCCGCCGCCGGCCATGGAAAGCTTCAAAGAATGGTTCTCAGATCACGATGCCGGCAAGGGCGGGGCTTTGTTCCAGCGTGTCGGCCAGGATCTCCAGCATGTGGCGGCAGTCGGCGCGGGTGACCGGGGCGCCGAGGCAGATGCGCAGGGCCTCCGGGGCGGGGCCGGCGGTGAGGAAGGTGTCGCTGGCGGCGGCAGAGATGCCGCGGATGCGCAGATGGGCGGCGAACTCCCCGCGCGTCCAGGCCGGCGGCAGGCGGAGCCACAGGTGGAAGCCCTCCGGGTGGGCGGTCATCGCGGAGGACGGCAGCAGGTCGCGGGCCATGCGCTGGCGGAGCGTCGCCTCGGCCCGGATGGCGGCGAGAAGCGCGTCGGCGGTGCCGTCGGCGATCCATCGGCTGGCGACCGCGGTGGGAATCGGCGGGGTGCCGAGCATGGTCGCCCGCTGGGCGGCGGCCAGCCGCATCGCCTGACGGGTATCCGGTGCGGCGACATAGGTGACGCGCAGGCCCGGCGCCACGCATTTCGCCAGCCCGGTGACATGGAAGGTGATGTCCGGCGCCAGCGCCGCGATGGGCGGCGGCGCATCCTGCGGCAGCACGCCGTAGATGTCGTCCTCGATGACCGGGATGCCGTGTTCGCGGGCGATGGCGGCGATGGCGGCGCGCCGGTCCGCCGGCAGGGTCGCCGTCGTCGGGTTGTGCAGGGTGGGGATGCAGTAGAGCGCCTTCGGCGCATGAGTTTCGACGGCGGCGCGCAGGGCGTCGGGATCGAGCCCGTCTCCGTCCATCGCCACGCCGACCACCCGCAGCCCCAGCTGTCCGGCGATGGCCCTGAAGCCGGGATAGGTCAGCGCCTCCGTACAGATGGTATCGCCGGGGCGGGCCAGCATGCTGAGCAGGGCCAGCAGCGCGCTCTGCGTGCCGGGGCAGACGACGATCCGGCCGGCGTCCGGGGCGCCGAGCCGCCGGGACAGCCAATGCGCGCCTGCCGCGCGGTCCTCCTCCAACCCCCCGGCCGCCGTTGCGGTGTCGGGATAGCGCAGCAGCGATTGCGGGTCGAGCCGCAGCATCGCCTGGGCCAGACCCTGCCGTACGCGCTCCAGCAGCTCCGGCGCGTCGGGCAGGGGCGGCTGGTTCATCGTCATGTCGATGACCGCCGCGGCCTCCCGCCGGGCGGTGGGGGACGGCGGCTCGTTCGGGGCGAGGCCGGCTTTGGCGCTGATGCCGGCCTTGGCGCTGATGAAGGTGCCCTGGCCGACGCGGGCGTCGAGAAGCCCCCGGCGCCTCGCCTCGCCATAGGCCCGGCTGACCGTGGTCAGATCCACTTCCAGGCGGACGGCGAGCGCGCGTTGCGGCGGCAGCCGGTGCCCCGCCGCCAGCCGGCCGCTGCGCACATCGTCGGCGATGGCGTCGGCGATGGCCAGATAGACCGGCTTGCTGCGGTTCGCCAGATCGGGTTGCCAGAAGCCCGGGCCGGACTGCTCCGCCGGATCGGAGCCTTCGGCGGCATGGGCCGGGATATCGGATTGCATGGACTGTCCTGATCGTTTCCTTGGCCCGCACCCTGCGGCGTTGTCCGCATCATATGCGGGTTATGGGGCGAGGAACACGCTGTCGTGGCGGACCGGTTCACCGGCAGGCTCGGGCGTCAGCGTGAAGGCGAGCGGGGTGGAGGCGCCGGCCAGGGCCGACCGCGGCACGCGGACCTGGATGCGGTAGGTCTCCACCGCGTTGGCCCGGGCCGACAGCGCCAGTTCGCCGGCCTCGCCGCTCTCGCCCGACAGGCCGAGGCTGGCCTGCGGCGGGCCGGACAGGGTCAGCCGGTATTGCCGGTCCGTCAGAGACATGTTGGCGATCTTGATGGTGTAGGCGTTCTGGATGCGCCCGTCGCTGAGCGCCACGAACAGCGGCGCCCGGTCGCGCAGCACGGCGATGTCGTTGCTGGGCTTCAGCGCCAGAGCGATGGCCATCGCGCCGCCGACCACCACCAGCATCAGGCCGTAGACGATGGTGCGCGGCCGCAGCAGGCGGTAGCGGGGCGGCGGGACCGCCGTGGCTTTCGCCGTTTCAGTAGTGATGGCGGCTTTCGCCGTTTCAGTAATGGCGGCGGCTTTAGCCGCCTGGGCGGTCAGGGTGTCGAAGCGGATCAGGTCGCCGGGCCGGCCGATGCGCGCCATCACGTCGTTGCAGGCATCGACGCACAGGCCGCAGCCGATGCATTCCATCTGGATGCCGTCGCGGATGTCGATGCCGGTCGGGCAGACCTGGACGCACTGGCCGCAATCGATGCAGTCGCCGAACCCCATCCGGTTGCGGGTATCCCACCCCTCGCTCTTGCGCAGGGGCGCCCGGCCCTCGCCGCGCCAGTCCTGATAGGTGACGACGAGGCTGTCCTCGTCCAGCATGGCGGCCTGGATGCGCGGCCAGGGGCAGACGTAGAAGCACATCTGTTCGCGCATGAAACCGGCCATCAGATAGGTGCAGGCGGCCATGAACAACACGGAGCCGGCGGCGAGCGCCGAAGCGTCGAAGCGCAGCAGGTCGACCGCCAGCGTCGGCGCGTCGGTCAGATAGGCGATGCTGAGGAAGCCGGTGACGGCGGAGATCGCCAGCCACGCCGCATGCTTGACCGCCTTCTTCGCCAGCCACCGCGCGGTCCAGGGCTGCTTGTCCAGCCGGATGCGGTCGGTGCGGTCGCCCTCCACCCGCCGCTCGATCCAGACGAACAGGTCGGTCCACACCGTCTGCGGGCAGGTGAAGCCGCACCACACCCGGCCGCCCAGCGCCGTCGCCAGGAACAGGCCGATTGCGGCGATGATCATCACCCCGGTGATGTAGTAGACATGCTGCGGCCACAGCTGGACCGCGAAGATGTAGAAGCGCTGGCTGCCGAGATCGAACAGCACCGCCTGATCGGGCACGCCCGGCCCGCGGTCCCAGCGCAGGAAGGGCAGCAGGGCGAACAGCGCCAGCAGCACCGCGCCAAGCCCGGACTTCAGCCGCCGGAATCGCCCGCGCACCGCCTTGGGATGGATCTTGCGGTGGGAGGCGTAGGGGGATTGCGGCTCCTGCGGGACGGAAGAATGGTCCTTGGAGCCGCTTGGGCGGCGGGTGATGGTCGGCGCATCGCTGGGCATGGGGCACCTGGCACGAAGGTACCGTCAGGCCGCCGCTTTCAGGCAAAGCGTATGGAGAGGCGGCCATTCGGCGATGCGGTTCGTATGGATCATTGATCGGATTGCCGCAAGCGAATTGCCGGTATGCCATTCCCTGAATCGGGCATTTGCGCTGGTTTGTCGCAGTGGACGCGGGAAGTTGCGGATTGGGGATCCATACAATGCTTGGCGTTACGAGGCTGGCCGCTTCATTGTATGGATAGCTGGGATGCTTGGCAGGGCATTGTCGAACCGGCATGCCGATGCACATTGTGCTGGCAGGAAAGCGATCATGCGACAGGCGCGATGAGCAGCATCAAGTTGGGCGGCAGGAATTCGAAAGACGGCGCGGCGGCCAAGGACACCGGAAATCCCTGTATCGGACTCTGCCGCTTCGGCGGTCAGGAGGCCTGCCTGGGCTGCCACCGCACCAAGGCCGAGGTGAAGGGCTGGAAAAAGCTGAGCGACGCCGCCAAGGCGGCCATCAACCAGCGGATCAGGCAGGAGGCGGGGCAGGCCCCGCCGGTGAAGGGCGCCGACGGCAAGGCGCCGCGCAAGCGTCTGCGCAAGCTCGACCGGAAGATCGGCAAGCTGGAAGCGAAGCTCGCCGCCCTGCGGGCCGAGCGCGACGCCATTGCGGGGGCGGGCTGAGGCGCAGTGGTGTGGCGGGCTGTGATGCCGGCCCCGACGCAGGTCAGGTGCGGGCGAGGAAGCTGCCGATCGCCTCGACCACCGTGTCCTCGCGTTCCCGGTGCGGGACGTGGCCGGTGTCGGGCAGCATATGGACCGTTCCGCGCCCGGCGGCGATGCGGGCGGGGTGTTCCGCGGAGCCGTATTCGTCCCGGTCGCCATGCAGCGCCAGCACCGGGCAGCGGACCTCCGCCAGGGCGGCGTCGAGCGTCCAGCCGGCGAAGTCCGGCGACAGCCAGGCTCCGGTCCAGGCATCGACCGCCCAGCGGGCCTTGTCGCCCTGGTATTTCGCCAGCCGGGCGAGCTGGTCCGGATCCTGGAATCCCCGTTCGGCGACGCGGATGCCGGCCAGCGTCCGGTCCTCGACGAAGGCCTGGGCGGCGATGGTGACCAGCGCCCGGCAGCGCGACTGGAAATACGCCGCGGTTTCCACCGCCATGCCGCCGCCGACGCTGTGGCCGCAGGCGACGAAATCCCTAATTTCGAGCCGGTCCAGCAGGGTCGGCACGACGCTCCGCGCCTCCGCCGCCACGAAATCGAGGGCGAGGCGTCCCGGATGCGGATCGGAGCGGCCGAAGCCGAGCCGGTCATAGGCGACGACCCGCCTTGCCGTCGCCGCCGCCAGCCGGGCCGGGAAGCCGCGCCACAGATCGACGCAGCCGAGGGAATCGTGGAACAGCAGGATCGGGGGACGGGCGGTCCCGTCCGGACTGTCCGGCCGCCATTCCTTCACGAACAGGCGGCCGCCCTCGACCTGGATGAAATGCTCTGCGTCACGGACGGCGGCGGGCTGCGAAGGCGGCGTGGTCATGTCATCCATCGGCTGCGGTCAATGGCGGTCGTCAATGGCGCTCGCCTTTCGGCATCGGCGGGCCGGAGGCTGCGGCCCCGGCCGTCCGACATGCGGGTGAGCGGATTCGGCGTCAGCGAACCGAGACGTCGTAGCCGAAATGCTGCTGGCTCAGCTTGGCGATGGTGCCGTCCTTGGCGGCCTCGTCGATGGCCTTGTTGAAGCGGGCCTTCAGATCGGCATCGCTCTTGCGCAAGCCCACGCCCATGCCTTCGCCCAGCACGCCGCGCGACATGGTCGGGCCGACCAGCGTCATGTTGTCGTTGCCCGTGCTGCGGATGATCGCCTCGATGGGAGAGCGGTCGCCGAAGATGGCGTCCACCCGGCCGGAGGACAGGTCGATGGCGGCGTTGTCGATCTTGTCGTAGCTGCGCACCGTCACGTCCGGCAAATGCTTTTCCAGGAAATCGACCTGGATGGTGGAGGTCTGCACGCCCACCGTCTTGCCCTTCAGCAGCTCCGCCAGCTTGGCGAGCGCCGCCTTGCTGCCGGCCTCGTCGGAGAGGTCGATGCGCTCGGCGCCGAAATCGGCGCCGTTCAGCTTGGAGGACTTCATCACGGCGAAGGTCGACTGTTCGGTGCCGTAGGGGCCGGCGAAGTCGATGACCTTCTTGCGGTCGTCGGTGATGGTCATGCCGGCCATGATGGCGTCGATCCTGCCCTGCTGCAGCGACGGGATCATGCCGTCCCAATCCTGGGCGATCAACTCGCACTCCGCCTCCATGCGCTTGCACAGATCCCAGGCGAGGTCGATCTCGAAGCCGACCAGCTTGCCCGATGAATCCATGCCGTTCCACGGGGCGAAGGAGCCTTCCGAGGCGATGCGGATCTTCTTCGCGTCCTTGGCGGCGGCGGGGTGGTCCATGGCGACGCCGGCGGTCCCCGTCGCCAGCGCACCCAGCACCAGCGCCATAAGGATCTTCTTCATCGGCTTGTTCCTTCCATTCATTGTGCTGCCCGGCGCCGGCTGTCCGCCCCGCGCCGTCAGCGAAGTGACCGGACTTTGGCACAGGCGTCCGCCGGCCGTCATCCCCCGCGTTGCCATGACGCCGCCGGTCGAATCACCGGCAACCGTCCGTGACCGGGAAGGCCTAAAGGCGGGCGCGGGTGCTGCGCGGGGTGTTCAGCAGCAGGTTCGTCTCGCTGGTGGTGATGCCGGGGATCAGGCGGATGCGGCGCAGGATCGCATCGAATTCCGGCAGGCTTGCGGCGGACAGCTCCACGATCAGATCCCAGCGTCCGTTGGTGCTGTGGATCTCCATGATCTCGGGGAAGCCGCTGAGCGTGCGCACGACGCGGTCGGTCGCCTGCCCCTCCACCTCGATCAGCATGATGCCGCGCACCGGCGCCTCCACCGTGTCGGCGCGCAGGATGACGGTGTAGCCGATGATGATGCCGGACGCCTCCAGCCGCTCCATCCGCGTGCGCACCGTCGCCCGCGACACGCCCAGTTCGATGGCGAGGTCGGAAATGCTGCGGCGGCCGTCATGGCGCAGCAGGGTGATCAGCTTCTCGTCCAGCTGGTCGAGGGTCATTTTCGCCGGCATCCACCAAATTGGTAAGCTTGGCTGTTCGTTTTGGTAGGCCCGATGGCCGGTTTTGTCAAATTGCCCTGTCCGTTCCGCCACGCGCCTGTGATTTGCTGGTGAGGGGAACAGGCGAGAGGCCGAACAATGTCCTACCGGAAGACAAAGACGAAGCAGTGCCGGCTGGTCGGGGTGCCGGTGCAGGATGGGGCGGGGCGCCTCGGCTGCGAGATGGGGCCGAGCGCCTACCGCACCGCCGGGATCGCGCGGGCCTTGTCCGAGCTGGGGCACAGCGTCACCGACCTCGGCAACGTGGCGCCGCTGCCGCAACGGCCGATGAAGCAATGGCAATGCGGCGCTGAAGCTGCTGCCGGAGGTGGCGGGCTGGACCGCCGCGCTGTCGAAGGCGGCGTATGAGGCGAGCGCCGGGCAGGACGCCATGCCGATCTTCATGGGCGGCGACCACAGCCTTGCCGCCGGCACCCTGACCGGGCTGGCGCAGCGGGCCGCCGAGACGAAGCGCGAGCTGTTCGTCCTGTGGCTGGACGCGCATCCCGATCTTCACACGCTGGAGACGACGGAGAGCGGCAACCTGCATGGCGTGCCGATGGCCTATGCGACCGGCCGCGCCGGCTTCGACGGCTATTTCCCGCCGCCGCCGGGGCGGCTCGATCCCCACAATGTCTGCATGATGGGCATCCGCAGCGTCGATCCGGCCGAAAGGCGGGCGCTGGAGAATTCCGGCATCACCGTGCACGACATGCGCAAGATCGACGAGCACGGCATCGTCTCCCTCCTGCGTCCGTTCCTGGAGCGGGTGGCGGAGGCGGACGGGCTGCTGCATGTCAGCCTGGATGTCGATTTCCTCGATCCCGGCATCGCCCCCGGAGTCGGCACCACGGTTCCCGGTGGCGCGACCTTCCGCGAGGCACATCTTATCATGGAGATGCTGCACGACACCGGCCTGGTCAGCAGCATCGATCTGGTGGAACTGAACCCCTTCCTGGACGAGCGCGGGCGCACCGCGATCCTGATGGTGGAACTGCTGGCGAGCCTGATGGGACGCCGCGTTCTGGATTACCCGACCCGCAGCTTCTGACCGATTGGAGCGTTTGAGCCATGATCCCGAACCTGAACCTCGTTCCCTTCGTCAGCGTCGATCACATGATGAAGCTGGTGCTGCACATCGGCGTGGAACGCTTCCTGACCGAGCTGTCGGCCTATGTGGAGGAGGATTTCCGCCGCTGGGAGAGCTTCGACAAGACGCCGCGGCTGGCCTCGCACAGCGCGGAGGGCGTGATCGAGCTGATGCCGACCAGCGACGGCCGCACCTATGGCTTCAAATACGTGAACGGCCATCCGAAGAACACGCGGGAAGGGCGCCAGACCGTCACCGCCTTCGGCGTGCTGGCCGATGTCGGCACCGGCTATCCCGTGCTGATGACCGAGATGACCATCCTGACGGCGCTGCGCACCGCCGCAACCTCCGCCGTCGCGGCCAAGCATCTGGCGCCGAAGGATGCGCGATGCATGGCGATCATCGGCAACGGGGCGCAGTCGGAGTTCCAGGCGCTGGCCTTCAAGGCGCTGCTGGGCGTCGACAGGCTGCGGCTCTACGACATCGACCCGGCGGCGACGCAGAAATGCCTGCGCAACCTGCGCGGCCGGGGCTTCGAGATCACCGCCTGCAATTCGACCGAAGAGGCGGTTGAGGGCGCGCAGATCATCACCACCGTCACGGCGGACAAGCAGTACGCGACCATCCTGACCGACAACATGGTCGGGGCCGGCGTCCACATCAACGCGGTCGGCGGCGATTGCCCCGGCAAGACGGAGTTGCATCGGGACATCCTGCTGCGGTCGGACATCTTCGTGGAATATCCGCCGCAGACGCGGATCGAGGGCGAAATCCAGCAACTCGCCCCCGACCATCCGGTGACGGAGCTGTGGACGGTGATGACCGGACAGGCCGTCGGCCGGCGCGACGCGCGGCAGATCACCCTGTTCGATTCCGTCGGCTTCGCGACGGAGGACTTCTCCGCCCTGCGCTATGTCCGCGACAAGGTGGCGGGGACGGAGTTCTACGAGAACCTCGACATGCTGGCCGACCCGGACGAGCCGCGCGACCTGTTCGGCATGATCCTGCGCGCCGCGAAGCCGGCCCCGGCGGGGGACGCGACGCGAGGCGGGGGATGACGGCGGAGAAGTACCGCCCGACAGTTCTCCGCATTCCATACCAGTCCAGGGGAGGGGCGGCCCGGGGTCGGGGAGTATGCATGACTTTTGGCCTGGTCGCCGGGCCGCGGTTCCAAGTGAAGCTGTGGGCGGCCGGATCGGGAAAATCGTTCTGCCTTCTGAAATGTTGTCGATCCGCGAAGAGGGTCAGTGAACGAAGTTTGTCGACATCCGTAGCCCCTGCAATCAATCCGTATGGCTGACGCAAACGTCAGGAAAATAATCCGGGGATTTCCCTGACGTTTTTGCAACCGTTTCCACTCTTTTCCCTTGCCATGTCGGTTGCATTGCAGGCAGACGTTCAAAAAAAAGAAGAACAGGCAGTCGACAATCGGACCAAACGGGGTTGGGCATGAGGATGAAGGCTCTGTCGCTGGCGGGCAAAACGGTGGCGCTTTGCGGCGGCGGATTGCTGATGCTCGCCTTTGCAACGTTCGGTGTCAACGAGCTGCTGCTGACCCGCTATGCCGAAAGGGTGGCGGTCGAGCGGCAGGAAACCAACATGCGCGTGGCCTGGGACGTGCTGAACCAGTATGGGCAGGCGTTCGACATGCGCGACGGCACGCTGTATGCCGGCGACCGCGCCCTGAACGACTTCTTCGAACCGGTGGACCGGGTCAAGCGGCTGGTCGGCGGCACGGCGACCCTGTTCATGGGCGACCTGCGCGTTTCCACCAATGTGCTGAAGCCCGACGGCAGCCGCGCGGTCGGCACCACTCTGGCGAAGGGTCCGGTCCATGACGCGGTGCTGGGACGCGGCATGCCCTATCGCGGACAGGCGGACATCCTCGGCACGCCCTTCTACACCGCCTACGACCCGATCAAGGCGCCGGACGGGCGTGTGGTCGGCGTGCTCTATGTCGGCATTCCGAGGGCGGAGTTCTTCGCGACCATCCGCGACACCCAGACGATGATCGCCGCCATCAGCGGGGCCGTGACCCTGCTGGTCGCCGCCGTCTGCCTGCTGCTGGCCCGGCGGATGTTCCGGCCGCTGTCGGGCATTCGCGGCGCCATGGAGGATCTGGCGCGCGGCGACCTGTCGGTCGCCATTCCGGCGCTCGGCCGCAAGGACGAGATCGGCGGCATGGCGAAGGCGCTCAGCGTGTTCAAGGACAATGCGATCGAGGTCGCCAAGCTGCACGAGGCCCAGGCGGAGGAGCGCGCCCGCTCGGCGCAGGAGCGCCGCGAGGCGATGGAGGAGGTGGCGCAGTCCTTCGAAGGGTCGCTGCTGGGCGTCGTCGGCGTGCTGAGCGCCACCACCACGCAGTTGCAGGCCAATGCCCAGCGCCTGCACGACATCGCCGAAACCGGCAGCCTGCGCGCCGCTGCGGTCAGCACCGCCGCGGGCGACGCGAGCGACGACGTGCGCACCGTCGCGGGCGCTTCGGAAGAGTTGAGCCTTTCCATCGGCGAGGTCAGCCGGCAGGTCGAGGACTCGGCCCGCATGGTCCGCGCCGCGGTGGAGGAGGTGACGAACACCAACCGGACGATGGACGGGCTGGCGGCGGCGGCCGGCAGGATCGGCGAGGTGGTGACGCTGATCCAGGACATCGCCGCCCAGACCAACCTGCTGGCGCTGAACGCCACCATCGAGGCGGCGCGGGCGGGGGAGGCCGGCAAGGGCTTCGCCGTGGTGGCCGGCGAGGTGAAGACGCTGGCGAACCAGACCGCGCGCGCGACCGACGACATCGCCCGGCAGGTGGCGGAAATCCAGGCGGTGACCGGCCATGCCGTGGAGGCCATCGGGGGAGTCGGCCGCAAGGTGATGTCGGTCAGCGATCTGGTCGGGCGCATCGCCGTGTCGGCCGATCACCAGGGCGTCACCACCGCCGACATCGCCCGCTCGGTCCAGCGCGCCGCCGACCGCACGGCGGAGGTGACGCACAACATCCGCGAGGTCTCGCAATCCGCGCACGAGACGGGGACGATGGCGTCGGAGGTCCGCGCCGCCGCCGCCGACCTCGGCCGGCAGGCGATGGCGCTGCGCGATCAGGCGGAGGAGTTCCTCCGCCATGTGCGGACGGCTTGAGGGGGCTCCGTCACCACCCCATCCACTTGCCGTATTCGCGGACGAAATCCTGCCGGATGGCGTTGCGGTTCATCCGTTCCGGCGGAAGCTGCTTGTGCAGGCCGCCGCGCAGGATGACCTCGGCCCGCGTCTGCCAGGGCTCGTCATCCTTCTCGATGCCTGAGAAGGCGAAGCTCATCGGGTGATGGGCGCGGGCGCGGATCGCGTAGGAGAACTCCTCCTGGCCGTCCCGCAGCACGGCGATGCCGGCGCTGAAAGGACTGGCATCCATCTCCACGGCGCGGCCGTTGCGTTCAAGCTCCTCCGCGATGTCGCGCAACGCGGGAACCACGTCGTCGCTGATGAAGCGGGCCACGTTCCGCCGCGCGGCACCGGCGCCCGGCGGAGCCGCCGCCAGACCGCTCCTGCGGCCCAGCATCGCGGAAAGTCCTTGCCGCCAATCGCCGTCGCCGGCCGTTTCCGCCGCCGGAGCGGTGGCGCCCGTCGCCATGCGGGTGGCGCGCCGGCCGGGATCGATGCTCCGCTCGCTCCGCAGGCTGACGACGAGGCCCACGCACATCATCACCATGACGATCGCGAAGGGCAGCGCCGTGGCGATTGCCGCGGTTTGCAGGGCCTGGAGGCCGCCGACCAGCAGCAGCACCGCCGCCACCACTCCCGCCAGCAGCGCCCAGAAGAGGCGGGTGGTGATGGGCGTATCCTGGTTGCCGCCGGAACCGATGATGTCGATGACCATCGCGCCGGAATCGGCGGAGGTGACGAAGAAGGTGACGACCATCAGCGTGGCGATGGCGGAGCTGATGGTGCTGAGCGGCAGCTGATCCAGCATGACGAACAGCGCGGTCGGCACGCTCTCGGCCACCGCCGCGGCCATGCCGCCGCCTTGGAACATCTCGATATGGATCGCCGTCTCGCCGAACACGACGAACCACAGCATGGTCAGTGCGACCGGGGCGATCAGCACGCCGCCGATGAATTCGCGGATGGTTCGGCCGCGCGACACGCGGGCGATGAACATGCCGACGAAGGGAGCCCAGGAGATCCACCAGCCCCAATAGAACATCGTCCAGCTCGCCTGCCACTCCGCCCCGGCATAGGGCAGGGTGCGGAAGCTGGTATAGGGCAGCGTCCACAGGTAGCGGCCGATGCTCTCCACCAGCGTCGACAGCAGGAACACCGTCGGACCGAGCAGGAAGACGAAGGCCAGCAGCAGCAAGCCCGCCAGCATGTTCAGCTCGCTCAGGCGGCGGATGCCCCGCCCGACCCCGCTGGCGGCGGAGGCCGCGGCAATCACCGTGATGACGGCGATCAGCACCATCTGCTGCCACAGGCCGACGTCGAGCAGGCCGAGATAGGCGAAGCCGGCGTTGATCTGCATGACGCCGAGGCCCAGCGAAGTCGCGATCCCGAACAGCGTGCCGAAGATGGCGATGATGTCGACGATATGTCCGGGCCAGCCGCGGATCCGGTCGCCGAGCAGCGGATAGAGCGCCGACCGGATGGTCAGGGGAAGATCCTGGCGGTAGGCGAAATAGCCCAGGGACAGCCCGACGACGATGTAGATCGCCCAGGCATGGAGGCCCCAGTGCAGGAATGCGAGGTTCATCGCCTCGCGCGCGGCGTCGGGCGTGCCCGCCTCGCCCACGCGCGGATTTGAGAAATGCAGAATGGGTTCGGCGACGCCGTAGAACAGAAGCCCGATGCCCATCCCGGCGCTGAACAGCATGGCGAACCAGGACGGATAACTGAATTCCGGCTCGTCATCGTCGTGTCCCAGCTTGATCGCGCCGTAGGGGCTGAAGAACAGCCATAGGACGAACAACAGGAAGCCGGCGACGGCGAGCACGTAGAACCAGCCGAAGGTACCGACGACGAATGCTTGTATTTCCGATACGCGAGAACTGAAGGGTTCGGTGAACAACGCAGCCAGGGCGACAAACAGTAGAATCAAGCCGCCGGCCGTGAAGGAAACGGTCTTGTTTATCTGTTGCATGAGCATCCATCATCGTTGCTGATCGCAAGGATGATATGAAGCCTTCAAGCCCGAGATAAAGGGCTGCGGTGGGATGATCGCCGAGAGAATCCGCATGAAAGGAATGCATGGGTCGCCGGGTGCGTCACACGGAACATTGCCGGCCAATGGGCGGGCGCGGCCGGAGATTGCTGGATGATCTGTCGCCTCTGCTTCAATCCGGTCTGCGAACCGGGCGTTCGATCGCGGGTGGGGCGGGGCTGGATTTGGCAAGTCTGCCGTGATCTTGCCGGGAGGGGAGCGACGATCCGATCATGTAGCGCCGCTCCCCCTTCAGTCGTTTTCCTCAGCCGTGGGCGGCCAGTTCCTCGTGGCTGATGCGCTGGATCCCGCCGCCGGTGTTGACGACATAGACCTCGTCGGCGCTGCGGATGGTCGCCAGACGGTGGGCGATGATCAGGGTCGTCCGCCCTTCGGCCAGCTCCATCAGCGATTTCTGGATTTCCCGCTCCGTCTGGGTGTCGAGCGCCGAGGTCGCCTCGTCGAGGATGAGGATCGGCGGATTCTTCAGGAACATGCGGGCGATGGTCAGGCGCTGCTTCTGGCCGCCCGACAGCTTCACGCCGCGTTCGCCGATGACGGTGTCGAGCCCGTCCGGCAGCGAGGCGATCAGCCCGTCGAGATGGGCGCGCCGCGCCGCCTCGGCGATCTCGGCGTCGGACGCGCCAAGACGGCCATAGGCGATGTTCTCGCGGATGGTGCCGCCGAACAGGAAGACGTCCTGCTGGACGATGCCGATCTGCCGGCGCAGCGAGGCCAGCGTCATGCTGCGGATGTCGAGACCGTCGACGGTGATACGGCCGCCGGTGATCTCGTAGAAGCGGGGCAGGAGCGAGCAGATCGTCGTCTTGCCGGCGCCCGACGGGCCGATGAAGGCGACGGTGGAACCCGCCTTGATGCTGAGATCGACGCCGTTCAGGACCGGGCGGGCGGCGTCATAGCCGAAGGAAACGCCTTCGAAGCGGATATCGCCCTTCAGCGGCGGTGCCGGGACGGCGTCGGGGGCATCGGCGATGTCGGGCTGGGTGTCGAGAAGGGCGGTGTAGCGGCGGAATCCGGCGATGCCGCGCGGATAGGTCTCGATGACCGCGTTGATCTTCTCGATGGGGCGGAAGAAGGTGTTGACCAGCAGCAGGAAGGCGAAGAATCCACCCTGGGTCAGTTCCCCCACCAGGACGAAATGGGCGCCGGTCAGCATGACGACGATCAGGATCAGCCGCATGCTCATGTAGCTGAGCGTCGTCGACGCCGCCATGATCTTGTAGGCTTCGAGCTTGGTCTTGCGGTAGCGGTCGTTGTCCTCGGCGAACAGCTTGCGCTCGTGGTCCTCGTTGGTGAAGGCCTGGACGACGCGCATGCCGCCGACATTCTCCTCGATGCGGACGTTGAAGTCGCCGACGCGGGAATAGAGCGACTGCCAGTTGCGGGTCATGCGCCCGCCGTAGCGGCTGGTCAGCCAGGCGATGACGGGCACGATGGCGGCGGTGATCAGCGCCAGCGGCAGATGGACCACCGCCATCAGGGTGAAGGCGCCGACGAAGGTCATCACCGCGATCAGCAGGTCTTCGGGGCCGTGATGCGCCACCTCGCCGATCTCGTCCAGGTCGCGGGTGACGCGGCCGACGAGATGGCCGGTCTTGTTGTTGTCGTAGAAGCTGAAGGAGAGCTTTTGCAGATGGTCGAAGCTCTTGCGCCGCATCTCCGTCTCGATGTTGACGCCCAGCATGTGGCCCCAATAGGTCACGATGGCCATCAACCCGCCATTCGCCATGTAGACCGCCAGCAGCGCCGCCGTGGCGGCGACGATCAGCGCCCAGTCCTGGGTGGGCAGCAACTGGTCCACGAAGGCGCGCACCGCCATCGGAAAGCCCAGTTCCAGCAGTCCCGCCATGATCGCGCAGGAAATGTCGAGAATCAGCAGGCCCTTGTAGGGGCGGTAGTAGGCGAAGAAGCGGCGGAGCATGGCTCTTCTCATTCCGGAACTGAAAACGGGAATAGGCAAGGGAGGAACAGGACGGCCTAGCCGGCGCGCGGGCCGGCCCGGCTGAGCAACCAGATCAGGTAGGGGCCGGCCAGCAGCGCGGCGAACAATCCAAGCGGCAGTTGATAGGGGAAGGCGACCGTCCGCGCCAGCCAATCCGACACCACCATCAGGCCGGCGCCGATCAGGACGGCGCCGACCCCCTGCTCCAGCGGGCGGCCGAGGCCGGCGAGGCGGGCGAGGTGCGGGGCGATCAGGCCGACGAAGCTCAAGGGGCCGACGAAGAGGGCCGCCGCCGCCGTCAGCAGGCCGGCGAACAGCACGAGAAGGATGCGGCAGCGCTGCACCGGCAGCCCGACCGACCGGGCGGTGACGTCGCCGAGCGGCAGGATCTCCAGCCAGCGGGAGGCCAGCGGCAGGGCCGCCAGCAGCAGGACCACCGCAGCCGCGCAGAACCAGGCGTCGGCCGGGCCGGCGTCGTTGGTCGATCCGCTCAGCCAGCGCAGCAGGGTGAAGGCCTGCGGCGTGCCGGTGGCGATGACGGCGGTCAGGACGGCGCTGCACAGCGCGCTCATGGCGATGCCGGCCAGCAGCAGACGCTCCGGCCCGAAGCCGGCGCGCAGCGACAGGGCCAGCATGGCGGCCAGCACCAGCACCGCTCCCGCCGCGGAGGCGGTGAGCTGCAGGGCAATGCCGGGGGATGTGACAAGGAACAGCGCGGCGGTCAGGCCGACGCCGGCCCCGGTGCCGACGCCGAGGATTTCCGGGCTGGCCAGCGGGTTGGCGGTTATGCGCTGCAGCAGCATTCCGGCCGCCGCCAGCATGGCGCCCGCCGCCGCCGCGACCGCCACGCGCGGGCCGCGCCATTCCAGCAGCCGGTCGAAGAGGGAGCCGGTGGCCAGCGACCAGCCGTCGGGGCCGTGGCCGACGGTCAGCGCCAGGGCAACGGCGGCAAGGCCGCAGAGGGCGATCACGCCGATCAGCAGGCGGGGGCGGGGGCTGCGGCGCGACGGGGCGGGGCGGCTGTTCAGCGACGGCCATTCGAACATGCGCAGGCGCGGCAGCAGCCAGAGCAGCAGCGGGCCGCCCAGCAGGGCGGTGGCGGCGCCGGTCGGCACCCGCTCCCCATTGGCGCCGGCCAGCAGCTGCACCAGCCCGTCGGTGATCCAGAGCAGGACCGCGCCGATCAGCGGGGCGGCGATCAGCTTCTGCCTTTGGGTCCGCGCGCCGCTGAGATGGGCCAGGGCGGGGGCGGCCAGCCCGACGAAGCCGATCACGCCGACCTCCGCCGTCACGCTGGCGGCCAGCCAGACCGCGACGCCGATGACGGCGAAGCGCGTGGCGTTGAGGGCGACGCCCAGGCTGCGGGCGCTGGAATCGTCCAGGCCGAGGATGGACAGCGGGCGCATCAGCAGGATGGCGGCGGCGATGCCGGCCAGCAGGCGCAACGCGATGGTCAGGGTCGGATCCCAGCTTTGCTGCGCCAGCGCGCCGCCGCCCCAGATGAAGATCGAGAACAGATAGTCGCCGTTGGCGAGGATCAGCGCGGCGCTGGCCATGGTCGCGGTCAGCGCCACCATCATGCCGGCGAGGATCACGGCGACCGGCTCCAGCCCGCGCCGCCATGTCATGGCGAGGATCAGCCCGACCACGGTCAGCCCGCCGGCCAGCGCAACGGCCTCGCGCGCCTGTTCCATCAGCGCCGGCGCGTAGAGCAGCCCCACCGTCATGGCCAGCTGGGCGCCGGCCGACACGCCCAGCGTCGAGGGCTCGGCCAGCGGATTGCGCAGCACGCGCTGGAGCAGAAGTCCCGACAATCCCAGCGCCGCCCCGGCGACCAGCGAGACGGCGATGCGCGGCAGGATGCTGTGATGGAGGATGACCGCGTCGAGCCAGTCGGCGCCGGTGGCGGCGCCGCCGAGCGAGGGCGGCGAGGCGAGATGCCCGGCGACCTGGACCGTCGACAGGCAGGCGGCGACCAGGGCCAGCCCGCCCCAAAGCAGGATGCGGTTCATCGCGGCGCGCTCACCCATTGCCGTTTCCTTGCAGGAGGGCGGCGGCGGCGAGGCGGGCGAAACGCAGGGCGGCGGGGAGGCCGCCGAAATGGTTGACCGTCTCGATCACCGCGACACGTCCGTCCCGCACCATCGGCAGTGCCTGCCACAGGGCGCTGTCGGCCAGCGTCCGCATGGCCTCGGCGGGAGCCGGGGGAACGACGATGACGGCGGCGTCGGGGAAGCGGGCCAGCGCCTCGATGCCGACGGGTGCGGTGGCGCTGTAGCTCGACTGCGCCGCCCAGCCATTCTCCACCCCCAGCCGGCGCAGCACGTCGCCGAACATGCTGTCGGTGCCGAAGGCGCGGAAATGGCGGGCGTCGCCGAAATTGATCGCGAGCACCGGCCGTCGGACTATGCCCGCCAGCGTCCCGCGCAGGCGGGCGATTTCCGCATCCGTATCGGCGACGAGGGCTTTCGCCTGTGCCTCGCGGCCGAGCAGGCGGCCGAGGGCGAGGGCCGCGTCGGCGGCGGCCGGGTAGGGCTGCACCCCCGGCGCGTAGATCGACAGCGGCACGGTTTCCGCCACCCGCTCCAGGCTGGCGCGCTGGCCTTCGTAGTAGTTGGAGGTGAGGATCAGGTCCGGTTCCGCGAGGTTCAGCGCCTCGTAATTCGGCGTTCCGCGCAGGCCGATGTCGGCGACGGAGGCGGGCACCGCCGGCTCGACGATGGTCTTGCGGAACTGCAGAAGCTCGGTGGCGGCGACCGGGACCACGCCCAGCGCCAGCACCGTTTCCAGCAGCGCCCAGTCGATGACCGCCACCCGCTTCGCCGCCGCCGCCGCCCGGGCGAGGCGGGGCGTCAATGCGAACCCGGCGGTGAGGGCGAGCGCGTGCCGCCGCGATATCCTGCGTGCCGCAGCCGTCATAGCACGTAGCCGATGGGGGCGCCGGTGACGGGATGCGGGACGATGCCCATGCCGAGGCGGTAGATCGCGCCCAGCGTCTCGCCGGTCATGATGGCGTCCGGCGTGCCCTGGGCCACCAGCGCGCCGCCGCGCATCGCCAGGATTTCGTCGCAGACGCGGGCGGCCATGTTGATGTCGTGCAGGACGATGACAGCGCCGATGCCGCGGGCGCGGCTCAACCGGCGGACCAGCCCCAGCATCTCCACCTGGCTGGCGATGTCGAGCGCCGAGGTCGGTTCGTCCAGCAGCAGGCAGCGCGTGTCCTGCGCCAGCATCATGGCGAGCCAGACGCGCTGCCGCTCGCCGCCGGACAGGCTGTCGACCAGCCGGTCGGCGAAGGCGTCGAGATTGGTTTCCGCGATCGCCTCCGCCACCTTGGCGGCGTCCTCCGCCCCGAAGCGGCCGAGCGCGCCGTGCCAGGGGAAGCGGCCGAGCGCCACCAGCTCGCGCACCGTCATGCCCTCCGCCGGCGGGGTGAATTGCGGCATGTAGGCGACGGTGCGGGCGAAGTCGCGGTCGCCGATGCGGGCGATCTCGGCGCCGAGGCAGCGGATGCGGCCGGCCCCCGGCGGCTGCTGGCGGGCGAGCATGCGGATCAGCGTGCTCTTGCCCGATCCGTTGGGGCCGACCAGCCCGTAGATGCGCCCCTGCTCCAGCCGAAGCGACAGATCGGTCAGGATCGGCCGGCCGGCCGCCGAAAATCCGACGGCGTCGAGTTCGTAGAGGGCAGGGGTCTGGTCCGGGCCGGGCATCGGGCTACCAGGTCATGTTGAGGGTCAGCAGGGCGGTCCGCCCCTCGGCATAGCCGCAGGAATACTGGGTCTGGCAGCTGGCGACGTATTCCTTGTCGAACAGGTTGGTGACCGACAGGTTGGCGCCCCAGTTGTCGCGCTTGTAGCCGATCCGCGCGTCGAAGACGGTCGCCGCCGGAACCTTCAGCGTGTTCTCGTTGTCGGCCCAGGACGACCCGACATAGCGCACGCCGCCGCCGACCGACACCCCGTCCAGGACGCTTTCGCGGAAGGTGTAGTCGAGGAACGCCGAGCCCTGGATCTGCGGCACGATGTAGGGAGTCTTGCCGATCAGGGTCGGATCGGCGTCCTTCTTGATGTCGAGGTCGAGCGCGGTGAAAGAGGCTACGGCCTTCAGGCTGGGGGTGATGTTGGCCTTGGCCTCCAGCTCGACGCCGCGGGAGTTGACCTCGCCCAGCTGGGTCTCGGCGTTGAAGGGGCCGGTCACGACATTGGTGCGGGTCAGGTCGAACAGGGCGGCGGTGAAGATCGCGTCCATCCCGGTCGGGCGGTACTTGACGCCGACCTCGTACTGGCGGCCGCTTTCCGGCTTGAAGACGCCGACGGCGGGGGAGGAGCCCAGCACCGGGTTGAAGAAGGTGGAGGCGCTGACATAGGGGGTCAGGCCGTTGGCGAACTCATAGGCCAGCCCGGCGCGGCCGCTGAACTTGCCGGTCTTGCCGTCATAGGCGGGCGTCCCGTCGGCATCGGTCGAGGCGATGTCGTAGCGGCCGCTCAGCGTCACCAGGAAACCCTGGCCGAAGCGCATCTGGTCCTGCAGGTAGACGCCGAGCTGACGCATCGTCAGCGTCTGGTCGATGTAGGCGAAGCGCGGACCCTGGGGGGCGCCGTAGACCGGGTTGGTGGTGCTGATCGGCGTGGCCGAACCGGATGCCTGCACCTGATCCATGACGAAATACTTGTAGTCGACGCCGGCCAGCGCCGTGTGCTCGACCGCGCCGGTGCGCAGCCTGCCTTCCAGCTGGTTGTCGATCAGGAAGCTGTTGACCTTGCTGGTGTGCTCGAAATTGATGCGCGACAGCAGGTTGTCCGGGTCGGTCGGCGTGGCCGAGAAGCCGTCGTAGCCGTAGGGGTAGACCGTGACCTCGTGGACCTTGCTGTAATTGTAGCGCGCGTTCTGGCGGAAGATCAGGTCGTTGTCAAAGCGGTGTTCGAACTCGTAGCCGATCGAGGCCTGACGGCGGCGGTAGGTGTCGATGCCGGGTTCGGTGAAGTTGGCCTTGCGGTCGATCCGGCCGAAGGGCGCGTCCACCACGGTGCCGACATAGGGCAGGAAGGCGCCGCCGTTGTGCGTCTCGTCGATGTCGGTGTAGTTGGCCAGCACCGTCAGGGTGTTGGCGTCGTTCGGCGACCATTTGAAGCTGGGCGAGACGGTGCCGCGGAAGCCGTCGGCGAAGTCGGTGTAGGTGTCGCCGCCGACGATGCGGCCGGTCAGCCGGTAGCTCAGCTTCGGATCGCCTGAGTTCTGACCAATGGCTCCGCCGACGTCGAGGCCGAGGAAGGCGGTGCCATGCTGGTCGATGCCGGCCTCGACCGAGCGGACGGGGGTGTCGCCCGGCCGCTTGGAGACGTAGTTCAGCAGGCCGCCGGGGTTGCTGCCGCCGTAGAGCACGGAGGAGGCGCCGCGCAGGACCTCGATCCGCTCCAGAGTGTCGCTGTCGACGAACTGGCCGCCGAAACCGTAGGCATAGAGCTGCAGCCCGTCCTGATAGACGCCCGACTGCGTCGCCTGGAAGCCGCGGATGAAGACCCAGTTGGTGTCGCTGTCGCGGCCGAAGGGCTGGCTGAAGACGCCGGAGGTGTAGCGCAGCGCCTCGTCCACCTTCTGGGCGCCGCGGTCGTCCATCTCCTCGCGGCCGATCACCGACACCGACTGCGGGATCGCCTCCAGCGGCGTGTCGGTCTTGGAGCCGGTGGCCGAGCGGGTGGGCACATAGCCCTTGACCGGGCTGGTCGCCGTTTCGGCCGCCCTGCTGCCCTCGACGGTCACCGGACCGAGGATGGCGGGCGTGTTCCCGTCCGTCTGGGATGGCGCCTGGGGCTGCGTTTGCGCCTGGGCGAGTGCCGGCATCAGCAAGGCGGCGAGCGCCGTGCCGTTCAAGAGGAAACGGGTCATCTGCTTGATCGAAACGTGAACCATCGCAATCGGCCTCGGACTGAATGCACCACCCGCGAAAGCGCCACCGGACGAACCTGTCCGAAAGTGGAGCCGTTGTTGCGAATGATTAGCATATGCATGAAGGCCCGGATTGAACCGTCTTTGGATGGATTGGACGATCTTTCGACATTCTTCCGGCAACGGCAGTGGGGGTGGGATTGAGCATCGGCATCGGCTCACGCGGACTGGTTGCGCAGCCACGCGGCGGGCGTGGCGCCCACGATCTGGCGGAAGACGCGGGTCAGATGCGCCTGATCGGAGAATCCGGCCATCGCCGCCGCAGCGGCCAGCGTCGCGTCCGAGGTGGTCAGCAGCGTCTTGGCGCGCTCCACCCGCGCCCGCATCTGCCATTTGTGCGGCGGCACGCCGGTCGACGCCTTGAAGGCGGAGCAGAAATGGGAAGCCGACAGCCCGGTGAGATCGGCCAGTTCCTGCAGGCGGATCGTCTGGCTGCAATGTTCCTCGATATAGTCGATCACGCGCCGCAGCTGACGCGGCGGCAGTTGGCCGCGCTTGCGGTCGGCCGCCGGTTCGGTCTGGGCGAGGCCGATGAACAGGGCGGCCATCAGGCTCTCGCCGTAAAGGTCGTGCAGGGCGCCCGAGGTCCGGCATTCCGCCGCGATCAGCCGGGCCAGCGAGAACAGCCGCTCGTCGGAGAAGTTCAGCCGCGGCCGGTCCATCTCCCGGAGATCCGGCCCGTCCGGGAAGCGGTCTTCCAGCACCGACATGTCGAAATGCAGGTCCAGATGGGTCAGGCGGCGGACGCTCTCGGTGCGGGACCAGACCTTGAGGCCGGCGGGGACGAAGCTCATCGTCTGGCGGCGGCCGACGCGGCGGGACTTGCCGCGGTCGGGGGTGTCCATGACATGGAGCGCGCCCTCCCCGAGTTGGTCGAGCACGACGACGAGGCGCGGGGCCTCCGACACATATTCGCCGCCGGCATTCCGGTCGCAGGCCACGGTCCAGATATCGGCGATCATCCCGTTCCAGGCACGCCACTGCAGGTCGCCGAGAATGGTGATCCCTTCGGTATGGCTCTGCATTCTCGGGTGAAACAGCATCGATCGACCTTCTGGCCCCGGATTGCGTGGCCGTGAAATCCGTCCATTGACGATCACATGCTATAGGGCAAAGGATAGTTGCGAACAAGTCGCATTCTTATTTAGCATGCGCTCCATCGGTGCCGGCGCAAAGAGGCCTGTCTTGAGCAGCAGATATCCCTGTGATCTTCGGTGGGTGGAGGTGGTCGCGGTTTCCGCCCTGACGCCGCGCATGCGCCGCATCGTCCTCGGCGGGCCGGCGCTGGAGGGGTTCACGCTGAAACCCGGCGTCCTGGCTCCGCATATCGGTCTGGTGGTTCCGGCAGGGGATGGCGGCGGTTCTCCGCTGCGCATCTATTCGGTGCGGCGCTTCGATGCCGCCGCCGGAACGCTGGAGGTGAATTTCGTGCTTCACGGCGCCGGCGTGGCGTCGGGTTGGGCCGCCCGCGCCCGGCCGGGGGAGAGGGTGGGACTCTCCGTATCCGGCGGGATCGCGATGAAGCCGGCGGGCCGCTACGTGGTGGCCGGCGACCATGCGGCGTTGCCGGCCATCGCCCATCTTCTGGAAAACCTGCCGGCGGATGCCTCGGCCGAGGTGTTCATCGAGGTGCCGGGACCGGACGAACGGCAGGAACTGGCCTCGCCGGCCGCCACCTCCATCACCTGGTTCCACCGGGACCGTCATGCGGCGCCGGGCGCCTCGCCCTTGCCGGAGGCGGTGATGGCGGCGGCCCCGGCCGGAGCGGAGGGGCTTGCGGTGTGGAGCGGGACGGAGCATGGCACCGCCCAGCGCATCCGCGGCCATGTCCGCAAGACGCTGGGCCTTCCCGCCGATTCCTGTTCGGTCGTCGCCTACTGGAAGGCGAGCGTTGCCCAGGGCGGCTTCGAGCATTACGGCTGAGGCCGCCCTGTCTTGAGTTGGAAGGGGCTACCGCCGCCGGCCGAGCGTGAGTTGGAAGGTGCGCGGCACATGAATGCCCGCGCCTTCGCGGAAGCGCTCGTGGAAGGCGACGAAGTCCCGCTTCAGAGCGGCGCGGCGCTCCTCGTCGAGGCTGGCGGCCAGGGTACGCGTCGGGCCGTAGCCGGTCACGAAGGTGTTCCAGGCCGCCTCGCCGCCGGTTTCGACGTAATGGCTGGTCAGGGTGGTGACCGTCAGGTCGAAGGCGCCGCCGAGCAACTCCTCCAGCCGTTCGGGACGGCCCCAGGCGAAAGGCGACACCGCCGGAGGCGCCGCCATGTAGGGGCGCATCAGCGAAAACATCTCGGCAATGGCGCCGTCCGGCGTCCAGGTGGTCAGGGCCAGCCGGCCGCCGGGCCGGCAGACGCGGGCGAGTTCCTGCGCCGCCGCTTCCGGCTTGGCGGCGAACATGACGCCGAAGGTCGACACCACCGCGTCGAAGCTGGCATCGGCGCAGGGCAGCGCCTCGGCGTCGCCCAGCCGGTAGTCGATGGAAAGCCCGTCGGACAGCGAGCGTGCGGCGTCCAGCAATCCGGCGGCGATGTCGATGCCGGTGACCTGCGCACCGCGCCGGGCACAGGCGCGCGCCGTGATACCGGTGCCGGTCGCGACGTCGAGGATGCATTCGCCCGGCTGGGGCGCGAGCGCAGCGACGGCGGCGTCGATGCCGTCATAGACGCCGCGGATGATCTCCTCGTAATCCCGGCCGCCCGAACTCCACACGGCGGCAGCCCGCTCGTTGTGCGGCTGAATGGCGGGAGCGGTGGCGATCAGGTCGTCCATGTCGTTCTCCTTGGAGTGTGCGATTGCGCCCGGTGACGGCGGGCTTCGGCCGCGAGGATGGCCGTGTCGCGTCAGCCGGTCGTCGTCCGATCGTCAGCGCCTGCGTCAACCGATCGTCAAAATGCCGACCCGTCCTTCAGGGGTAGCCCCCTGGGCCGACGCGCGTCTGACAGGATTCGTCCCGCCTGCTATGATCGGGGCGGTAGGCAATTTCCGTTTTGGTGCGGCATGGCCGGGCCGACGCTTAGGCTGCTGGGCGGCTTCTCGCTCGCCGATGACGGCGGGCGTGCCCTCCCTCTGCGCGGGCGGAAAGCGCAGCTTCTGCTTGCCTATGTCGCGCTGACCGCACCGCGACCGATCTCCCGCGAACGGCTGGCCGCCCTGCTGTGGGAGGACTGCGAGGAGAGGCGGGCGCTGCACAGCCTGCGCCAGTGCCTGATGGAACTGCGGCACCTCGGTGAGCAGGCGGGTGTCGATCTGATCCGCACGGACAGGAACGACGTGTCGCTGGCCCTGCCGCCCGAATGCGTCGACGGCGTGATGGCCGAACGGCTGGCGCGGGAGGGCACGCCTGAGAGTCTGCGCGCCGCCGCCGCCCTGTGCGCCGGCCCCCTTCTTCCCGAGGCCGAGGCCTGCTCCGACGGGGTCGATGATTGGCTGGCCGGTGAGCGCGCCCGCTTCGCCCGCTTGGCGGCCGGAATCCTCGCGCGCCTGACGGCATGGTGCGAGGCGGAGGGGGACCGGGATGGCGTCGCGTCCACGGCGGAGCACTGGCTGGCGCTCGATCCCGCCTGCGAGGAGGCGCACCGCGCGCTGATGCGGCTGCATGCACGCAACGGCAGGCGGTCGGATGCCGTTCGGCAGTACCGGATCTGTGCCGACGCCGTGCGCCGCTGCCTCGATGCCGAGCCGGAGGAGGAGACGGTCGAACTGCTGCACGGCATCCGCGACCGCCACCCGGCCGAAGCCGAAACCGTGGCGGAGCAGCCTGCCGGACTGCTGCCCGACCTCTCCCGGTCAAGCCGTCCGGTGCTGCCGGATCGGCCCTCGCTGGCGGTTCTGCCCTTCGGCACGCTCGGCGGACCGTCCGAAGGCGGCGGCTTCGCCGACGGGGTGGCCGCCGACGTGCTGGTGAGGCTTTCGCGGCTGCGCTCGCTGTTCGTCATTGCCCGCGGATCCTCCTTCCGCTTTCGCGGGGCCCAGATCGACCCGTGCACGGTCGGCAGGGCGCTCGGCGTGCGCTATCTGGCCAGCGGGGCGATCCGCACCGACGGGCGCCGGCTTCGGCTGACCGTCGAACTGGTGGAGGCCGAAACCGGCGCCGTGATGTGGAGCGACATCTACGACAGGCGCCTTGACGGCGTATTCGACCTGCAGGACGAGCTTGCCACCCGCATCGCCGCCGCTCTCGACGACGAGATCGAAGCGGCCGAGATGCGGCGTGCCCTGACGGTTCCGCCGTCTTCGCTGGATGGCTGGAGCGCCTATCATCGCGGCCTGTGGCACATGTACCGCTTCACCCGCGACGACAACGAGACGGCGCGCGGCCTTTTCCAACAAGCACTTCGCACCGACCCGCTGAGCGCGCGGCTGTATGCCGGCCTGTCCTTCACCCATTTTCAGGATGCCTTTCTGCATCGCACCGGACAGCGCGGCATCGAGGCGGAGCACGCCTATCGCTTCGCCGAGCAGAGCGTCGGTTTGGACGAGCGCGACCCGACGAGCCATCTGGCTCTCGGCCGTGCGCTATGGCTGTTGGGGAGGCAGGACGATGCGGTGGAGGAGCTGAGCCTTGCGGTGGGTTTCAACCCCAACTTCGCGCTCGGCCATTACTCCCTCGCCTTCGTCCAGGCGCAGGGTGGCGATGCGCGGGCCGCGCTGGGTGCCGCCGACGTCGCGCAGCGGCTGAGTCCGTTCGACCCGCTGCTGTTCGGCATGCTTGGCGCGCGGGCGCTCGCCTGCCTCAATCTGAAGGAGCACGCCCAGGCCGCGCTGTGGGGCGACCGGGCCGCGCGGCGGCCGAACGCCCATGTCCACATCCAGGCCATCGCTGCCTTTTCCAACGCCTTGGCGGATCGGCGGGAGGAGGCCGGGGGGTATGCCCGGCGGATCAGGGAGACGGCGCCGTCCTACCGGTGCGACGACTTCCTGGCCGCCTTCCACACGCTGACTCCGTCCGTGGTCGACCTCATCCGGCGTGTCGGGCCGAGCATCGGGCTTCAATCCTGATCGTTGCCATCCTGATCACGGCTCGCCGGTAAGGACGACCTTGCCCGGATTCATGATCCCCTGCGGGTCGAACAGCCGCTTGATGCCGCGCATCAACGCCATTTCCGCCGGACCCTTGTAGGCGGCCAGGGCATCGCGCACGCTCTGGCCGATGCCGTGCTCGGCGCTGATGGTGCCGTCTAGGTCGATTGCGACGCGGTGGACGGCGGCGCTGACCGCATGGGCGGTGGCTTCCAACGGTTGGCTTTCCGTCCTCGCGCTGTCCGGCAGGATGACGACCAGATGGATGTTGCCGTCGCCGATATGACCGACCGCCACCACGCGGGCATCCGGGCGCAGCGCCTCGACGGCGGCGGTGGCGCGGGCGACGAAATCGGGGATGCGGGCGACCGGCACCGCCGTGTCGTGGCCGATGACGATGCCGCTCTTGCGGTTGGCCTCCGATACGCTGTGGCGCAGCTTCCACAGGGCTTCCGCCTGGGCATGGCTGCGGGCGACGGTCGCGTCGGCGACGCTGCCGTCCTCCAGCCCTTCGGCCAGCAGATCCTCCAGCGCGGCGGCGAGGTCCAGCCCGGCCATCGGGTCGGTCACTTCGGCCAGCAGATACCAGGGCATGGCGGCGGCGAGCGGACGGACGGTGCCCGGCACATGGGCGAGCACGGCGGCGAGCTGCGAGTCCGACAGGATTTCCGCGGTGGTCACCCGGTCGCCCAACGCCCCGCGCAGCCGGGCGAACACCCGCAGCGCGGCCTCCAGCGATGGCAGGGCGAGGAAGGCGGTGGCGGTGCTGCGCGGACGCGGGAACAGTTTCAGCGTCGCCGCGGTGACGATGCCCAGCGTCCCTTCCGCGCCGATGAACAGATGCTTCAGGGCATAGCCGGTGTTGTCCTTGCGCAGCGCCCGCAGGCCGTTCAGCAGGGTGCCGTCGGGCAGCACCACCTCCAGCCCGAGCACGAGGTCGCGCATCGGGCCGTAGCGCAGGACGGCGGTGCCGCCGGCATTGGTGGCGATGGTGCCGCCGATCTGGCAGCTGCCCTCGCTGCCCAGGCTCATCGGGAACAGCCGGCCGGCCTCTTCGGCGGCGGCCTGCACGGCGGCCAGCGTGCAGCCGGCCTCCACCGTCAGGCTGTCGCCGATGGGATCGACCGCGCGGATGCGGTTCAGCCGCGACAGGCAGAGCACGAGGCTGCGGCCCGACGCGTCGGGAATGGCGCCGCCGACCACGCCGGTGTTGCCGCCCTGGGGAATCAGCGGCGTGCCGGTCTCCGCGCAGAGCCGGACGAGCGCGGCCACCTGCGCCGCATCGGCCGGGCGGACGACGCCCAGCGCCTCCCCCCGGTAGCGGCCGCGCCAATCCGCCAGGAAGGGCGCGGTGTCCGCCGGCTCCGACAGCACATGGGACGGCCCGACGATGGCGCGCGCCCGGTCGAGGACCTCACTGCCCGCCATGCCCCTACAGCCCCAGATAGGCGGTCTTGATGCGCGGATCGGCCAGCAGGGTCTGCGCCGAATCCTCCATCACCACCCGTCCGGTTTCCAGCACATAGGCGCGGTCGGCCAGCCGCAGGGCCAGATCGACCCGCTGTTCCACCAGCAGGACGGTGATGCCGGATTTGTGCAGGCTCTTGATGGTGTCGGCCAGCGTGTCGACGATGATCGGCGCCAGCCCCAGCGTCGGCTCGTCCAGCATCAGGCATTTCGGGTTGGCCATCAGGCCGCGCCCGAAGGCGACGAGCTGCTGCTGCCCGCCGCTCATGGTGCCGGCGCGCTGGGTGCGGCGTTCGGCCAGGATGGGGAACAGGTCGTAGACCCAGCGCAGCCGCTCGGCGAAGCCCATGCTGCCGGGCCGGCCGCGCAGGGCGCCGAGTTCCAGATGCTCCAGCACCGTCATGTCGGGGAAGAGCTGGCGGCCTTCCGGCACATGGACCAGCCCGCGTTCGATCACCTGATGCGGCGCCATGCGGTCGATGCGCTCTCCGTCGAAGGTGATGGTTCCGCCGCTCGGCCGCAGCAGGGACGAGATCGCCTTCAGCGTCGTCGTCTTGCCGGCGCCGTTGGAGCCGACCAGCGTGACCAGCTCCCCTTCCTCCACGGTCAGGGAGACGTTGTGGACCGCCTCGCGGTGGCCGTAGCTGACCTTCAGACCTTCGACCTTAAGCATCGACCGGCTCCCGTCCCAGATACACGCGGATCACCTCGGGGTCGTTCAGCACCTGCGCCGGCGGCCCCTCGGCGATCTTCACCCCATGGTCCAGCACCACCAGCCGGTCGCAGACGCTGGCGACCACGCGCATGTGGTGCTCCACCAGCAGCACGGTGACGCCGCGGGCGCGGATGCGGCGGATCATCTCGACCAGCCGCTGGCCCTCCTCCGGGTTCATGCCGGCGGCGGGCTCGTCCAGCAGCAGCAGGCGCGGTTCGGCGGCCAGCGCGATGGCGATCTCCAGACGGCGCTGCTCGCCGTAGGACATGGCGTCGGCCAGCGTGTCGGCGCGGTGGTCGAGATCGCAGAAGGCCAGGATCTCCAGCGCCTTGCGCCGCAGCTCCTCCTCTTCCCGGCGGTAGGCGGCGCTGCGCAGGATGGCGGCGCCCCAGCCGGCCCGCGTGGTGCGGTAGGCGGCGCTGCGCACATTGTCGAGCGCGGTCAGGCTGGGAAACAGGCTGGTGATCTGGAAGGTGCGCGACACGCCGCGCTGGCCCATGACATGAGACGGCGCGCCGGTGCAGTCGGTGCCGTCGAAGCGGACGCTTCCCGACGACGGCGGCAGCGAGCCGCCCAGCATGTTGAACAGCGTCGTCTTCCCGGCGCCGTTCGGCCCGATCAGCCCGACCACCTCGCCGGCCTGCACCGACATGGTGACGTCGCGCACCGCGGTCAGTCCGCCGAAGATGCGGGTCAGGTTGCTGACGGAGAGGATTTCTTGACCGGCGGGGTTCATTTGGCGCCTCCCTCGGCGCTGGGATAACTGGTGGCGGCGGCCGGCTGGATGGCCTCCGGCTTGCGGGACGTGCGCCAGCGCTGCCACAGGCTGACCAGACCGCCCGGCAGGAACACGACGGTGCCGGTGAGCAGGGCCGCGAAGATGACCATGCGCAGCGGGCCGGCGACGCGCAGCGATTCCAGGAGGCCGATATAGACCAGCGCCCCCAGGATCGGCCCCAGGATGGTGCCGCGCCCGCCGATGATGACGACGATGATCAGCGCGGCCACATTGTGGACGCCCATGATGTCGGGGGTGATGACGCGGATGTAGTGGGCGTAGATGGCGCCGCCGATGCCGGCGATGGCGGTGGCGGCGACGAAGCCCAGCAGCTTGGTGTGGAAGACGTTGATGCCGAGCGAGGCGGCGAGCGGCGCGTTCTCCCGCACCGCGAGGAAGGCGCGGCCGGTGCGGCTGGTGACCAGCGCGTGGCAGAGCCAGGCCGTCGCCAGCACCAGCGCCAGCACCAGATAATAGGTCTCGCGCGCGGCGGTGAAGGTAAGCGGGCCGATCGCCATCGGCGGAATGTCGGTGATGCCCATCGGGCCGCGCGTCAGATCCACCCAATGGTTGGTGATGGTGAACAGGATGGCGCCGAAGCCCAGCGTCAGGATGGCGAATTGCGGCCCGACCACCCGCAGGGCGGCATAGCCGATCACCAGCCCGAACGACGCCGCCACCAGCGCCGCCAGCGGCAGCCCCAGCAGCGGAGGCAGGCCGAACTGGGTGGAGAGGATGGCGGAGGTGTAGGCGCCGACGCCGACGAAGGCGGCATGGCCGAAGGTGAGTTCGCCGAGATAGCCGATGACGATGTTGAGGCTGAGCGCCAGCAGCGCGTACAGCATCCACAGCACCAGCAGATGTTCCAGATAGGCGTTGCCGGACAGGAAGGGCAGGACGGCCAGCGCCGCCAGGCCGGCCGCGATCGCCAGGGTCTGGCCGTTGGAGTTGATGTTCATCGCAGACCCCTTGCCGTGCTGAACAGGCCGTTGGGGCGCCACAGCAGGACCGCGATGATCATCGCGTAGCCGATCGCCTCCATGAAGCCGAGGGAGATGTAGCCGCCGCCCAGCGATTCGATGACGCCCAGCAGCAGGCCGGCGAACAGGGCGCCGGTGACGCTGCCCAGGCCGCCCATGATGACGACGATGAAGCCCTTCAGCACCGCCCAGTTGCCGATGGTCGGGAAGATCATCACGGTGGGGCCGACCAGGGCGCCCGACAGCGCCGCCAGCCCGCAGGCCAGGGCGAAGGTGTAGGCGTGGACCAGCTTGATGTTGATCCCGGTCAGCGCCGCACCGTTGGGGTTCTGCGCCGTCGCCCGCATCATCTTGCCGAAGCGCGAATAGCGGATGAACAGGTAGACCGCGACCAGCGCCACCACCGCGGCGGCGAAGACCAGCACGCGCTGCTCGGTCAGCGTCACCGTGCCGATGTCCAGCACCTCGTCGGCGAAGGGGCTTTCGATATATTTCGGATCGGCCCCGAACAGCAGCTCGCCGCCGTTGGCGATCAGCAGGGCGAGGCCGAGGCTGGACAGCAGGATGGTGAACTCATGGTCGCGGCGCAGCGGCCAGAAGATCAGCTTGTTGGCGGCGATGCCGAGCCCCGCCACCACGATGGCCGCGATGGCCGCAGCCGCGATGTAGTCGAGCCCGAGCAGGGTGCCGATGAAGTAGGTGATGTAGGCGCCGAGCATGTAGAACTCGCCATGGGCGAAATTCACGATGCGCAGCACCCCGAAGACCAGCGTCAGCCCGGTGGCGATGAGCACATAGGCCATCCCGTTGACCAGGCCGTTCGCGATCTGCTGGGCGAAGACGGTGAAATCCATGAGGGTCGAACCTTCCTGTCGGGGGGCTTGCCGGAGCGATGGCCCTCTCCCGCCCCGGGAGAGGGCTTTTCGCTATCCGCCGTTCAGTCCCGGACGCTGACGATCTGCTTCTTCTGGATCTGCACCAGATGGATCGCCTGGTTCGCCTGCCCCTTGTCGGAGAAGCGCAAATCGCCCATCACGGTCGGGACTTCCTGCGACTTCAGGGCCGCCGCGATCTTGTCGTAGGCGCGCGGGTCGCCGCCGGCGGCCTCGACGCCGAAGGCTATGGCCTGGACCGCCTGGGCGCCGAGCGCGGCGATGAAGGACGGCTCGTTCTTGTAGGACTTGCGGTACTGCTCCAGCCACGGCTTCAGCGACGGGGCGCTGCCGTCCTCGGTGAAGGGCGAGGCCGAATAGACCTGCTCCAGCGAGTTGCCGGACAGCTCCACCAGCTTCGGGTTCATGTTGCCGGCGGATGCGATGACCTTGCCGCGGTAGCCGGTCTGCTTGATCTGCCGGTAGATGGTCGCGCCCTGCGAGGTGTTGATCGCCGCGACATAGATCGCGTCGGCGTTCAGCGACTTCAGCTTGGTCAGCGCGGTGGTGAAGTCCGTGTCGGTGCGGTTGTAGAACTCGTGCCCCTTCACCTCGATGCCGCAGCCGGTCAGCAGCTTGGTGTAGTTCTCAAGCTCCAGGCGGCCCCAGTCGTCGTTGACGTTTATGAAGGCGATGGACTTGGGCTTGATGCGCTCGCAGATCGCCTTGGAATAGAACTCCGACATCATGGCCGAGGTGGCGTTGAGGCGGAACAGGTACTTGTGCCCCTCTTCCGTCACCTTCGGATGCTGGGAGCTGGTCATCACGGTGATGATCTTGTCGCGCGTCACTTCCTTCATCGACAGGGCGACGGCGCTGAACCAGCCGCCGACGATCATGTCGACGTTGTCCTGCTCCATCGCCCGCTTGGCGGCGCTGACGCCGTCCTCGGGGGAGCCCTTGTCGTCGTAGGTCAGCAGTTCCAGCTTGCGGCCGCCGGCGATGCCGCCGTTGGCGTTGATGACCGCGGCCATGGCCTGCGCGCCTTCAAGGCCGAGCTGGCCCTCGAAGGCGCCGGTGCCGCTCATCGGGCCGATCAGGGCGATGCGGAGCGGGGGCTGCTGCGCCTGCGCCGGAGAGCCGGTGCCGGCGACGGGAATGGCCAGGGCCAGGGCCGCCGCGGCGGCAAGGAGAGTGCGCCTACCGAACATGGGGTTCCTCCGTTGATTGGTCGTCTTTTGATTGGCCATTGCATCCGGCGGGTGGTGCTCGCCGGCAAAGGATCGTCAGGCTGTCTTCAGGTAGCGTTTCTGCAGCTCCTCGATCTCCGGGAAGCCGATGAAGTCGATGAAGCTGTTGTGGTCGGTGACCGGGCGCGGCAGGCCGCGGGTGGAGCGGCGTTCCGCCAGCGCCGCCAGATTCTCCTTCAGCGCCGAGGCGACGGTCATCAGCGGCACCAGCGCGTAGGTCGCCATGCCGGCCACTTCCTCCACCTCGTCCGCCGACAGCGTTTCCAGCCAGCCGAGCAGCTGCAGCGACAGCGGCACGCCGACCGCTTCGCGCATGGCGCGCAGACCGTCGATGTTTTGGAAGCACTTGCTGATCGGCTGGATCATGTCGGCGCCGGCCGCGACATAGGCGCGCCCGCGTTCCATCGCCGCGGCGGGATCGGTCACGTCGGTGCGGGCGATGATCAGCATGTTGGGATCGCGCCGGGCCTCGACCGCCGCCTGGATCTTGGCGACGCCCTCGTCCATCGGGATCACCTCGACCCCGCCGACGCAGATCGGGCAACGCTTGGGCGCCACCTGATCCTCCATGATGACGGCGGAGACGCCCGACGCCTCGAACTCGCGGATCGTGCGCATCACGTTGATGGCGTTGCCGTATCCGGTGTCGATGTCGGCGATGACCGGCACCTTGACCGCCGACACCACATTGCGGACCACCGTCAGGTTTTCCGACATGGTGTAGAGCTCGGCATCCGGCTGGCCGAGGAAGGAAGCGGAGACGCCGAAGCCCGAGGTCATCAGCGCGTCGAAGCCGGCCGCCTCGATGAAGCGGGCGGACAGGGCGTCATAGGCGCCGGCCGACCAGACGGTCTTCTGCGCCAGGACGCGGTTGCGGAACTCAGAGCCCCGAGACATTGGCATGGTCCTTCTGTTCGCGTTGCTGGGCCGCCTGCCGCTTCAGGAAGGGGACGAGGCCGCCGGCCCCGATCATCTCGGCATCCGCCTGCGGCAGCGGCTCATAGGGAATTTCGGTGCCCTGCGTGTGATTGCGGACCACGCCCGCCGCCCAATCCACCTCGATCTCGTCCCAGCGCCGGACGAAGCCGAGGATCCCGGGGCAGCTCACCTGCGGGAACCCCATGCTGACCTCGCCGCGCCAGTAGCCGGGCGAGAAGGACTCCGCGATCACCCCGGCGATGCCGAGATGGCGCATCGCCTTCATCGGCGGGTAGTGCGGGTGGCCGTAGCCGAAATTGTCCGCGCCGATCAGCAGGTCGCCCGGCCGCACCGATTTGGCGAAGTCCGGGTCGTAGCTCTGCATGGCGAGCTGCGCCAGTTCGGCCACGTCGGTGATCTTGATGTTCTTGACCCCGACGATCTGGTCGACGTCGAAATTCACCTCGTCGAAGATGAAGGCGACGCGGCCCTTCATCGCCGGCATGGGGAGTGCGGTTTCGCTCATCCTCGGCCTCACAGATACGGGCGCGGATCGGCGATCCGGCCTTCGATGGCGGAGGCGGCGACCACCGCGGCGTTGCACAGGTAGATTTCCGAATCCGGGCTGCCCATCCGGCCGCGGACGTTCAGCGTGCCGGTGGACACCGCGCGCTGGCCCGCCGTCATCGTCGCGATGCGGCCGAAGCAGTAGTCGCAGCTGGGCGAGGAGACGAAGGCCCCGGCCTCCACCAGCGTGGACACCAGCCCCTCGCGCGCCGCCGCCGCCATCAGCTCCTGGCTGGTCGGCACGATGTGCAGGGACACGCCGGTCTTGACCCGGCGGCCCTCCAGAACCTTGGCCGCGGCCCGCAGATCCTCCAGCCGTCCCGAGGCGCAGGATCCGAGATAGCCGGCATTGATCTCCAGCCCCAGGAACTCCGTCAGGTCGCGGGTGTCGGCCGGGGTCGGCGGGACGACGACGATCGGCTCCAGATCCGACAGGTCGATGTCGTGGACGGCGGAATACCGCGCGTCCGGGTCGCTCGACACCGGCTCCAGCTTTTTGCGGGCGCGCGGCAGGGCGTAGTCGAGCCGCACCGGATCGGGGTTGACGATGGCGGTCAGCGCGCCGGTGAACATGGCGAGGCCGGTGATGGTCTGCAGCCCCTCCGTCGACATCGCCGCCACCGACGGCCCGCCCAGCTCCAGCACCTGGAAACGGCAGGAGCTCGGCCCCAGGCGGCGCACCAGATGATGGAAGACGTCGCGCGCCATCACGCCGGGCCGCAACGACCCGCGGAGGTTCACCCGCACGGTGTCCGGCACGCGGATCGACACGGTGTCGCTGACGAAGGCTTCCATCACGTTGCGGCGCAGCCCGATGGCGAGCGTGCCGAAGGTTCCGAGCTGGCTGACATGGCCGTCGAAATGGACGACGAAGGCGCCCGGCGTCGCATAGCCGACCTCCGCCGCCACCTGATGGCCGATGCCGTGCCGTTCGAACAGCGGCACACCGTTCTCCGCGCACCAGTTGCGCGTGTTGATGTGAAGCTCTTCCTCCTTGGCGGTGGCGGTCGGCACCATGTGGTCGATGAAGATGCCGAAGCGTTCCGGCTCGGCCACCCGCTCGATGCCGAAATCCTCCTTCATCGTCTTGAAATAGACGTCGGTGTAGCCGGGGAAGTCGTAGGCCAGCACGAAGTCCGGCTTCGCCTTGATGTCCTGTCCGGCGCGCACCGCGGGCAGCCCCGCCGCTCGCGCCAGGATCTTCTCGGTGATGGTGTAGCCCATGGCGTGGATGTCTCCGCTCCCGCCCGTCAGCCGTCGAGGCCGAGGGAGCCGGGATTCATCAGCCCCTGCGGATCGACGGCGCGCTTGACGCCTTCCAGCAGCGACCAGGTTTCGGGGGTCATGATCTCGCGGAACGGATAGTCGCGGGCGACCTGCCAGCTGACGCCGCCCAGGCTGCAATACAGCTCCTGCGTCGCGCGGCGCAGTTCCGCCACCGCGTTGCGCGCCTCCGGGTTGGCCGGGCGGTCGCGCCAGGGCTTCACCACCTCGTCGCCCAGGCTGGCGGCGTGCAGCGGCGTGATCTCGTCGTTCCAGTAGAAGGCCGGCTCCAGGAAGAAGTCGTTGCCGACCGTCATGGTCATCACCGAATAGATGATGCCGTGCTTTTCCATGAAGCCGCGCTTCTCCGCGAAGAAGGCGTCGTTGGCGGCGACCACCTTGTCGGCGTCGCCCAGCGGGAAGATGGCGTGGATCGGCACCCAGCGCTGGCCCTCGCGCCCCAGCATGCCGCGCACCGGGCCGAAGGGCTTGGAGCGCATGACCTTCGGCACGCTGTTCTCGATCTCCTTGCCGTGGCGGGCGCCGATCTCGCGCACCGTCTGCATGGCTTCGCGCAGCTGCGTCTCGCTGCGCCCCTCGACAACCAGATGGAGGGTGAAATTGTGGTCCTTGAGGAAGGCGGTGCCGGCGGTGGCGACGCTCAACGCCTCCTTGGCGCCCTGGAACAGAGACTTGCCGGCCTTCGCCACGTTGCCCAGCGTCTTCAGCCCGTCCGACAGCTTGTTGACGCTGGCCGAATGCTCGACCTTGGTGCGGTCGATGCCGAAGCCTTCCGACACGCAGCGCGCCCGCGCCATCTCCACCTGGGCGGCGGCCATCGCCTGCATGGTGGTGAAGCCGAAGGACAGGAAATCGCTGTGTTCCGGCCGGCGGTGGAGCCGCAGCGTCGCCGCCACCTTGAAGCCCATGGCGCCGTTGTCGCCCAGGAACAGGCCGGTCAGGTCGGGGCCGCCCGACCGCGTGAAGGGCTTGGTTCCGACGCGCCCGCCCGATCCGGTGGTGACGACGCGCCCGTCGGCCAGCACCACGGTGACGCCCAGCACGCTTTCCGCCACGGTGCCGTGCAGGGCGGAGCCGAAGAAGGCGCTGTTCTGCGACAGGGCGCCGCCGATGGTGGCGTTGATGCCCGACAGCGGCCCCCAATAACCGGTGCGCAGCCCGGTGCCCTCCAGCGCCTCGTTCAGCGCGGCCCAGGTGCAGCCGGTCTCCACCGTGACGTAGAGGCTGTCGGTGTCGAGATCGAGGATGCGGTTCAGCCGGCGGCTGTCGATGACGACCGAATCCGGCCGCTTCGGCAGGTAGCCCTTGGTGTAGGACATGCCGCCGCCGCGCGGCACCACCGCCACGCCGGCGTCATGGGCGGCGCGGATCGTGGCGGCGACCTGATCGCGGTCGCGCGGCAGGGCGATGGCGAGCGGCGGAATGCCCGGCTGCCAGAACACGTCGTTGGCGTAGAAGTTGCGGCTCTTCTCGTCATCCAGCAGGCCGTCGGCGCCGAGGGCGGCGCGCAGGGCGTCAAGCAGGGTGGCCGTGCCTTCGAGGGCGGCGATGCTCATGGAATGTCCCTATGGGTAAGGTCGGGCGGCGTTGGTAAGGCGGAGCCGGTCAGGCGGCGTCCTTCAGCGGCTCGAACCGGAAATCCTCGCCGGAGCGGCGCACGTATCCGGTGTGGGGAGCGCCGAAATGGGCGGGGAACACCAGGGCGTTGCGGTCGGCGGCGTGGTCCAGCAGCCGGCGGCGCGTCGCCACCGCCTGCGCCTGGTCCTCGCAGAAGCGGCTGTTCCAGTCGGGACGGCACACCTGCATCGGCTGGTGCAGGCAGTCGCCGGTGAAGTAGGCGGCGTGACGGCCGGACTCCAGCCGGACGAACATCTGCCCCGCCGTGTGGCCGGGCGCCAGTTCCACCGACAGGCCGTCGAGGATGCGGTCGCCGTCCTCGATCAGATCGACCTGACCGGCTTCCCACACCGGCATGACGCTGTCCTCCATCACCGGGCCGTTGCCGGGCATGCCGACCAGACCGCCTTCGGGGCTGCGCCAGTGCTTGAACTCCTGCGCGCCGTAGATGTAGCGGGCGTTCGGGAAGGTCGGCACCCAGCGCCCGTCGACCAGCCGGGTGTTCCAGCCGACATGGTCGATGTGCAGGTGGGTGTTGATGACCAGCGTCACGTCCTCCGGCCGCACGCCGGCGTCGGCGAGATGGCGCAGATAGGGCTTGTCCAGCATGTGGAAGCGCTCGAAGCCCGGCGTGTGGCGTTCCTTGTGGTTGCCGCAGCCGGTGTCGACCAGGATCACATGGCGGTCGGTGCGGATCAGCCAGCTGTGCATGCTCGACATCAGGCGCCGCGACGCCGGATCGAGGAAGTTCGGCTCGGCCAGATCGGGGTTCCGGGTCAGGATCGCCTCGTCATAGGCGGGAAACAGGAAGCCGGGGTCGAAACCCGGCGTCAGCATTTCCTCGATCCGCGTGACCGTGAACGCACCCAGGGCGATGGTTTGCATTGTCCTCCCCTCGTGCAGGGTGCCGGCGGCCGTGTCTCAAGAAGCCGGGAGACCGCGGCGGGCCGGTGCATGGGGCGCCAACCATCTGCCGGAGCGATGGCGGCGCGCTTGTTCTGTTTGTTGGGGAATGAAACCATTTGCCCTTCTCAGTGTCAACAGGCAAAAATGGTGTCATGGTTTGACACGGATGGCGGCCTGCGTCGGGTATTGTGGAAAGGGGTTGCGCAACCGCGCAGGCGCCTTCAATTCTACCGGCGCACTGCACCTGGAGCGGGATCAGCGCGACCGCGACGCCATCCACCGGCTGTGCCGAATACCGGGGTATTCTCCTGGCACCGGGGCACGCGATATCCATAAGGGGCTTAAACGTATGGACACCGAACAGGACGACAACCAAGGCGCGGAAAAGAACGGTCTTAGCGTTCGCGCCGTGTCGCGCGCTCTCGCCGTGCTGCGCAGCTTTTATCAGGAAGGGCCGACGCTGACCCTCACGGAGGTCGCGAGTGCCGCGAAGCTCGACAAGGGAACGGCGCGTCGCATCCTGCTGACGCTGGTGCAGGACGGCTTCGCCGCCTTCGACGCGCAGAGCCAGAAATACAGCCTGGGGCTGGAGATCCTGAAGCTGGCGGGGGCGGTGCCGGAACGCCGCGACCTGCGCCAGATCGCCTCCACCATCCTGTCGCGGCTGGCGAAAACCACGGGGAGCACGGTGTTCCTGTCGGTCTACCATGACGGATCCGCCGTGTGCCTGGACCAGTTCCACAGCGACCGGTCGGTGGAGGTGCGCTGGTGGATCGTCGGCGGGCAGCTGCCGATGAATTGCGGCGCCGCGCCGCGCGTGATGCTGGCCTATCTGCCGGAGGCGGAGGTGGAGCGCGTGCTGGCGCGCGGGACCACCCGCCTCACCCCCCACACCACCACCGATCCCCACCAATTGGCGAAGGAGCTGGAGGAGGTGCGGGAGCGCGGCTGGTCGATGGCGGTCGACGATGTGATCGAAGGGCTGGCGGCCATCGCCATGCCGTTGTTCGACCCGGACGGCCGGCTGATCGCGGCGGTCAGCCTGACCGGCCTGACCCCCCACATCATCCGCAACGGTCAGCCCAATTTCCTGGACGACATGCGCGGCGCGGTGCGGGAGATCTCGTCCAATCTCAATTCGCTGTCGGCCCCGCCCCTGCACCGGGCCGCGCGCGCCCAATCGGTGCTCGGGGGATGATGGCGGGGCCGCTGGCGTAGGGCGCTCGCTGTGTCGCTCTATGACATGCGGTGCGAATCGGCGGCGGTATCCCCGCCCAGGAAGGCGGCATAGCGGGCGATCGTCGCCTCCACGGCGGCGGGGGCCTGGCCGGGATACCAGACGGTGGCCGGGGTCGGCGTGACCTCCGTTCCGGCCGGGGCCAGCCGCTCCGCCTCCGCCAGCCCTTCCACCAGCATGTCGGCGGGTCCGGCGCAGATCAGCGCCGGCCGGGTCAGGCGCGGCAGGCGGGCGCGGGTGTCGTAGTGGAAGGCGGCGCGGTAGGAGCGGTCGTAATGGGCGCCGCTCGCCAGCAGGCCCATGGTCCAGTCATGCAGCACCGCCGCGTCGGGAACGCCGATGGCGCGGGCGGCGGCACGCTCCTGCCTGTACCACGGCCAGAACAGGAACATGTCGCGCCGCATGTTCCAGGCCTGGAGCAGATGCAGGCCCCAGCGGTCGGCCACCAGCGGCGGGAAATAGTGGGTCAGGATGTCGGCGCTGAAGTCGGGCGGGATCAGCACCGGCGCCTCCAGCACCGCGCGGCCGACGCGGTCGGGGTGGCGGACCGTCAGTTCCAGCGCCACCAGCGCGCCCGTGTGGGTGCCCCACAGGTCGAAGCGGTCGAGGCCGAGCGCATCGGCGACGGCCAGCGCATCCTCGGCCAGCATGCCGATATCGACACTGCGGTCGGGCTTGTCGGATTCGCCGTTGCCGAGATAGTCGGGGGCGATGATCTCCCATCCCGGCGCCAGTCCGTGCAGCAGCGGCAGCAGCGGCTTGGAGGAGCCGGGGGCCGATTGCAGCGCCAGCAGGGGCCGGCCGCGACCGGCCCGGCGCAGATGGACGCGGCCCTGCGGCGTGTCGGCATAGTCGTGCCAGACCCGCAGCGGATCGGCGAACGGTTGCGTCGGCGGCAACGCTCGGGCATCGGACCGGCCGGACGCCATGACCGATAGGACGCCCGCAGCTTCTTGCAAATCCTCGAAGCGGAGGATGCCGGATTGGCCGGGAAGTCGCGGCATGGCGTCGAGGCACAGGCTCCACAGCGCCTCATAACGGTGCGGGGCCGCCGCGGCGGTGCGCAGCATCGCGTCCAACGCGGCGGCGTCGGGCAGGGGCGCGCCCCGTGCGGCCGGATGCCGGGCGTCGCGCGGCTCCAGCACATGGGCATCGCGCAGATGCGCCCACAGCACGGCCAGATGGGTGCCGTCGTCGCGCGGCGCCAGCGGGGCGGGGGTCAAGCCGCGCTCCGCCCAGCCTTCCGCGACCGTCGAATCGGCGAGCAGGATGGCGTCGGGTTGCCAATTCGGTCCGCTGTCCCGCAGCGCGACGGCCAGCGGCGCCGCAAGGTCGAAGGCGAGCAGCGGGCAGGGAGGAAGGCCGAGCGTGCTTGCGGCCTCCGCGATGATGCGGGCCAAGCCGGCGATGTCGTCGGCCCACACCCCGCCCGACCCGCCGGTTCCCGGAAGATCGAGCGCGGTGACGGTCCAGCCGGGCAGGGCGCGGGCCAGCTGGTCGGCGCGGGTGGAGGCGGCGGCGATCAGGCCGGGCAGCACCAGCAGGTCGGGGCCGGACCCGCTGCGCCACACGCGCAACTGGCCCTGTCCGATGGTCACGTAATGGGGTGTCGACATGGATGTCCTCCCGGTCGGCAGGCGGTGAATGCCTGCATTTCTTTGTACGAAGGGGGTGCCGAGTGCCGCTGTGCCGGTCGCGGCCATATTGTTGCCGCTACGGACTGTGCCGCTGTTTGACACTCAGTTCATAGAATGACATAGTCGAACGTAGATCGACAAGGGCGGCGCCGGTTCAAGCGCGGAACTCCGCGGCTGGGGCGCCGGCCCGTTCTTGGAATCCAACGAAATTGTCAGGGAGGAACGGCATGGCCTGGCCGGAAGGAACGGGCGTTCCCAAACGGCGCGAGCTGCTTTTCGGCACGCGTCTCGTACCATGCTACAGCGAGCGTCCGGCGACCATCGACGCCATGTTCCGCGACGCCGTGTCCCGCCGGCCCGATGGCGAGGCTCTGGTGGATGGCGGACGGCGCTACAGCTATGCCCAGCTTGACGGATTGGTGACGCGCGCCGTTGCCGGGCTGGCGGCGCGGGGCGCGCGGCCGGGCGAGCGCATGGCCCTGGTGCTGAGCAACCGGGCGGAGTTCCTGATCGCGCTGCTGGCGGCGGCGCGCGCCGGCATCGTCGCGGTGCCGATCAGCGCGCGCGAACAGCGGCCGGGCATCGCCGGCATCCTGAACGATTGCGGCGCCTCCATCCTCGTCCACGACGCCGCGCTCGCCGACCGCATGCCGATTGCCGGGGAGGTGCCGTCACTGACCCTGCGGCTGTCGGCCGGCGGCGCGGTGGAGGGCTGCCAACCGTTCGAGGAACTGCTGGAGACCGACGTCTCCCGCCCGAGCCCGGCGGCGGAGCAGGGGGAGGAGGACACCGCCGTCATCCTCTACACCTCCGGCACAACGGGGAAGCCGAAGGGCGCGCTGCTGGCGCATGTGAACATCATCCACTCCGCCATGCATTTCGAGGAATGCTGGGACTATCGCGAGGGGGAGAGGGCGGTGCTGGCTGTGCCGGCCTCGCATGTCACCGGGCTGGTCGCCGTGGTGATGTCGATGATCCGGGTCGCCGGCTGCACGGTGATGATGCCCGCCTTCGACGTCGCCGGCTTCCTCGATCTGGCGAGCCGGGAGCGGATGACCACGACGGTGCTGGTGCCGGCGATGTACAATCTCTGCCTGCTGCGCGCCGATTTCAGCCGCTACGACCTGTCGTCCTGGCGGATCGGCGGCTTCGGCGGTGCGCCGATGCCCGAAGCGACGGTGGAGGCGATGGCGGAGCGGCTGCCGGATCTTCATCTGCTGAACGCCTACGGCTCCACCGAATGCGCCACCATCATCAGCGTGGTCCCCATCGGCCACACCCGCGCCTGCCTGGATTCGGTCGGCCTGCGCGTGCCCTGCGGCGACCTGCGGATCATCGACGAACAGGGGCGTGAATGCCCGCCGGGGGTGAGCGGGGAGGTGTGGATCCGCGGGCCGATGACCATCCGCGGCTATTGGAACCGCGAGGACGCCACCCGCGACAGCTTCGTCGACGGCTATTGGCGGTCGGGCGACATCGGGGCGCTGGATGCGCAGGGCTATCTGCGGCTCTATGACCGCAAGAACGACGTCATCAACCGCGGCGGCCACAAGATCTATAGTGTGGAGGTCGAAAACCTGCTGGTCCGCCATGCCGACGTGGTGGAGGCGGCGGTGGTCGCCCATCCCGATCCCGTGCTGGGCGAGAAGATCCACGTCTTCGTCATCTCCAAATCCGGCGGGCTGACCGAGGAGGAGGTGCGCGACTTCTGCCGAGCCAACCTCGCCGACTACAAGGTGCCCGATTACGTGACCCTGCTGGGCGACGCGCTGCCGCGCAACGCCAATGGCAAGGTGACGAAGCGCGTGCTGCGCGATCAGGTCTCCGCCGCGTGAGCCCGGCTCAGCCGGACGGGTAGATCACCGAACGGTCGATCTCGGCCAGGGTCGCGCGGCCGGTCAGCGCCATGGCGACCTCCAGCTCGGTCTGGAGAAGCGTCAGCATATGGGCGACGCCGGCCAGCCCGCCGACGGCCAGCGCGTGCAGCACCGGCTGGCCGACCAGCACGGCATCGGCGCCGAGGGCCAGCGCCTTCAGGATGTCGGTGCCGCGGCGGATGCCGCCGTCCATCAGCACCGGCAGGCGGCGGGCGGTCCTGGCGGCGACCGCCGGCAGCGCGTCGATGGTGGCGGGTAGGGTGTCCAGCGTCCGGCCGCCATGGTTGGAGACGATGATGCCGCCGGCTCCCGCCGCGATGGCGGGTTCCACATCGTCAGGGTTGAGGATGCCCTTGAGCAGGACGGGCAGGGCGGCTTCCGCGCACAGCCACGCCACCGTCTCCCAGGTCGGGGCGGCGTGGAGCATGCCCTGGAACACCGGGCTGCCGGGTCGGGCCGGCCTGAAGCCGTCGGGAGCGAGGCCGGCGAGATTGACCGGGGCGATGGTGGGCGGCAGACGGAAGCCGGCGCGCTGCTCCATGTTGCGCATGCCGTTGACCGGCGCATCCACCGTCAGCACCAGCGCCCGGCACCCGGCATCCTCGGCCCGCCGCACCAGGGTCAGCGTGTCCTCGCGCCGGGGCTGGGTGTAGAGTTGGAACCACAGGGGGGAGGTCGCCCGCGCGGCGATCTCGTCCAGGCGCACGCTGGCCTGGGTGCTGACGGTCATCCAGCTGCGGGTAAGGCCGGCGGCCTCCACCGTCGCCAGTTCGCCGTCGGGATGGACCAGCTTGTGATAGGCCATCGGCGCCAGGATGATCGGGTGATCGAGCGTCTCGCCGAACAGCTGCGATCGGGCGGTGGCGTTGGACAGGTCGCGCAGCACGCGCGGCATCAGGCGCAGGCGGTCGAAGGCCTCGCGGTTGGCGCGCTGGGTGATGCCGTCCGCCCCGGCGCCGCCGATATAGGCGCGGGTGGCCGGATCGACGCGGTGGTTGAAATGGCGTTCATAATCGAACAGCGAAACTGTGTCGGGCGGAACGCTCATCGATGGGCTTTCGCTTCCTGCGCCGGGGCCGGTTCGGCGAGCGCGGCGGCCCGGGCGGCCAGCGCCTGGATCCGCGGGTCGGGGTGCGGCGCCAGCGCGGCGGCCATGCTGCGGTAGAAATCGGGGAAACCGCTGTCGAGCGCAAGGCCGAACCAGCGCAGCGCCTCGTCGCTCTGTCCGGCGAGCAGCAGCATGCGGGCATGGTTGAAGCGGCCCCAGCAGTCGCCGCTCTCCGCCGCCGCCTTGAACAGGGCGCGGGCGGCGGCATCGTCGGCGGGCACCGCGCGGCCGCTCTCGTGGAACAGGCCCAGCATGTTCAGCGCCTTGGCGTTTCCCTTGGCGGCGGAGGCGGCGTAGAGGCGGTAGGCGGCCTCGTCATCGGCGGGCACGCCGACGCCGCGGCAATAAAGGTCCGCCAGATTGAACAGCGCCCAGCCGTCGCCGAGTTCGGCGGCCTTGCGGTAATGGGCCGCGGCCTGGAACGGATCGGCGGGAACGCCCCAGCCATGCTCAAGGCAGCGGCCCAGCATGTTGAGGGCACGCGCGTCGCCGCCGCGCGCGGCGCTGCGGAACCAGCCATAGGCCTGTTCGCCTTCGCCGCGGTCGAGGCAGGACTGGCCGAGCGCCAGCAGGGTGTCGGCGACAGTCAACCCCGGCATGGGGCTCCGCACGGGCTCCGTCATCACACCTCCGCCCAGCGGCGCAGCAGGTTGTGATAGTGGTTGACCAGCGACAGGACGGCGTGGTGGCCGTCGCCCAGTTCCTGCCGCAGTTCGATGATCGCCATGTCGAGGTCGTAGAGCATGGCGCGCAGCCCGTCGTCGCGGACCATCGACTGGGTGAAGAAGAAGGAGGCCCAGCGGGAGCCGCGCGTCACCGGGCTGACCTGATGCAGGCTGCTGGACGGATAGACCACGGCGTGGCCGGCCGGCAGCTTGACCGCTCTGGTGCCGTAGGTGTCCTCGACGATCAGTTCGCCGCCGTCGTAATCCTCGGGATCGCTGAGGAAGATGGTGGTCGAAACGTCGGCCCGCATGCGCATGCCGCCGGTGCCGGGGATGGCGCGGATGCTGTTGTCGACGTGGTTGCCGTAGGTCATCGCCCGGTCGTAGCGGTTGAACATCGGCGGCAGGACCCGCAGCGGCAGGGCGGCGGAATTGAAGGCCGGGCTGCGGGCGAGCGCGCGCAGGATGACCACGCCGAGTTCCCGCGCGGTCTCGCTTTCCTCGGGGATCTGCAGGTTGTGCTTGGCGCGGGCGGCCTGGTCGCCGGCGGTGACGCGCCCGTCGACCCAGGGCGATGAGTCCAGCACCGCCCGGCACTGCGCGACCTCGTCTGCGGTGAGGATGTCGGGGATCTGCAGGAGCAAGGCGTATTCCCTCGTACGATTTGCCGGTCCGCCTCGAAGGCCCCTCTCCCGCAAGGGGAGAGGGGCCTTCCTAAAGGCGACCGCGGTGGATCAGAACGTCAGCCCCGTCGTCAGCATGACGGTGCGGCCGGAGGCCGGGACCGCGCGGGCGGCGTTGAAGGCCGAGGTGTAGTTGCGATGATCGGTCAGGTTATAGCCGTTCAGCGCCACCGAGACGTTGCGGAACTCGTAGGACAGCATCGCGTCGGCGGTGAAGGTATCGGGCATGCGGGCCGTGTTGGCGCTGTCCGACCAGTATTCGGAGGCGTACTGGACTCCGCCGCCGATGGTGAACCTGCCGGGGACGCCGGCCTCGAACTGGTAGGTCGTCCACAGGTTGGCGTTGTGCTTCGGCACGTTGGGAGCGACATTGCCGACCAGCGCCGGGTTGGTGCGGGAATCCGTCACCTTGCCGTTCAGGTAGGCGTAGTTGGTGTAGATGCTCCAGTTCTCCGTCACCTTGCCGCTGATGCTGGCCTCGAAGCCGCGGACGCGGATGCCGAGACCGGCTTCGGAGAAGCCGTCGGTGATGGTGCCGGTGGCCGGATCGACCGAGTAGGTGTTCGCCTTCTCGGCCTGGAAGAGGGCGCCGCTGACGCCCAGGCGGCCGTTCAGGAAGTCGGCCTTGCCGCCGATCTCGTAGAGGTCGGTCTTTTCCGGCTCGAAGTCACGGGCGCTGTTCGGCGTTTCCGCCGTACCGTTGGTGACGGCCGCCGCGATGTCGGTGCCGATCGGCTTGTAGGAGCGCGAGTAGGAGGCGTAGATCGACGAATCCGGGGTCGGTTCATAGATCAGGCTGACCGACGGGCTCCAGGTGCGCTCGGATGCCGAGCCGTCGGCGATCGCCGGATCGGCCGCGCTGAAGGTGGTGCGGAAGTAATCCCAGCGCAGGCCGCCCTGGAGCGACAGCTGGTCGGACACCCACACGCGGTCGGTGACGAACAGGCCGGCGTTGGTCACGCTGGCTTCGCGCCCGCCGGTCGCCGGGTAGAGGATGGCGGTGTTGGCGCCATAGCTGTGCGACGGGTTGCGGATGGTCTGGGTGTTGGTGCGGTTGACCCAGCTGCCGGATTCGCGGTTGTCGCGCTGGTAGCTGACGTCGAGGCCGCCGTTGAACGCGTGGCGCAGGCCGAACAGCTCGCCGTTCACCTTCGCACCGGTGACGTTCTGGACGCCGAAGCCCTGCTGCTTGAAGGCCATGCCGCCGCCGGCGCCGTAGCCGATCAGCGGGTTGCCGCCGGCAAGGAACTGGTTGGCGGGGGCGCCGGTCAGCGCCGCCGGGGTGGTGGAGGCGAAATTGCGCTGGTAATGGCTGAAGCGGGAGTCGTTGTAGACCGCCAGCGCCTTGTTCACCTCATGCACGAAGCTCGAGGTGAGGATGTGGTTCGACGTGTCGTCGCGGTCGAGGTTGCGGACATAGGAGGTTTTCCGGTCCAGGCCGAATTCACCCGCCGGACGGAAGATGCCGTCGCGGCCCTGCACCATCGGCTGGCCCAGGTCGGGCGTCTTCTCGCCCTTCAGATAGGCGTAGTTCAGGTGCCAGGTGGTCGGCGTGCCGAGGCCCAGGCCGAGGTCGGCGGCGATGCCGCGGCGGTCGGCTTCCACCTCGTCGCGGTCGGCGACGTTCTGGGTGTGGTAGAGGCCGTTCACCCGCAGCGCCGCGGTGTCGCTGAGCGGCTGGTTGATGTCCACCGTGGTGCGGTACAGCGGGCCGGTGCCGATCGACTGGTCGATCTGGATCTTCGGCTGCAGCGACGCCTTCTTGGTGCCCTGGTTGATCACGCCGCCGGAGTTGCCGACGCCGAAGCCGTTGCCCGACGGACCCTTGAAGACCTGGACCGTCTCGGTGTTGAAGACGTCGTGGCTGTAGACGCCGAAGTCCTTCAGGCCGTCGGTGTAGATGTCGCCGCGAGCGGTCAGGCCGCGGATGCGGAACTGGTCGCCGGTCTGGCCGCCGTTGCCTTCACCGGACGAGATGGTGATGCCCGGCACGTTGCGCAGCGTCTGCTCCAGCGAGGTGGCGCGCTGCTGCTCGATGATCTCCTGCGGCACGACGTTGACGACGCGGGGCGTGTCCTTGACCGTTTCCGGCAGGCGGGACACGCCGGTGGGGGCGGCGTTGACGTTGCCGGTTTCCGGGGCAACCGCGTCGACCTTGATCGAATCGAGCTGGAGCGCGTCGGTCGAGGAGCGCTGCGGCGTCGCACCGGTCCCCGGAGCGCCCGTTCCCGTGCCGGCCGTCTGCGCATCGGCCGTCGCCGGAATGGCGAAGGTCATGGCCAGGCTGGCCGTGGCGGCCGCACCGGCCAGAAGGGGTCTCAGTCCGTGGGGGGACGTGGTCTGTCGCATCAAGCTCTCCCGAAATGCGCCAAGGTGTTTGGACGATCGTTGGACCGCCTTCTACCAATGGGATAGCTCCCTCCTACAACAGACGAAATTCAGAATCATTCTAAATTGCAAAATCGACATACCATCAAAGCGGGTGAGAGCGACCTTTTCTGCGACATACGAGCGTAGTCAGCCGGTCGGCTCCCGCCGTGGCCCGGCATCGGAGAAATAGCCATTTTCGATTTTATATCAGTGGATTAGAAGAGACGCCCAACTGTCCTTGGGCTGTCCCTGCCCGAGGTGAATCGGCGTCGAAACCGGCCATGTTGCAGAAAAGTCACGGAGTTAATAAGAATGATTTGCATCCGCATCCGGGATCAGCGGCAGCAACGATGCTTCCACAGTTCCTCCGCCAGACACAATGCAGCGTTGAAGTCTTCGGCGGCGCCCGGCAACGAATACAAAGCGAAGGCCGCGGTTCCCACGATGATCCGCTCCGCCCGCGCATCGCGCATTCCGCCGGCCCACACACCCTGCCAGTATTCCAGGCTGGTGCCGCGCGGGCGGGGCGTGGCCGGCGGTTCCGCCATGCGGGCGGGAAGGGCGAGGTCGTTCGGCTCGCCGTCGATCAGGCGATGGATGGTTGCCGGGCGGAAGGGCGCGTATTGCGCCACGTCGCGCAGGCTGCCCAGCACGGAGATATGAGGCAAGCCCAGCAGGCGCGCGGTGTCGCGATGCAGTTCGCGGTAATACGGCTTGGTCACGCCCAGCAGGCTGGTGCGCCCGCCGGCCGGCCGCAGCAGATGGACCGCCTCCAGGGCTGCGTTGCGGAACTGGGTCAGCCGGTGCAGGCCGATCAGCCGGTGAATCTGAGGAGCGAGCGCCGTCAGCGGAACATAGGCGATCCGCTGCGTCGCCAGGGCGGCGCCGATGTCGTCCGCCGTCGAGCAGACCGGAATCCCGAGCGCGGCGGCCACCACCTCGTACCGCCCGGCGGCGGGACCGCTGCCGGTGTTGCCGTGCAGAAGAACCCGATACCCGGCCTCCGCCACCAGCTTGGCGGCGTGAAAGAACCAGGGCGGGTTGTGGTAGTTGGGCGAAGTGAAGCAGGGCCAGTCCAGATCCGCTTCGAGACGGGATGCCGGTTCGCTGCCCGGTTGGCTGCCCAATCGGCCATCCAATCGGCCGCCGAACCGGGCGGCGACATGGCCCTGCATCGCCCGCACGAAGCCGGCGAGTTCCGGCGCGGTGGCGCCGCGCACGCGCATCATGCCGAACAATGCGCCGGTCTGGATCGGGTCCGCCTCGCCCGCCAGCACGATGCCCATCGCCTCTTCCGCTTCCTCCATGGTCAACGGGCGGCCATGGCCGCCGCCGGCGATGCCGAGAATGCCGATGTTCCGGGCCAGCCGGTCATGGGGGGAACTGCTTTGCCCGACCCGATCCAGATTGGAGGCGACCTCCGCCGGGGAGGGCTGGCCGTCCAGCAGGTTGGCCGGCCGCGTCGCCAGTGGCGGGACCGGAACCGAGGACGGGACGTTCCAGCCGGGATCGAAGGGCTCGGACTGCAGGTTGGCGACGGTCGGCTGGAACAGGTCGTCGATGGCCGCCGCCAATGCCTGCACCTTCGGCCGCAGCGCTTCGGCGAAGGGGGTGGGGACGAGCCCGCGGCCGGACCGGACGAACAGCGGATCGCCGAACTCCTCCCGCATCTGGCCGAGCAGGCGGCTGAGCGCCGGCGTCTGCATATCCAGTTGCCGGGCGGCCAGGGTGACGTTCCGCTTCGACAGCAGGGCATCCAGCGCCACGATCATGCGCCCGCGCGTCAACTTGTCGCTCGCTTGCCGGCACCCCCGGCGGCATTCGAGAGGGTCCGCAGGCCGGTCCGCAGCCATGGAAGGACGATCGCCGATGCTGCCCATCTGGTGTTCTCTTCGGTCTTTGCAGGCCAGCGATAATGATACGCAGTCGCGCCGTGGGGCAAGCCGTTGCGGCGCCTACTTGAAGGCCAGCAGGATCACGCCGGCGGCGATCAGGACGACGCCGAGCCAGTTCGGCGCCGACAGCTTCTCGCCGAGGAACAGCACGCCGAACAGGGCGACCAGCACCACGCTGAGCTTGTCGACCGGCGCCACCTGCGAGGCGGGGCCGAGCTTCAGCGCTCGGAAATAGCAGAGCCAGGACGCTCCGGTGGCGAGGCCCGACAGAACCAGGAACAACCAGGTCTTTCCCGACACCGCGGACGGCGACAGCGACTGTCCCGACCAGACGACGATGCCGATCAGCATCAGGAAGATGACGGCCGTCCGGATCAACGTCGCCATGTCGGAGCCGACACCCTCCACCCCGACCTTGGCGAAGATGGCGGTCAGCGCCGCGAAGCAGGCCGACAACAGGGCCCACAGCATCCATGAGGGAAACAGGCCATCGGTCATTCTCTCGGTTTCCTTCAGATCGCGTCCCGCGCCGCCCGCGGCATTGAAGGCATGAATCCTGCGGTCGATGCATAGGCCACGGCAAGCCCGCCGGTCGCCATGGGGCAGGGCGGAAGAAGCCAGGGGTGGGGATAGGCATGGCCGCCATTCGCGCTGCGTCGCATCGTCTCAGGCGGAAGTTTTTGCAAGTGAGAATTAGAGTCGTTAGCATGTGGCATCGGATCGGTCCCAGGGGGGCGCACCGATCCCTCCTGCCGTTCGGACCTGTCCCACGCCCATCGGCGTCCGCAGGTTCGGCCTATTCCGGATATTTTTGGGAGTTGTGATGACCATCGTGACGCGCCGCAGGGAACTGTTGACCGCAGGTCTGGCGATCGGGGTTTCCGGCTTGGCCCCCTTCCTGATGCCGCGTGCGGCCTTCGGCCAGACCGCAGCCGCCGGCACCATCCGCCATGCCCAGGGCGAGACGAAGCTGACCAAGCCGGTCGAGAAGGTGCTGTGCTTCGACATGGCGTCGCTCGACACGCTGGATGCGCTGGGCGTTCCGGTGGCGGGGGTGCCGACCCAGCCGAAGCCGGCTCATCTCGCCAAGTATGACGGCCCCCGCTATGCCAAGATCGGCACGCTGTTCGAACCGGACTACGAGGCGGTGAACGCCGCCGAGCCCGACCTGATCATCATCGGCAGCCGGACCGCCCCGAAATACGCCGAGCTGTCGGCCATAGCCCCCACCATCGACCTGACGGTGAAGCCCGAACGCTTCTTCGACAGCGCGCTGGAGAATGCCGAAATCCTGGGCCGCATCTTCGGCAAGAGCGCCGAGGTGAAGGCCCGCGCCGACAATCTGCGCGCATCGGTCGCCGAGGTGAAGTCGATCGCGGCGGGGGCGGGCAAAGGCCTGCTGATCCTGACCACCGGCGGCAAGATCAGCGCCTATGGTCCGGGGTCGCGCTTCGGCGCGCTCCATACCGATTATGGCGTGGTGCCGGCGGCCGAGAAGCTGGACACCTCCAACCACGGCCAGGCCGTCAACTTCGAGTTCATCCTGCAGACCAACCCGGACTGGCTGTACGTGATCGACCGCGATTCCGCCATCGGGCGCGAAGGCCAGTCGGCGAAGCAGTTGCTGGACAACGAGATCGTGCGCCGGACCACCGCATGGCAGAAGGGGCAGGTGGTCTATCTGAACGCGGCGAACTGGTACCTGCTCGGCGGCGGGCTGAACGCCATGCAGAAGGATGCCGACGCCCTCAAGGCGGCGCTGACGGGTAAGGCGTGACGATGTCCGCCTTAGCTAACGTGGCTATCGGCGCCGGCGGCGGGTCGCCGGCATGAGAGGGATCGTCCTGGCCGCCGCCGGAGTCATCGCGCTGGCGGCGGTCAGCCTGTTCGTCGGCGTCAGCGACGTGACGATCGGCGAGATCCTGAGCGGGAGCTCGGACGAGGCGACTCAGGTGCTGCTGGCCAGCCGCATCCCGCGCACGCTTGCCCTGGTGCTGGCCGGGGCCGGCATGGCGGTGTCGGGCCTGATCCTGCAGATGCTCGCCCGCAACAAATTCGTCGAGCCGTCCACCGCCGGGACCGCGGAATCGGCGGTGTTCGGCATGCTGATGGTGACGCTGCTGGCGCCGGAAACCCCGATGCTGGGCCGGATGCTGGTGGCGGGCGTCTGCGCTCTGGCGGGAACCGCGCTTTTCCTGGGCATCCTGCGGCGGATGCCGCTGCGCTCGCCGCTGATCGTGCCGCTGGTCGGCATCATGCTCGGGGCGGTCATCACCGCCTCGACGGAGTTCGTCGGCTATCGTTTCGACATGCTGCAGTCGGTGCGGGCGTGGGAAACCGGCGATTTCTCCGGCGTGCTGCGCGGCCGGTACGAGCTGCTGTGGATCGGCGCCGTGCTGACCGCCGTCGCCTATGTCGCGGCGGACCGTTTCACCGTCGCCGGGCTGGGGGAGGATTTCACCACCAATCTGGGCCTGAACCACCGGCGCGTGGTGTCGCTCGGGCTGGTCATCGTGTCGCTGGTGACGGCGGCGGTGATCGCCACCTGCGGCATGATCCCCTTCCTGGGCCTGATCGTGCCCAACCTGATCAGCCTGATGCGCGGCGACAACATGCGCCAGTCGCTGCCCTGGGTGGCGCTGTTCGGCGCCGGGCTGGTGCTGGCCTGCGACATCGCCGGCCGGCTGGTGATCCGCCCCTACGAGATTCCGATCGGCACGACCATGGGCATCGTCGGCAGCGCGATCTTCCTTTACCTGCTGCTGCGGAAGAACCGCCATGCCGCCTGATCGCCGTTCGCTGCCTCCGGCCGTCCTGATCGCGGGGCTGGGCGGGCTGGCGGCCGCGTCCATCGTCCTGTTCATGACCGTCGGCGCCAAGGGAAGCTGGAGCTTCATCCTGACCTTCCGCGGCACCAAGGTCGCGGCGATGGTGCTGGTCGGCTATGCCATCGCCATGTCGACGGTGCTGTTCCAGACCATCACCAACAACCGGATCCTGACCCCGTCGATCATGGGCTTCGACGCCCTCTACCGGCTGATCCAGACGGTTCTGGTGTTCCAGCTGGGTTCCGCCACGGTGGCGGTCCTCGACCCGCGCCTGCGCTTCGGCGCCGAGGTCGTGGCGATGGTGGCCTTTTCCTGGCTGCTCTATCGCTGGCTGTTTTCGGGGAGCCTGCGCGGGCTCCACCTGCTGATGCTGGTCGGCATCGTCTTCGGCGTGATGTTCCGCAGCATCACCAGCTTCCTGTACCGGGTGATCGACCCCAACGAGTTCCTTGTGCTTCAGGACCGCATGTTCGCCAGCTTCAACCGGGTGGACGGCCAGCTTCTGGCGGTTTCGGCCCTGGTGGTGCTGGCGGTGTCGGTGGCGGTGTGGCGCAAGGCCGGCGTGCTGGACGTGCTGGCGCTGGGACGGGACGCCGCCATCAACCTGGGTGTCGATCACCGGCGCGAGGTGATGTGGGTGCTGGTGATGGTGTCGGTGCTGGTCGCCGTCTCCACCGCCCTGGTCGGTCCGGTCACCTTCTTCGGCCTGCTGGTCGCCAACCTGGCCTATCTGCTGGTCGACACGCACCGCCACCGCGTGATCCTGCCGGTGGCGGCGCTGATCGCCATCCTGGTGCTGATGGGCGGCCAGCTTGTCCTGGAACGGCTGCTGGGCTTCAACGGCGCCCTCAGCATCGTCATCGAGTTCCTGGGCGGAATCGTCTTCCTCATCATCCTTGTGCGGAGAGCGGCCCGATGATCGAGGTCCGGAATGCCAGCAAGCGCTATGGCGAAACCGTCGTCGTCGACGACGTGTCGATCACCCTGCCGGCCGGCGGCGTCATCTCGCTGATCGGGGCGAACGGGGCTGGAAAATCGACCCTGCTGTCGATGATCAGCCGCCTGCTGCCGGTGCCGGCCGGCACGGTGACGGTGGAGGGCATGGACGTCACGACGACGCCCGGCGACGTGCTGGCGCGGCACCTGTCGATCCTGCGGCAGGACAACCAGATGACGGCGCGCCTGACCGTGCGCGACCTGATCGCCTTCGGCCGCTATCCCCACAGCAAGGGGCGGCTGACGGTGGAGGACCAGGGCCATATCGAGCGGGTGATCCGCTATCTGGAACTGGAGGCGGTCGCCCACCGCTTCCTGGACGAGCTGTCGGGCGGCCAGCGCCAGCGCGCCTTCATCGCCATGGTGCTGTGCCAGGACACCGATTATGTCCTGCTGGACGAGCCGCTGAACAATTTGGACGTCAAGCATGCGGTGGCGATGATGAAGCTGTTCCGCCGCACCGCCGACGAGTTCCGCAAGACCATCATCCTGGTGCTGCACGACATCAATTTCGCCTCCTGCTATTCGGACCGGATCGTGGCGATGCGCAACGGACGCATCGCCTACCAGGGCCCGCCGGAGGACATCATCACCCCCTGCGTCATCCGCGACGTCTATGGCGTGGAGGCCGACATCCATGAGATCGACGGCAAGCGCGTGGCGCTGTATTTCCGTTGACCTAATTGTCCCAGGGTTTCGGATCGGGGCGGGTGTCGGGCGGCAGCAGGTCGTTGGTGTCCCAGCTCAGCATCAGCAGCAGCACCCACTCCGCCCGGTTGGAGAAGCCGTATTGCGGCCCGCTGGAGGCGACCAGCTCGCCGCTGTTCCTGTCATAGGCGGTGGCGGCAATCTTGGCGACGCCCTGCGTCAGCTCCTTCTTGAACAGCGAGATCTCCGGGGTGGAGGAGCTGCCGCCGACCGGCATCGGGATGTCGATGCTGGGGATGCCCAGGAGCGAGCGTTCGCTGTCCACCGACAGGGCGCCGACGCGCAGTTCGACGACGGTGGCGGCGGCGTCGCGCGTCTCCGCCATGGCGGCGCCGTGGCGGAGCAGCGCGTCGCGCACGGCGAAGACCGCGTATTTGGTGTCGTAGCCCTCCACGCCGCTGGCATCGACAAAGATGCTGCCCTTCACCGCCAGCTGGGCGGCCAGCCGCTCCGCCGCCTGGTCCGCGGCGGTGGAGATCAGAAGCTGCTCGGTGGCGGATCGCGCGGGTGTCGTGACCTGCACGGAGGAGCATCCGGCGAGACCAAACCCGACAGCTGCGAATAACATGGGTTGGAATGCCCCGTATAGACGGCGCCATGCCCTATCTCTGCCAAGTACGGGCATGTGAAACAAACCGGTCCGTCTGAAGAACATTAGATTTTTCCCGGCCTCTACCAGCGGCGGCCGTGCGAACTGCGGGGTGCCACCTGAAGCGGCCTATCCAGACCGACAGGTCCGCCCCGGTCAATGGCGCAGATGTTCAGGTCCGACGTTACCCGCAAGGAGCACGCCAATGGTTCCGTTTTGCAGGCGGCGGTGGCGCTCCGGGGTTGGGCGGGGCCTTCAGCGGGTCTGCAGGCGGTCGATGCGGTCGGGATTGGGGGTGCCGTTCGCCCGCAGCAGGATCGCCTCGCCCGAGGCCGGAAAGATGCCGGTCAGCGCGGTGATGTTGACCTGATGCGTCACCAGCACGACCGGCTGGCCGTCGCGCGGCAGGTCGGCCAGGAACTGGCGGAGTTCGGTGGTCTTGTCCTTTTCCTCGGCCGGGTTGCCGATGAAGGAGTTGAGGGCGGACATCTCCTTCACCGGGCCGAGGTCCAGCAGCCGCGCCGTCTCCAGGCAGCGGCACCATTGGCTGGACAGCACGCTGGCCTTGCCGATGCCGAGCTGCCGCAGTTGCTCGCCGATCCGCCCGGCCTGGGCGCGGCCATCGTCGCTGAGCGTGCGCTGGGTCGCGCAGTCGTCCAGCCTGAAACCGGGCGGGTCGCCGGTGCCGGGAGCCTCCGCATGGCGCAGCAGCACGACGAGACCGGCGGTTTCCAGCGTGGTGGCCGGGACTGTGGCGGCCAGGACTGGGGTGGCCAGGACTGTGGCGGCCAGGACGGCGAGCAGCGCGGCGGCAAGCGCCATCAGGGTGCGGCGGGGGATGGACATCGATACGGGCATCGGCATCTCCGTTGGCGGTGCGGTTCTCCGCCCGCCACTTGCCGGGACGGCGGCCCACCCCATGTGTGGCGAGGATGCCTGATGAGAGGGAGTGCGTCACCATGGTCCGCAGCCACCTGCTCAACACCCGATCCCGTGTCTTTGTTGCCGCAAGCTTCGCAGCCGCTACCGCGGCGGTGGCGCTGCCGGCCCTCGCCCATCATGGCTGGGGCGGCTACGATTCCGAAAAGACGCTGACCCTGACCGGCACGGTGGAACAGTTCGCCTTCAGCAACCCGCACGCCATGCTGAACCTGCAATCGGACGGCAAGCTGTGGCATGTGGTGCTGGCGCCGCCCGGCCGCATGACCGCGCGCGGCCTGCCGGACGGGACGATCAAGCCCGGCCAGACGGTGACTGTCGTCGGCTATGCCCACAAGTCCGAGCCGGCGGAGTTGCGGGCGGAGCGCATCACCGCGGGCGGCCAGACCGTCGAGCTGCGCTGATGGACCACAGCCAGGGCCCCACCGGACCCGGCTGGCTGGTGGCGCTGGAGACCTCCGGCCTGGGTCAGGCATTGCGCCAGTCGCTCTGGCTCTATCCGCTGGTCGAGGTGCTGCACATCCTGGGGCTGGCGCTGCTGGTCGGGGCGATCGTGGCCTTCGATCTGCGGCTGATGGGTCTGCGCGCCGGCCTGCCGGTCGAGGCGCTGTCGCGCCTGCTGCTGCCGGTGGCGGTCGTCGGCTTCGTCCTGGCGGTGCCGACCGGAATGCTGCTGTTCATCAGCGAGGCGACCGCCCTGGCCGGCAATCCGGCTTTCCTGATCAAGATGGTGCTTCTGGTCGCCGCGCTCGCCAACATCTTGCTGTTCCATCGCGGCGTCGGGCGGCGGATCCTCGATTGGGGCGGGGGAGGGCGGCCGCCGCCGGCGGCGCGTCTGGCCGGCGCGGCCTCGCTGCTGCTGTGGGTCGCGGTTCTGGCGTCCGGGCGGCTGATCGCCTACGTTTAGACGGAGCCGCAGGGCGTCGATCGAATCGCCGCGTTGCAGAGCGCCTTCAACAGGCCTTTCAGGTCGTGCTGTCCGGGCTGGACGACGTTGCAGGCGCCAGCGGCCTCGTTGAGGATCATGGTCATGATTTCGAATCCCAGGGAGCGGTAGCTCTCGAACTGCGCCTCGTCGAACCATTGGTCGGTCGTCGGCTCATGGGGGAAGTCCGGATGGGCCTTGGCATAGGCCTTGACGCCCGCGCTCTCATTGCAGTTGTGGAAACTGGCCTTGACGTAAAGAATGAGGCCGCATTCGGCGTCGGCACCGTCGACCGCCGGATAATCGATGATGCCGATGGAGTGATAAGGGATGTCGGGCAGCGACATGCCCGGCTCGGCCGGCCGCGGCTTCAAATCCTGCAGCCGGATGAAGCGGATCGGAATGCCGAAGTCGATTTCCACCTTGCGCACGGCATTGCCCAAATCCTCGAAGGCGAAATCGGCATCGCAGCCGGCGTCGCTGACCACGATGTAGCGGCAGCGGCGCCTGACCATTTCATAAAGCCCGAGATTCTCGAAATGCCCGCCGTCGGACAGGTTGACATAGGCTAGCGCTTCGGTCGTAAGGCCGAACGCTTCACTGACGATCGCTTTCGCAGCATCGGGAGGCCCACTGTGCTGCCAGGTATCGGCGCCGGCCTTGCCGGGATTGCCCAGCCACCAGCCGAGACGAACGTTCAGCATCGTCAGCAACAGCGTCACCACCGGCGACGAGTGGTAGCCCATGTTCGGGTTGACCGCCGCGCCGGAAACCGCCATGGCGGTGCCGAGCGTGATGCCGTTGGCCCCGCCGTAATGCTTGGAATCCCGATAGGCGCCGAGATAGAGCGACCGGGCGACGCCATCGACGTTCGGCCGTGGTTCCAGCCCCGCCGCGCCGGAATGGAGGGGCGACACGGTGAAGGACATCGCCTTGCGCTGCTGCCAGGCGAGTTCCCGGCTCGACACCACGTTGAGGGTCAGGTTCAGGATATGGAAGGGGCGCCAGTTGTCGCCGCGGTGCGGCGTGGCGTCGGCCCCCCACAGCTGGGACATGTAGACGTTGTCGTTCATGTCGAAGCCGGTGAAGCGGTCGGGCTTCCGGTTGGGGTACGACGGCCCCAGAAAGGCGCGGACCAGCCGGTTGCGGTAGAGGCCATGCAATGAGAAGCGGTTGATGTTCACGAATCGGGACGCGAACCGTGCGACGGCCGCAAGGAGGACGCCCAGAATGCAAAGCTGCAGGAATGCGCCGGGATAGGAGGTCACGCTGCAGCAGGGGTCCGGTTCAACCGCTGCCGCGCGGAGAAAAATATACCATTCCTGCGGAAATCCGATGAGCGGAGCATTCAATGCGACCAAATCGATCCAGGCGGAACCGAGCACCACGAGGAAGCCGAAGAACAACGTGGCGGCCACCATCGCCAGGGCGCTGAAGATCTTCCCGGTCAGGTTGTTGGCCGCTCCTTCGGCCGGCGTGCGGGCACTCGCCCCCGCAAGCCAGCCGACGACGGTGCTGACCGCCGCCCCGACCGCCGACAGTTCGATGGGCAGGCTCCATTCCGCCTGCGCCAGCGCCAGGGCCAGCGACCCCAGGAGGGTGAGCGCGGTGCCCAGTATCCAGAAGACGGATACGGCGATGAACCATCCGGCCGACCGCGCGAACCACTCCCGCTGCTCGTCGGTGCGGGCCTCGCTGCTGGTCAGCGCGACATAGACGGACTCGGCCGCCATCTGCGACATCAGGAACCAGGGCAGGCCGAACAGCACGAGCAGGATTTGCTGCTGCGGATCCGGCCAGTGCGACACCGGATCGAATGCAGGCGGCAGAACACGCGTTCCGAAGCCGATGAGCGCGCCGTAGCAGGCGCCCGCCACCAGCCATCCCCAGGATTTCAGCTTGAGGAGGTCGAGAATCCCAGGCCGTTTCTCGGCATACTGACCCGATCGCAAACGCCCATACAGCCGTGCGGCGCCGAAGATGACAATCCCGAACAGGACGCCGATGACGAGGATGAGATGCCCGGAACCGGCCGATGCCGAGCAACAGTCCGCGGGCAGCGCATCTGAAACGTATCTGCTGTCCAGGATTGCCGTCCAAAACAATCCGGCCAGGATCGCCGGTATGAGGCTGCGACCGATGAATTGCTTTTGCGAGAAGCTCTCGGCCGTCTTCCCAGTGTTTTCCTGCCTTCCGCCTTCCTCACCGCTCTCATGGTTGAAATCCAGGCGTTGGGAGAGGGAAAGCGCGAAGGCCGCGAGGACCGCCGACAGCAGGCCGACGCCCCAGGTCCCAAGCGCGCCGAACCACGGCCGCCCCGAATCGCCGACCATGGCGGGGGCCGTCTCGCCGAGGACGACCAGCTTGACGAACAGGATGCTCAGCAGGAACAGCGGCAGCAGCAGCGTCCAGTTCAGCCGCAGGTTCCGCGCCATCATCGCCGCCGCCGCCCAGGTGTCGGCCGACAGCAACCCGACCTTGGGCGTCAGGTAGTTGCCGTAACGTCTGATGTCGTTGATCTGGGAAGGTTCGACGCCGCCGATGGCGCCATCGCGGCTGCGCAGGGCCGGCAGCACCTTTGCAAAGCCATCGTGCATCAGCCATGCGGACAGCCAGCCGCCGATGTAGCCGCCGCCTGACACGGTGGAAAGATAGTTGAACTGACCGAGAAGCGCCTGTCCGGTATCGGGCGGCGGAACACACGTCTTCTGGTGGCGTTCGTTGCGGGACGGCCAGCTCGCAAGCGCCTGGATGATGCCAAGCGCGAAGGAGGCGCTGCGGATGCCGCCGCCCGACAGGCAAAGGGCGGTCGATTCCAGCCTTCCCAGATGGGCGCTGACCTTGCGTCCCATCGCCTTCGCGGCTTCGTCGTCGAGGCGCGACAAGTCCGGCGGCAGGGTCGGCAGTTCCTTCAACGCCTCCTCGCCGTGGATCGCCTCCGCCTCGGCACATAAAACGGCAATGGTGTTCAGAGGTTCTGCCATACCGGTGCCCCCTCGTCTTATACCGTCAACGCAATCATGGATGGTGGCAGTGGGCATTCGAACGCCCTGCGGGCGTGGGTGTCCGCTTCAGGCGTCCGTTGAGGCTGATAAAGGGTACGGGGCGCGAATCAATGGCTATCGGGATCCGCATACCATTGCACACCCGCAAAGATTGGCTTACGATTATGAATTTATATCGATAATCAGTGTATGAAAAAGGAAAATCTCGTAAAACGATTGACCGAGGGCCGAGTTCCACCATTCCCAAGCCGCCAGTTCATGAAAGGGGAGGCGGCACCGAAGGCTGCCGGTTCATGGGAATGTTCGGAGAAGGCAAAAAAAGGGCCGGGCCGCTTCGATCGCGGTCCCGGCCCCCTTTCGGATTCACTGAATTCAGCGGTCGCCCAGTTCGTGCTCGATCTCGGTGACCAGCCGTTCGGCAATCTGCAGGGCATGCTGGCGGTCCTCGTCGGTCATCCCCTGCATGGGGTCGGATTGTGCCGGAAAGGACTCCGACCTGCAGAGCCGGCGACCCGATGCGCAGACCATCACTTCGTACTGGCGGCTGTCCTCGTTGAACAGGCATTCGGACTCGAAGCCCTTGGCGTCGGTTTCAGCCCACATGATCGTCTTGCTCATCGTCCGGCTCCTTTGGTCTGGGTCGGTATTTTTGTTCGGCGCAGCTTACTTGGCGTTCGCCATCGCCACGGCGGTGTCAGCCATGCGGCAGGAGAAGCCCCATTCGTTATCATACCATGCCATGACGCGCACGAAATTGCCGTCGATAACTTTCGTTTCCGTCAGCGCGAATATCGAGCTGTGCGGGTCGTGGTTGAAGTCGGTCGACACCAGATCCTCGGTGTAGGCACCCAGCACGCCCTTCAGCGGACCGTTGGTGGCGTCGGAGATCGCCTTGGTGATCTCCTCGACCGAGGTGGGGCGCTTGGACGTGAACTTGAAGTCGACGACCGACACGTTCGGGGTCGGGACGCGCATGGCGGTGCCGTCCAGCCTGCCCTTCAGTTCCGGCAGCACCTTGCCGACCGCCTTGGCCGCGCCGGTGGAGGTCGGGATCATGTTCAGGGCCGCCGCGCGGGCGCGGTGCAGATCCCGGTGGTTGGTGTCGACGATCCGCTGGTCACCCGTGTAGGAGTGGATCGTGGTCATGAAGCCCTTTTCGATGCCCACCAGGTTGTGGAGGACATGGGCGACCGGCGCCAGGCAGTTGGTGGTGCAGGAGGCGTTCGAGACGATCCTGTGCTCGGCCGTCAGCTTGTCGTGGTTGACGCCGTAGACGACGGTGATGTCCTCGTCGGTGGCCGGGGCGGAGATCAGCACCTTCTCGGCCCCGGCTTCCAGATGCTTGGACGCGTCGGGGCGCTTGGTGAAGATGCCCGAGCATTCCATGGCGATCTGGACGCCCAGATCCCTCCACGGCAGCTTGGCCGGGTCACGCTCCTGCATGACCTTGATGGAGTGGCCGTTGACGATCAGCACGCCGTCGCCGGTTTCGATGGTGCCGGGGAAGCGGCCGTGGACGCTGTCGTACTTCAGCAGGTGGGCGTTGGCCTTCAGATCGGCCAGATCGTTGATGGCCACGACCTCCAGATCCTTGCGGTCGCCCTCGTAGAGGGCGCGCAGAACCAGACGGCCGATGCGGCCAAAACCGTTGATCGCTACCCGTATAGCCATGATCGTGCTCCAGTCATTCCGTTGCGGTCTCGTACCGATTGGGGCGGAGACTCGTTTTAACCGGGAAGGACGGGTTTCGACCCGCTGGGGGCTGCGTTTTAGGGCGGGGGTCTGCCGTCAGGCCGGGAGACGGATTGTCCCGGGCATGGGGCGTGGCGGCCGATGCGAATGGCGGAACTCCGGTCCGCCGCAGGCGGGGAGAGGGCCGGGGGAGGGGATGCGTGGCGGGACTTCAACCAAAATCCAACATGTGCGCATCCCCCTCCCCCGAACCTTCTTCCCCGGCCCTCTCCTTGGGGTGGAGAGGGCGCTTAAGCCGCCTGGCTCATCGTCTCGGCGGCGATGACGCCCAGGGTGTGGCGGGCGATCATCCGTTCCTCGTCGGTCGGGATGATGAACACCGGCACCCGGCTGTCCTCGGCGGAGATGCGCGTCGCCTTCGCCCGGTTGGCCGCCGCGTCGATCGACACGCCGAGCCAGCCCAGCTTCTCCGCGACCCGCTCACGGACCAGCGTGGAGTTCTCGCCCACGCCCGCGGTGAACACCACGGCGTCAAGCCCGCCCATCGAGCCGGCGAGCGCCGCCACCTGCTTGGCGACGTTGTGGCAGAACAGCTCGACAGCCTCGGCCGCGGCCGGCAGGTCGGAACTCTCCAGGTCGCGCATGTCGTTGGAGATGCCCGACACGCCCAGCATGCCCGACTTGTGGTAGAGCAGCTTTTCCAGCTCGTCGGCGCCGTAGCCCTTCTCGCGCATCAGGTAGATCAGCACGCCGGGGTCGATCGCGCCCGGCCGGGTGCCCATCGGCACGCCGTCCAGCGCGGTGAAGCCCATGGAGGTGTCGACGCTGCGCCCGGCATGCATGGCGCACAGGCTGGCGCCGCTGCCGAGATGACAGACCACCACATGGCCGTCGGCCAGTTCCGGCGCCAGCTGCGGCAGGCGATGGGCGATGTACTCGTAGCTGAGGCCGTGGAAGCCGTAGCGCCGGATGCCTTCCGCCGTCAGTTCGCGCGGGATGGCGAAGGTCTGCGACTGCCAGGGCTGGGTCTGGTGGAAGGCGGTGTCGAAGCAGGCCACCTGCGGCAGCGACGGATAGACCTGCGCCAGCGCCCGGATGGCGGCGATGTTGTGCGGCTCGTGCAGCGGCGCCAGCGGGATCAGCTCCTCCAACTGGTCGAGCACCGTCGGGGTGACGCGCACCGGGGCCGAGAAGCGGGTGCCGCCATGAACGACGCGATGGCCGGCGGCGACCAGCGTGGCGCCCTTCAGCGTGTCGCCGATCCAGTCGAGCAGATGGTGCAGAAGCTCGGCGCGGCCCGGAGTCTCACCGCCGGCCCAGCTGTGGTCGGCGATCTTGTGGCGGGCGGCGTCCTTCGCCTCGAAGCGGGGAGCCGTGCCGATGCCGGAGATCTGGCCGGTGACGACCGGCTTCAGCTCGGCGTCGGCGCCATCCTGGAAGACCGAGAATTTCAGGCTTGAGGAGCCGGCATTGATGACGAGGCAGGCGTTGCTGCCGGAATGGGAATGTGCAACCATGGCGATAGCGTCCTATTCGGCGGCCAGCGCGAGCTTCGGCTGGCGTTGAGCAGCGGCGACCTGCGAGGCGACCGCGCAAGAGGCAAGCCGCGCCCGCACATTGTCGGCCCGGCTGGTGAGGATGATCGGCACCTTGGCGCCCAGAACGATGCCGGCGGCATCGGCATGGGCCAGGAAGGACAGCTGCTTGACCAGCATGTTGCCGGCTTCCAGGTCGGGGGCGAGCAGGATGTCGGGCTGCCCGGCGACCGGGGAGGTGATGCCCTTGGTGCGGGCGGCCTCGGCGGAGATGGCGTTGTCGAAGGCCAGCGGGCCGTCCAGGATGCCTCCGGTGATCTGGCCGCGGTCGGCCATCTTGCACAGCGCGGCGGCTTCCAGCGTGGTGTTGATCTTCGGGTTGATCGTCTCGACCGCCGACAGGATGGCGACGCGCGGGGTCTCGACGCCCAGCACCTTGGCGAGGTTGATGGAGTTCTGGACGATGTGGACCTTGTCCTCCAGCGTCGGGTAGATGTTGATCGCAGCGTCGGTGATCAGCAGCGTCTTGGGGTAGGTCGGGACGTTCATCACGAAGACGTGGCTGATGCGGCTGCCGGTGCGCAGGCCGGTCTCCTTCTTCACCACCTCGGCCATCAGCTCGTCGGTGTGCAGGCTGCCCTTCATCACCGCCTCGGCTTCGCCGGTCCGGGCCAGCGCCACGGCGGCTGCCGCGGCGGCGCGGCTGTGGGCGGCGTCGACGATGCGGTAGCCGCCGATGTCGAGCCCGTTGGAGGCGGCGACCTCGCGGATGAGGGCTTCCGGCCCGACGAGGATCGGCTCGATCAGCCCGGCCTGGGCGGCCTCGACCGCACCCTGGAGCGAGCTGGCGTCGCAGGGATAGGCCACGGCGGTGACGACCGGCGGCAGTTCATCGCACTTGGCGAGCAGCGCGTCGTGCTTGTCGTGGCGGATCATCTGGATCTGCGGCAGCTCATGCGCCGGGCGGATGACCTTCTGGGTGGGGGCGATCACCTCGGCGGTGCCGAGGACGACGACCTCGCCATCCTGGTTGGTGCAGACGCATTCGAAGACGACGAGGTTCTTGGCCGGGCGCTTCTCGATCACGGTGACGGTGGCGGTGACGACGTCGCCGAGACCGACCGGGCGGCGGAACTGCAGGCTCTGGCCGGCGTAGAGCGAGCCGGCGCCGGGCAGGTAGGTGCCGAGCACGCCGGAGATCAGCGAGCCCGACCACATGCCCGGCCCGATGACCTTCTGGAAGCGGCTGTCGGCCGCGAATTTCGGGTCCAGATGGGCCGGGTTGATGTTGCCCGACACGGTCGCGAACAGCTCCACATCCATCAGCGTCAGCTGGCGGGAAAGGCTGGCCGTCTGGCCGATCTGGATTTCGTCGAAGGTCACATTCTCGACCACGGCGCCGACGCCGTTGCCGACCGCATCACCACTGGCAAGCATTGCTTGAACACTCCGATTGACGTTTGAACTCTCGGTTTGACCGGGTCGATCGCGCGGGCCGCCATTCGCGGTCCGACAGGGCAGCGCCTGGAAAATCGGAAACGTTCCGCCGCCGGCCTGTGCCGGCTATCCGCGCCGCAGGGGAACTATTGATATATTAGTATATCAAAAGTGTATATCAAGAGGGGCCGATGGAAATTTCCGGCCCATGACACAATGCCGCAGGTCTGTGGCGCGGCCGGGCGGGGAGCCCCCTTCCCCCGGGGAGAGAGACGGGGGAGAGGGGCAGAAAGGCGAGCAGTCTCAACGATCGCGATGCTCGCCGCCCGTCCTGGAAGCCCCTTTGGGCGCGGTCCTTCCGGCCCTCGTCATCTCTCCGGGGGCGGAAGAGAGCGGGGAGGGTCGGTCGCGGGGCAGGGGGCTTCCCGAACTCTGGAAATCAAGCCTTCAGTATGCCGCCGCCGCTCAGCGCAGCTTGGGACGGCGGTAGATGAACCAGTAGACCGCACCCACCATGAGCGCACCGCCGATCCAGTTGCCGACGGTGACCGCGGCGAGGTTGACCACATATTGGCCGACCGGGATGGAGGGGACGGAGCGGCCGAGGTCGGCCCAGAAGCTGTCCGGCGCGCCCCATTCGATCAAAAGGCCGAGCGGGACGAAGTACATGTTGGCGACGCAGTGCTCGAAGCCGGCGGCGACGAAGGCCGCGACCGGGAAGGCGATCGCCATGATCTTGTCGCCGACGCTGCGCGCCCCCAGGGCCAGCCAGACGGCAAGGCAGACCAGCACGTTGCAGAGGATGCCGAGGAAGAAGGCCTGGCCGACCGGAAGCGAGCTTTTGGCCACCGCGAAATACAGCGCCGATGAACCGACCGCGCCGTGCCCGAAGGTGTATTGCCCCGACAGGAAGACCAGCAGCGCCGTGCCGGCGGCGCCGATGAAATTGCCGATCCACACGATCGTCCACACCCGCAGCATCTGGCGGGCGCGCAGCCGGCCGCTGGCCCAGGCCATCACCATCAGCGCGTCGCCGGTGAACAGCTGCGCGCCGCCGACGATCACCAGGATCAGGCCCATGGAGAAGACCAGCCCGCCCAGCAGCCGGGTCAGGCCGTAGGGCAGCATGCCTTCCGCCCCCGACATGGTGACGGTGGCGAACAGGCCCCCCAGCGCGATGAAGGCGCCGGCGAGCACGGCCAGGGCGAGCAGGGTGGGGGTGTCGTAATGAGCCTTCTTGACGCCGAGGTTCTCGGCGGCAAGAGCAATGGCGTCGGGCATAAGTGCGTCGAGAGTCTGCGGAGTCGGCTGGCTCCAGCCCCCCACGTCCTTGCTGTCCATGTTCATCGGTCGTTGTCCTTGCTGCCGCGCATCGGTGCAAGCCAATTGGCGGGAGCGGTTCCGGCCCCCGCCGGCTTCCGCCTCCACCTTGTAGCTTTACTACATACTCCTGTCGGGGCGGCCCTTGCAAGCATGCCCGTCAGATAATCTCATCGCATGGAATCTACGGACAAAAGGTTAAGAAACAAGGGGTTTTCAGGGAAAAATGTCGATCCTTGCTGCGGTTGCGGTCCTGTAGTGTTCCTACATCATGCCTGGGCCCGGCCGGCGCTGGCCGCATATGGGCTGTTCCCGGCAACGCGGGTGCGGCATGGTCCGTCAGACGCTATGCTGGCGCCCGCTCCAATGGCGCCCGCACCCGGCGCAGCCGCAAGCCGAGGGGAGATATGCAGCCAATCATTCAGATCCGTGGGTTGGAGAAAACCTACGCATCAGGATTCCAGGCCCTGAAGGGCGTCGATCTCGACATCCGCCGCGGCGAGATCTTCGCGCTGCTGGGCCCCAATGGCGCCGGCAAGACGACGCTGATCAGCATCGTCTGCGGCATCGTCCGGGCGACCGCCGGCAGCGTGACGGTGGACGGCCACGACATCATGCGCGACTGGCGCGCCGCGCGGTCCCTGATCGGCCTCGTCCCGCAGGAGCTGACGACGGAATCGTTCGAGAGCGTCTGGGCGACCGTCAGCTTCAGCCGCGGCCTGTTCGGCAAGCCGCCCGCCCCGGCGGTGATCGAGCGGATTCTGAAGGATCTGTCCCTGTGGGACAAGAAGGACACCAAGGTCATGGCGCTGTCCGGCGGCATGAAGCGGCGCGTGCTGATCGCCAAGGCGCTATCGCACGAGCCGCGCGTGCTGTTCCTGGACGAGCCGACCGCCGGCGTGGACGTGGAGCTTCGCCGCGGCATGTGGGAGATGATCGGGCGCCTGCGCGACAGCGGCGTCACCATCATCCTGACCACCCACTACATCGAAGAGGCCGAGGAGATGGCCGACAGCATCGGCGTGATCTCCGGCGGGCGGATCATCCTGGTGGAGGAGAAGGCCGCGCTGATGCAAAAGCTGGGCAAGCGTCTGCTGACCCTGCAGCTGCTGAACCCGCTCGACGCCATTCCGCCCGAATTCGCCGGCTATCCGCTGACCCTGTCGGCCGATGGGCGGGAACTGGTCTACACCTTCGACACGCAGGGCGAGCGGACCGGCATCGCCGGGCTGCTGCGCAAGCTGGGCGACCACGGCATCAACTATACGAACCTGCGCACCGAGGAGAGCTCCCTGGAGGAGATCTTCGTCAGCCTCGTGAAGGAGCGGGCATGAACCTGCATGCGATCAAGGCCATCTACGTCTTCGAGCTGGCCCGCACCTGGCGCACGCTGTTCCAGAGCATCGCCGGGCCGGTGATCTCCACTTCGCTGTACTTCATCGTCTTCGGGGCGGCGATCGGCGGACGCTTCGCGTCGGTGGAGGGCGTCAGCTACGGCGCCTTCCTCGTCCCCGGCCTCGTCATGATGTCGGTGCTGACGGAAAGCGTGTCGAACGCCTCCTTCGGCATCTACATGCCGCGCTATTCCGGCACGATCTACGAACTGCTGTCGGCCCCCGTCTCAGCCTTCGAGACGGTGATCGGCTATGTCGGGGCGGCGGCGACCAAATCCGTCATCCTCGGAACGCTGATCCTGCTGACCGCGAGGCTGTTCGTGGATTTCTCCATCGCCCACCCGTTCTGGATGGTGGCCTTCCTGGTGATGACGTCGGTGACCTTCAGCCTGCTGGGCTTCATCCTCGGCATCTGGGCCGATGGCTGGGAAAAGCTGCAGATCGTGCCGATGCTGATCGTCACGCCGCTGGCCTTCCTGGGCGGCAGCTTCTACTCGATCAGCATGCTGCCGCCCTTCTGGCAGAACGTCACCCTGTTCAACCCGGTCGTCTATCTGGTCAGCGGCTTCCGCTGGAGCTTCTACGGCACCGCCGACGTGCCCGTCGGACTGAGCCTCGCCATGGTCGCGCTGATGATGACGATCTGCCTCGCCATCGTGTGGTGGATCTTCCGCACGGGCTACAAGCTGAAGAACTGAGGGCGTGTTTCACGGGTCAGGCGCCCGCCGTTCCGGCCGCAAGCGCCTCACCCACGACCCGAGGCGATCCGTGCAAGCCCGGCATAATGCCGGACGTCGAAGGCGATGAACTCGACCTCCGCGTCGGTGACGTCGCGCAGATGCTTGGCCGGGCTGCCGGCCCAGAGCTGGCGGGCGGGGATGCGCTTGCGCGGGGTCAGGACGGCGCCGGCGGCCAGCATGGCGCCGCTTTCCACCACGGCCCCGTCCAGCACGATGGAGCCGATGCCGATCAGGCAGCCGTCCGCCAGTGTGCAGCCATGCATCCGCACGCCATGGCCGATCACCACGTCGGCGCCGATGACGGTGGGATATTCGTTCAGCATGACATGGATGATGGTGCCGTCCTGGATGTTGGTTCGCGGCCCCACCGTGATGCTGTGATCGTCGCCGCGCAGCACGCAGCCGTACCAGACGCTGGCCTCCGCGCCGATGGTGACGTCGCCCACCACCACCGCCCCGGGGGCGATGTAGGCGTCGGCGGCGATGCGCGGCCACACCCCCTTGAAGGGCTGGATGATGGCGCCGGGGTGGCGGGCGGGCAGGGTTTCGCCCGTCACGAAGGCCGTTTCTGGTGCGCTCTCGGAGGTCATCGATTCTTTCCTTTCTTACCAATCAGGAGACGAGCCGTTCCTCTCCCGCCTTCGCCTTCGGCCGCATCGGCGACCATCCCGGCCGCAAGCCCGCGGATGGTCGCCTTGAGGCTCTGCGGCCAGCCATCGACCGGGCCGACAGGGGGGCGCGACCAATCGAGTTCCCGCATGAGCGCAGCGACGGCACCGGCCCGGTCGAACACCCCCGCTTGCTCTGGCTGCCCACGCTCATTCAGGCCCGAATCTTCAGTTAAGCTGCAAGCATATAGAGAGACGATGCACGGCCTGCCAGCAATCGTGGTGCCCGCGCCGCCCCGAAAGGAGACCCCTTGCGGGCGGCTGCGGCCCCCGCGTCGGGGCTGCGGTCGAATGACCTTTCGCCGGCTGCTCATGCCTCAAGCGCTGCATTTCGGTTGACGCGGCTTGCAGCCGCCCACCACTCTGACTGTTCGCACAGACGGAGAGTGCTGCGATGGTGATGCTGACCGAACAGTTCCTGATCGACTATCTCCTGATCACAGCCGGTCTGTTCACCGTTGCCAGCTGTGTCCTGGGCGGCCTGTTCCTCGGCACGGTTTACCAGCAGCGGAAGATGTGGCTGCGTTTGCTTCTCTGGGGGCTGCCGGCCACCTTGCTCACCACCGCGCCATGGTCGCTTCTCCTGCCGATGCAAACGGCGCTGCTGATCGGTGCGGCCACCGCGGCCGCGATGATCGGCGGGCTGTTCCTGATGCCCTGCCGCATCAGCCGGCCTGAACGGGGGTGGCCCGGACTGATTGCCGACGGTCTGTCCGGCATCGGCCGGACGATGCTGATGCTGGCGCCTGCGGTCGTGATCGGGGAAGCCCCGAACTGGGTGCTGTGGCTTTCGCTGAGCGCCCTCGTTCCATCCCTTTATTGCGCGATCGTCCATTTCCGTGACGTTGGCGGCCATGGCGGAGGCTCGCCTGCCGATGACAGCATCGTTTGGGGAGGCACCCAGGGCGCCGTGATGGCCGGCGTCCCGGCGCTCCTGATGGTGCTGTGACGCCACGGTCATCGTCCGGTTGATACATCCCGCCTACGCCGTTGATAAATCTCCCGATTTGCGTCTATTGGTCTACAATCCGCCAAGCCAGCGGATGGGCCGCAGGAATGGACCGCAAAAACGGAAGGAACGGCACCGGTGAATTTGTTCTCGCTTCTCGATCAGGCCGCGGCCCGATTCCCTGACCGGGGGGCGGTGTTCCGCGGCACCGAAGAGGTCCACAGCTTCGCATCGCTGCGCTCGCGGGCCTTGCGCATCGCGGCAGGGTTTCGGGCAAGCGGACAGCCGGGCGACCGCATCGCCATCGCGACCGAGAATGTGCCGGAGTATGTCGAGCTGTTCTTCGCCATCTGGGCCGCCGGCATGGCCGCGACTCCGGTGAACGCCAAGCTGCATCCGCGCGAACTGGTGCAGATCCTGGAGGATTCGGCGGCCTCCGCCGTCTTCGTTTCGCCCAAGCTCGCCGGAGGGCTGGAACAGGCGCTGGCCGGGTCGCCGGCGGCGTCCTGCCGCCGCATCGTCATCGGCGGGACGGACCATGCGGCGCTGGCGGCCGGGGAGGAATGGGCCGGACCGATCGACCCCGACCCGGAGGCACTGGGCTGGCTGTTCTACACCAGCGGTACCACCGGGCGGTCCAAGGGGGCGATGCTGTCGCACCGCAACCTGCTGGCCATGACCATCGCCCATCTCGCCGATGTCGAGGCGGTGGACGAGGACTGCAGCCTGCTGCACGCCGCACCGATGTCGCATGGCTCCGGCCTCTACATGGCGGCCTATGTCGCCCGCGGCGCCCGGCAGGTGGTTCCGGCCTCCTCGGCCTTCGAGCCGGCGGAGTTCCTCGACCTCTGCGACCATCATCCCGGCTGCGGCGCCTTCCTGGCCCCGACCATGGTGCAGCGGCTGCGGCTGGAGGCGGAGCGCGGCGGGCGCAGGCCGGCGAATCTGCGATCCATCGTCTATGGCGGCGGTCCGATGTATGTGGAGGAGCTGCGCCGGTCGCTCTCCACCTTCGGTCCGGTCTTCGTCCAGATCTACGGCCAGGGCGAGGCGCCGATGACCATCACGTCCTTGCGCCGCCGCGACCATGACGCCGATGACGATGCCGTGCTGGGATCGGTCGGCTTCGCCCGCAGCGGCGTCGAGGTGGCGGTGGTGGATGCCGAAGGCCGGCCGCTACCCCCCGGCGAGGTGGGCGAGATCGTCTGCCGCGGCGACGTGGTGATGGCCGGATACTGGAACAACGCCGGGGCGACGGCCGAGGCGCTGCGCGACGGCTGGCTCTACACCGGCGATATGGGATCCTTCGACCGGCGCGGCTACCTGACGCTGCGCGACCGGTCGAAGGACGTCATCATAAGCGGCGGCACCAACATCTACCCGCGCGAGGTGGAGGAGGTGCTGCTGCGCCATGCCGACGTCGCCGAGGTCTGCGTCACCGGCCAGCCGGACCCGGAATGGGGCGAGATCGTCGTCGCCTTCATCGTCGCCGAACCCGGCCGCGAGATTTCCCCCGACAGCCTCGACGCCCACTGCAACGCCAGCATCGCCCGTTTCAAGCGGCCCAAGCGCTACCTGTTCGTCGAGGGGCTGCCGAAGAACAATTACGGCAAGGTGGTCAAGCGCGAACTGCGGGCGCGCCTGTCCGGCGGGGCGTAGGGCAGGGGAGGGGCCCTTCTCAGCGTCCGGCCGCCTGCCGCCGCAGGGTCTTCAACTCCTCGAAGCGTGCCGATACGTCGCGCATGACCGCCGCCATTCCCATCATCGTGCCGTCGGCGCCCTTCAGGGGCACGATGGTGAACTCGACGGAGATGCGGCTGCCGTCCTTGCGCGTTGCCGGCACCGACAGCAAGTCGCCGCTGCCATAGCGGCTTGTCCCCGTCCGCATCACCTCGTCATAGCCCTGCCAATGGCGTTGGCGCTGGCGTTCGGGGATGATGATGTCCAGCGACTGGCCGAGCGCGTCTTCGGCGGTGAAGCCGAACACACGCTCTGCCCCCTCGTTCCAGAACCGGATCAGGCCCTCCCGGTCGGAATAGACGATGGCCTCGGCCGGGCTGTTCAACAGCGCCAGTCCGAGCCGCTGCAGGTCTTCCTCGTTCATCGTTCCTCCCAAAATCCTGTGGGGAATTGTCCTGCGGTGAACCGCCCGCCGGCAGGGCGGCGCGGACGCGGGTGTGGCATGCCATATCCCAGACCCACAGCCTAAAACCTCAAGTTAACTTCAGGTCAAGTGGAAATGGCGGAGAACCGATGATGGATCATCCACCCGTTGGCGAGCGTTGTTCGCGAAACGGTGCGCACTGGCACCCCACAGCGGGAGGAACGGTCATGTCACGGAAAACGATGCTGGCCCTGGTTGCGGCAGTCGGCTTGGCGGGAACACCGGTGGTGCCGGCATTGGCCGCGCCGGGAGATGTGCATGCGGTGGTGGGCGAGAAGGTGAACCTGCGTGCCGGCCCCTCGGACGACGCGGCGGTTCGCTCCACCATCGCGCGTGGGGACGAGGTCGTCGAGCTGCGGCGGGACGGCAGTTGGATGGGCGTCCGGGTGCTGCGCACCGGCGAGGAAGGGTGGCTGTTCACCGATCTCGTCAAGCGCAACTCCGCCAGCACGCTGGGCGGCGGTGATGCGGCACCGGCGCAGGCCGGCTTCGGGCGGCTGTCGCCCGGCTTCGACGGGCTGGTCGCAAACATCAGCGACAAGCTCGGCTACCGCTTCGCCGATAAGGTCGAGCAGTCCGGCAACGGCACCCTGCGCGTCGTGCCGACCCAGGAATGGCAATACAACACCGGCCGCGACGGCAAGATGTTCGCCGCGCTGGCCCTGTACCAGATGTGGAAGAACTACAACAACGGACGCCCGGTGACGCTGACGCTGGGTGCCCAGGGTCCGAACGCCATCACGATCGCCGATGCCGCGAACGGCCCCGAACTGACCGGGCCGATGTTGAATGCGGCACGCTGAATTGGAGGAGGCGCGGTCGGCCGGGGTCGACCGCGTCACCTGCGCCGCCAGAACACATAAGTTGAATTATGGAAATATTGGGCCGAATGCCGTTCTTCGAGTTTCACGCTATGGGTCAAATTCAGGCCGTGGGCAAGTCCTGACGGAACATTCTCGCTGCATTGTGTTTGTCAACGGGTGTGGAAGTGAAGGAGCCGTTCGTGCCTGAGACGATCCCGATGGAAAAAGTGCAGACCGGAATTCCCGAGCTGGATTTGATTTTGCGGGGAGGACTGCCGCGGGGCCGAATACATCTTCTGGAAGGTGCGCCCGGAACAGGGAAGACGACCATTGCCCTGCAGCTTCTGATCCAGGCCCGCGAGGAAGGCCGGAAAGGCCTCTACATCACACTGTCGGAAAATGTGAAGGAACTGGAGGCGACCGCCCTCAGCCATGGCTGGACCCTGGACGGCATTGCCGTGTTCGACATCGTGCCCGTCGAAGCCCAGTTGGGCCGGCAGCAGAGCGTGCTCTATCCGTCGGAGGTCGAACTCGGCGAGACGGTCAGCCTGATCATCGACCGCATCGAGGAGGAAAACCCCGAACTGGTGGTGATCGACACCGTATCCGAGCTTCGGCTGCTCACGCAGGACCAGCTCAGCTACCGCCGGCAAATCCTGGCGCTCAAGCAGTTCCTGCAGGGCCGCCGCTGCACCACCCTGATCCTCGACGACATGACCCAGCAGTACAGCACGACCGAGTTGCACAGCCTGATGCACAGCGTGATCGTGCTGGAACAGATCGAACGCTCCTATGGCGCGGCGCGGCGCCGGCTGCGCATCGCGAAGATGCGCGGCGCCGAGTACCAGAGCGGTTGGCACGATTTCGCCATCACCAGGGAGAATGTGCTGGTCTTCCCCGGCCTGATCGCCGAAGAGCACCGGAGCGACTTCGATGCGGCCACCATGGAAAGCGGCCTGTCGGCCCTGGACCAGTTGATGGGGGGCGGCCTGACGCACGGAACGACGACGATGCTCGTCGGGCCGTCGGGAGTCGGAAAATCGTCGATCGCCCTGCAATATGTCACGGCCGCGGTCAAACGCGGCGAATATGCCGCCTATTTCTCCTTCGACGAAACCTTCAAGACGCTGGCCCTGCGCAGCATCGCGCTGGGGATCGACATCGCCGAAGCGGTGGACCAGAAGCGCGTGGGCTGGCGGCGGGCAAACCCGTCCCGGCTGTCGCCCGGCGAGTTCGTCTGGCAGGTGCGCCGCGAGGTCGAGGACCGCAATGCGCGCATCGTGGTGATCGACAGCCTGAACTCCTATCTCAGCACCATGCCCGAGGAGCAGGCGCTCGCCCTCCAGATGCACGAATTGCTGACCTACCTGAACAACAAGGGCGTGGTGACCATCCTGATCCTGGCCCAGCAGGGGATCATCGGCGACGTGCAGAATCCGGTCGACCTGTCCTTCATGAGCGACAGCGTGGTCCTGTTGCGGTTCTTCGAAGCGGAAGGCGAGGTGCGCAAGGCCATTTCCGTGGTCAAGAAGCGCACCGGCGTCCACGAACTGTCGATCCGCGAATTCCGCCTGTTCCCCGACGGCATGCAGGTGGGGCCGCAGCTGATGGATTTCCGCGGCGTGCTGACCGGAGTGCCCGAATATCGGGGTGCGGCGGACCCGCTGCTCGGCAGCTCGGTCGAGAGTGGATGACCGACGCCGATGCGCACGTCATTCCTGATCCTGGCACCCGAAGGGCGGGACGCCGAGGTGATCGCCTCAGTCCTCGGCGAGAGTGGGCTGGAAGCGCAGCCCTGTGCCGATATGGCGGCGCTCCACCGGAATCTGGGCGATGCGACCACGGCGCTGGTGCTCTCCGAAAGCGCGCTGACCGACGTGGAGCCTCTGGCCGTCTGGCTGGAGGACCAGCCGCCATGGTCGGACCTGCCGATCGTCGTCCTGACCTCCCGCCGAAGCCGTCGCGGCGGGATGGGCCGGCAAGCGTTCTTCCAGTCGCTCGGCAACGTCACGCTGCTGGACCGGCCGCTGCACCGCGAGACGCTGCAGAGCGCCGCATTGGCCGCGCTGCGCAGCCGGGCGCGCCAGCACCGGACGCGCTGCTATCTGGAAGAGATCACCCAGGCGACCAACCGCCTGGAGGAGCGGGTCGCGGACCGGACGCGGGAATTGCAGACCGAGATGGCGGACCGCCGGCGCACGGAGCTGGCGCTGCATCAGGCCCAGAAGATGGAAGCGCTCGGGCAGCTGACCGGCGGCGTGGCGCATGACTTCAACAACCTGCTCCAGGGCATCGTCAGCTGCCTCGCCGTTCTCGAGGCCACGGTGCCCGACGGCGTGCCCCGCCAGCTGTTCGACGCGGCGAACAGCTCCATCGAGCGGGGAGCGCGGCTGACACAGTCCCTGCTGTCCTTCGCGCGGCGACAGGCGTTGATGCCCGAACCCACCGATCTGGGGGAACTGCTTTCCGGCATGAGCTCCCTTCTGGAACGCACGCTGGGCGGCCAGATCACGGTGACGATCCAGGTGCCGTCGGATCTTCCGGCGGCGCTGATCGACCGGGCGCAGCTGGAATCCGCCATCCTGAACCTCGTCATCAACGCGCGCGACGCGATGCCGGCCGGAGGGTGCCTTTCCGTGACCGCCTTCACGGCGGAGGTCGGCGGCAGCGGCGATGCAGGCGGGGATGCCGACAGGCCGGCCGATCTGCTGGACGGCACTTTCGTGGCGATCCGGGTCAAGGATACCGGCGCCGGCATCGATCCCTCGGTGCTGCCGCACGTTTTCGAGCCATTCTTCACCACCAAGCCGATCGACAAGGGGTCCGGCCTCGGGCTGTCGATGGTCCACGGCATGGCCAAGCAATCGGGCGGCGGCGTCCGCATCGAGAGCACGCCCGGGCTCGGCACCGCGATCACGCTGTATCTGCCGAGCGTCTCCGGCGCCCCCGCAACACCGGCCGACCGCCCCGTCGCCAGGATCGACCGCGCCGCCGGGCGCACCATCCTGCTGGTGGAGGACGACGCGATCGTGCGGATGGGGACGATGGCCGTGTTGGAGACCCTCGGCCACCGGGTCATCGAGGCCGGCAGCGGAGAGGAGGCGCTGGAGGTTCTTCGCGATGGCTCGGAGGTCGATGCCCTGGTCACCGACTTCGCCATGCCCGGCATGAACGGAGCAGCCGTGGTGCGGCACGTCCGGCAGCTGCGCCCCGGGATTCCGGCACTGATCGTGACGGGCTATGCCGATACGCCGGAATTCGCGGAGTCCGTGCGCCTGTTGCGCAAACCTTTTTCCCCCAACCAGATCGCCGAGTGCCTGGCGGTCATGCTGGCCGAGGTGCCGATGTGACGTCCCGGGATACGGGTGTTTCCCCCTCCCCTGCCCTACCTTCGGGCAATGGAATGCCTCCGGGATCATGCGACGCCGCATGATCCCGGAGGCTTGTGAACCGTTACGCCTGAACCCTGGTGACGGTCAGCGGTTCACCACCTTGGGCGGAAGAGCATAGACCAGCAGGGCGCCGATGATGAGACAGCCGGAGAAGAACCACAAGGCAGCGCCGCTGCTGCCGGTCAGGTCGATGACCAGGCCGATCAGCGAGTTGCTGACCAGACCGGCGATGCTGGCGAGCGAGATCGCCATGGCGAAGCCGGTGGCCGCCGCCGTGCCCTTCAGGAAGGTCGCCGGCAGGCTGAAATAGGCAGGAAGCGGACCCAGCACGCCGACCGACGCGACGGTGAACAGCGCCACGGTGGCGATGAGGTTGTCGGCGAAGAAGGTGCTGGTCGCCATGGCGGCCGAAGCGGCCAGGAAGGGGATGATGATGTGCCAGCGGCGCTCGCGCATCCGGTCGGAACTGGCGCCGATCAGCAGGATGCCGACAACCGCGACGATGTTGGGGATCATCGTCAGCAGGCCGATATGGAACGTGTCGACCACGCCGGTGTTGCGGATGAAGGTGGGCAGCCAGAAGCCGATGGCGTAGGCGGTCAGCAGGATCGCGAAGTCGATGCCGCCCAGCATCCAGACCTTCAGGTTCAGAAGCCCTTCCTTGAAGCTGTGGCCGACATTCTTGGCATCGGCATCGTCGCCATGCAGGTCGGCGGCCAACCGGGCCTTCTCGTCGCCCGACAGCCACTTGGCGTCCTTGTAGGAATTGGGCAGGGCCTTGAAGGTCAGGAAGCCCAGGAAGACGCTGGGCAGCGCCTCCAGCAGGAACAGCCACTGCCAGCCGCGCAGGCCGTAGAAATTGTCGAAATAGCTCATGATCCAGCCCGACAGCGGACCGCCGATCACGCTGGACAGCGGCAGGCCGATGACGAACAGCGCCATGATGCGGCCGCGGCGGTAGGTGGGGAACCACAGCGTCAGGTAATAGAGCACGCCGGGCAGGAAGCCGGCCTCGGCGGCGCCGAGCAGGAAACGGACGATGTAGAACTGCGTCGGCGTGGTGACCAGCATGGTGGCGGCCGACAGCAGGCCCCAGGTGATCATGATGCGGGCGATCCACAGCCGCGCGCCGACCTTGGTCAGCACGAGGTTGCTCGGCACCTCGAACAGGATGTAGCCGACGAAGAACAGGCCGGCGCCCAGACCGTAAGCGGCCTCGCTGAACTGCAGGTCGCCCATCATCTGCAGCTTGGCGAAGCCGATGTTGATACGGTCGAGATAGGCCGCCAGATAGCAGAAACAGAGGAAGGGAATGAGGCGCCAGGTGATCTTCTTGTAGAGCTGGTCCGCATCGACGGACTGCGCTGCGCCAAGCTCCGCATTCGCTGTTGTCGTCTGGGCATAGGACATGTCGTCTGTCTCCTTACGCTGATCGCGTTGTGAACCCGTCCCGTCTTGCATGCCGGCGCCGCCTGTCTCGGTTGCGGCGCCGGGTGTTGGCCCCAGTTTTCTTCTTCTTATTGGTCCTGATATCAACGGCCGCCTTTTTTCAGTCGGCCTTTTCAGCGAAGCGGTCGATTACCTCCCGCTTGCTCACCACATCGCCGTATTTGCTGTCGATGTCGAACAGGTTGGCCTCGTGCGGGCCGTCGTGGCGGTCGCCGACGCATTCGCGCACCACGATGGTGCGGAAGCCGTGCTGGAGCGCATCGACGGCGCTGGCGCGGATGCAGCCGCTGGTCGAGCAGCCGGTCAGCACCACCGTGTCCACCCCCATGGCATGCAGCATCGGCGCGAGGCTGGTGCCGAAGAAGGCGCTGGCATACTGCTTGGAGATAACCACCTCCTCCGCCCGCGGCGTGACCTCCGGGCAGAAGGCGGCGAGCGGGTTGCCCTCCACCATGTCCTTCATCACCGGGGCCTTGCGCACCCAGACGCCGCCATCGGCGAAATGGCCGGGATGATAGCGGATGTTGGTGTGGACGACCGGGATGCCGGAGCGGCGGGCGGCGTCCAGCAGCTCCACCGTCTCCGCCACCGCGCTCACCACGCCGGGGGCGTAGAGCGGCGCGCCTTCGGTGGTGTAGCCCTGCATGAAGTCGATCACCAGCAGGGCCGGCCGCTCGCCGAAGCCGATCCGGTTGCCCCAGACGCCCTTGTAGTTGTCGGATGCGCTCTGCCCGTCGGTCATGGGGCTTGCTCCTCAGTACGCGCCGGACAGCAGGGCGCCGGCGCCGGGAACGACCGGCTCCAGCTTCAACGACTTCAGCATGGCGTAGGTCGTGGCGATGGCGGCGGTCAGCACCGGCTTGCCGGTCTCGGCCTCCACCCGCGGCACCACCGGCAGCGACGGCATCTGAACGCAGGCGGACAGGACCACCACGTCCACGCCGTCCAGGTTCATGCCGCGCACGATGTCCGGCAGGTTGTTGGGGTCGTGGCGGGCGACGTCGAGATTGTCCGGGATCTCCAGCGCGCGCCAGTCCTGCACCTCGAAGCCTTCGGCGCGGATGTAGTCCACCACCAGCTCGGTCAGCGGGCGCATGTAGGGGGCGACGATGGCGATGCGCTTGGCGCCCATCACCTTCAGCCCGTCCACCAGGGCGCCGGCGCTGGTGACGACCGGGGCCGGCGCGTCGTTCTCCAGCGTCTTGCGGGCGAGGCGCGCCTCGGAATCGCGGTGGTAGCCGAGGCCCATCGACATGATGGCGACGAGGCAGGCATAGCCCAGCACATCGACGCGGGCGTCCGACAGCTCGACGGCGCAGCGGTCGGATTCGGCGTCCATCGCCGCCAGCTCGTCCTTCTTGACCGTCTTCATCCGCATGCGGGCGGAATGGAAGGTGAAGCGTTCCGGGCGGATCGCCTGGCGCGCGGTCAGCATGGCCGGGATTTCCGTTTCCATGGTGATGTTGGAGCTGGGGACGATCTGGCCGATGCGGTACAGCGAAGACATGGATTGGTTCCTATCGATCAGGCGAGATGGGTGCCGAGGCTGTCGCCGAAGGCGGCGAAGAAGCCGTCGAGGTCATCCCAGGGGATCATGTGCCCGGCATCGGGGACGCGGGCGATGCGGACGGCCGGCTGGAGGCGGGCGATCTCCTCCTCGTCCTCCGGCAGGATCACGCCGCCGCGGCCGGCGACGATCAGCAGGGCCGGGGCCGGCAGCTTCGGCAGGTCGGCGTGGATGTCGTCCTGGTGGAAGCCTTCATAGGTCTGGACGATGGCCGGCTCGTAGCAGGTGTGCAGCCATTCGGCGCGCAGGCGCAGCTGCTCCTCCGTCCAGGTCGGGCAGAAGGCGCGCATGGCGTCGGCGTCCATGCCCTTCAGCGACTGGCGGATCGAATCGACGTACCAGGGCAGGCCGCTGGGATAAGGCCGGCGGCCGGGGCCGGAAACCGGCGGATCGACCAGCACAAGCTGGCGCAGCCCCCTGGCATCGCCGCGCACCGAGGCGCGGATGGCGAAGCGCGCGCCCATGGAATGGCCGACCAGGATGTAATCGGTCAGGCCCAGCGCGGCGACGAAGGCGTTCACGTCGTCGGCGCAGGCGTCGATGCCGTAATCCAGATGCGGACCGCTTTCGGACAATCCGCGCCCGCGCACGTCCAGCACATAGGTGTCGAACTGCCGGCCGAAGCGTTCGGCGACGAAGCCCCAGGTGACGGCCGGGCTGGTGATGCCGGGGATCAGCACGATGGCCGGGCGTTCCGCATGCCGCTCCCCGCCATAGCGCAGGTAGTGCTGGCGGATGCCGTTGGCCTGGACGTTGGCGCCGTAGAGGAAGGTCGAGGCGCTCATGCCGCGATCCCTTCGCGCAGCGGCTGCTCATAGACGTCGTAGCCGAAGACCCAGGCCGGATCCTCCTGCGTGCGCAGGAAGGTGTTGGCGTTGGACACCGCCTGCACCCGCGTCGCGCGGTCCTTGCGGTTGGCCTCGTACAGCGCGAAGGCGGTGCGGTAGTCGCTCAGGCCGGTCTCGGACAGGCAGCGGGTCAGCATCGCCGCGTCCTCGATCGCCATGCCGGCGCCCTGGGCCATGTGCGGCTTCATCGGATGGCAGGCGTCGCCCAGCAGGACCAGCCGTCCACGGCTCCACAGCGGCAGCGGGTTGCGGTTGCGCAGCGGCCATTTGGTGACCTCCTCCGTGCACTCGATCAGCGCCTGGACGGTCGGATGATAGCCCTGGAAGGCCTCGTACATCTCCTCGCGGCTGCTGTCGACGAAGGCCTCCTGGAAGTCCCAGGCCGGGTGCGGCACGCCGGTGACGTAGTAGTATTCGTCGCGCTTCCCGGTGGTGAAATAGACCATCATGTGACGGTCCTCGGTCCACCACTTGATGCAGTCCTCGAAGGTCAGGTCGTACTTGGCGAGCTGGTCGCCGCGGATCAGCGCGCGGTGCGCGACCCAGCCGCTGTAGTTCGGCGCCTCGACGCCCAGCAGGGCCTCGCGGATGCGGGAGTTGATGCCGTCGGCACCGATGACGATGTCGGCGCGCGCCTCGGTCCCGTCGGCGAAGGTCAGATGCACGTCGTCGCCGCTGTCGGTGATCGTCTGCAGCCGCTTGTCGAAATGGACGGAGCCGGGGGCCAGCGTGTCCATCTGCAGCAGGTGCATGTCGCCGCGGTGGACGGTGACGTAGGCGGCGCCGTATTCGCGCTTGGCGAAGTCGCCCAGCGGGATGCGCGACAGGTAATCGCCTGTGAAGCCGTCGCGGCTGAACCAGAAGTCGGGCTTGGACCCCATCGCCTCAAGCGGCTTTTCGATGCCCAGCCGGCGGAACACCTTCATCACGTTGGGACCGACGTGAATCCCCGCGCCCAGCCGGGAGAATTCAGGGGCCTGTTCGTAGACATCCACCTGGAACCCGGCCTGCTGCAGGAGCCCGGCGGCGGCGGCTCCACCCAGACCGGCCCCGACAATGGCGATTCTCTGAGTCTTTCCCATGGGTATGGCCCTTTGCTGACGTGGGGGTGTTCGGTCGGCGCCGCCGAAGGGCTCGCGACCGGATGCGAGGGGGCGGGAGGAGCGTCCGGGGGCTTCTTGCCCGGGCTCCGGCCGTCGACCGTCGCATTGAACTCGATATGAAGCGTGTACGCTGTTTTAGCTTGCCATGCAACACAATTCGTCATACAAGGTTACTCAGGATTTTTGGAGCCGCCAAGGCCGTTCGCGGCACTGAGTGGCTGCGAAATAGCCTTATAGAGCCTTATTTTTTATCATTGATGCCTATTTGTTGTTCAGAATGGCGCAGCCCCGCCAAAGGGTTTATCCCCTTATTGTTCATGATCGAATAAAGCCTATACGCTCTATATGGCCTGATCTGCCCCCGCAATGACGGGCGGATGGCCACCCGGAAACACGGCCCGGATCGCGCATTCAGCGGCTGCGGCCACCAAGGTTGGGAGAGATGAGATGCCGGTGAGCGATCGCGAACTGACGCAGATGTTCGAACGGGTTCTGACCCTGTCCAAGGTGGACAAGACCCAGAGCGTCGCTGTGCTGAAAAGCGACTATTCCAACCCGCGCATCGTGCGCGCCGCCATGGACGCGGCCCAGCGCCTCGGCGCGAACGTCTACGGGGTCGAACTGCCGGCCTTCAACCACCCGCGCGCCATGGGCATGGACATGACCGCGTATTGCGGCGACACGCCGCTGACCGGAAACCTCGCCGCCCAGCGCGCGCTGGAGGCGGCCGACATGATCGTCGACACCATGATGCTGCTGCATTCGCCGGAGCAGGAGCAGATCCTGAAGACCGGCACCCGCATCCTGCTGGCGGTCGAGCCGCCGGAGGTTCTGGCCCGCATCATGCCGACGGAGGAGGACAAGATCCGCGTCAACGCCGCGGCGGAACGGCTGAAGCGCGCCCACTCCATCGCCGTCACCTCCAAGGCCGGCAGCGATTTCCGCGCGACGCTCGGCCAGTATCCGACAGTGACGGAATACGGTTTCGCCGACGAGCCCGGCCGCTGGGACCATTGGCCGAGCGGCTTCCTGTTCTCCTGGCCGGACGAGGGCAGCGCCGAAGGCACGCTGGTGCTCGACGTCGGCGACATCCTGCTGCCCTTCAAGACCTATGTCCGGGAAAAGGTTACGCTGGAGATCGAGGAGGGCTTCATCCGCCGCATCCATGGCGGGTTCGAGGCGGAATACCTGCGCGACTACATGGCCTACTTCAAGGATCCGGAGGTCTACGGCATCTCGCATATCGGCTGGGGCCTGCAGCCGCGGGCGCAATGGACGGCGATGGGCCTGCACGACAAGAACGACGGCATGTGCATGGACGCCCGCGCCTTCTACGGCAACTTCCTGTTCTCCACCGGCCCGAACACCGAGGTCGGCGGCAGCCGCAAGACCCCCTGCCACATGGACATTCCCCTGCGCGGCTGCGACATCCTGCTGGACGGCGAACCGGTGGTGCTGGCCGGCGACGTGGTGGCGCCGGAGGCGTCCAGGGCATGATGGGCGGCATGATGGGCGGCATGATGGGCATGAGGGGCGGCATGAGGGGCGATCCGGAAGCCCGCCGCCCTTCCCTGCCCCCGCCGCCGCTGCTATCGTTCGCCACACACCCGGTCCACCGCATGTTGTTCTCGATGACCCAAGACCTGCCGCCCGGAACTGGCTCCGGTGAAGCCGATTACGTCTTCTCCGACCAGATCGGCCATCTGCTGCGGCGGGCCTATCAGCGGCACCTCGCCATCTTCCAGCGCAACGCCTGCGACCCGCAGCTGACCTCGGTGCAGTTCGTCACGCTCTGCGCCATCCGCGACAACGGGCCGAGTTCGCTGATCGAGCTGGTGAAGTCCACCGCCATCGATCAGGCGACGATCCGCGGCATCGTCGACCGGCTGAAGGCTCGTGGACTGATCCGCCAGACCTCCGACGCGCAGGACCGGCGCAAGGTCATCAACTGCCTGACCGACGAGGGACGGCAGCTGCTGGCGGACATGGTGCCCTGCGCCAAGCGGATCAGCGAGCTGACGATGGGACAGCTGAACCCGGCGGAGCGGCTGGCGGTCACCCACGTCCTGCAGAAGATGATCGCGCAGGACGGGGAGGAGTAACCCCCGCAGGTCGGCATTCAGGCCATTCCACCCCGCTTTGCAGCGGGAATGCGGAACCTATCGCACCGGACGGACGCCTTATGGAAAATACCATCGCGCTGCGGGTGAATGGCCGCGCCGTCTCGGTGACGGCGATGGCCGACACGCCGCTGCTCTACATCCTGCGCAACGACCTGGCCCTGAACGGGCCGAAATACGGCTGCGGGCTCGGCGAATGCGGGGCCTGCACCGTCATCCTCGACGGCGTCGCCGCACGGTCCTGCGTGATCCCGCTGGCCGGGGCGGAAGGGCGCGAGGTGGTGACGCTGGAAGGGCTGGGCAGCAGCAGCGCCCCCCACCCGGTCCAGCAGGCCTTCATCGAGGAACAGGCGGCCCAGTGCGGCTATTGCATGAACGGCATGATCATGACCGCCAAGGCCCTTCTCGACCGCAACCCGGACCCGACGATGGACGAGGTGCGACGCGCCCTGTCCGGCAACCTGTGCCGCTGCGGCACCCATGTCGAAATCCTGCGCGCCGTCATGCGGGCCGCGCGGCTTCTCTCCTCCCCCGGAGCACAACATGACGATCAACCCAGCGACCGGCACCACGCCCGGCCCGATGACCGAATTGCAGTCCCAGCCGACGCCGACCTGTGCGGAGCTGATGGCGGCGAACGGCGTCCTGCTGATCGTTGACGAGATCCAGCCGCCCTCCGGCCCGGTCGCCAAGGGGGCGACCGCGACGCCCAAGCCGCCGGAAACCGCGCTGTTCCTGGCGGTGCGCGAGGATGGACAGGTCTTCGCCTTCAACGGCCATGTCGATCTCGGCACCGGCATCCAGACGGCGCTGACCCAGATCGTCGCGGAGGAGCTGGACCTGCGGATGGACCAGCTGCGCATGGTGCTGGGCGACACCGGCCGGACGCCGAACCAGGGCGCCACCATCGCCAGCGCCACCATCCAGATCTCCGCCGTGCCGCTGCGCAACGCCGCGGCGGAGGCGCGCCGCTACCTGCTGGACCGCGCCGCCGCCCTGTTCGGCGTGCCGGCGGGCGAGCTGCGGGTCGAAGAGGGGGTGGTGATCGCCCCGGAAACCGGTGGAATCGGCAACCGCCGCGTCTCCTACGGCGAACTGGTGCGGGGCGAGCGGGTGGAGCTGCGCATCAGCGGAAAGGCCCCGCTGAAGCCGCGGGAGCAGTACAAGCTGGTCGGCAAGGCCGCGCCGCGCGTCGACATCCCGGCCAAGGCGACCGGCGAATTCTCCTACGTCCACGACCTGCGGCTGCCGGGGATGCTGCATGGCCGGGTGGTCCGCCCCCCCTATGCCGGCATCGACAGCGGCGAATTCGTCGGCAACAGCCTGGAAAGCGTCGACGAGGGCTCCATCGCCCACATTCCCGGCGTCGTCAAGGTGGTGGTGCTGCGCGACTTCGTCGGCGTGGTGGCGGAACGCGAGGAACAGGCGATCAAGGCGGCGCGCGAGCTGAAGATCACCTGGAGACCCTGGACCCGCAAGCTGCCGGACCTGTCGAACCTCGCCCAGGCCCTGCGCGAGAATCCCAGCACGCCGCGCAAGGTGCTGGACAAGGGCGACGTCGATGCCGCGCTCGCCGCCGCCGACCAGCGGATGACGCGCACCTATGTCTGGCCCTACCAGATGCACGGCTCCATCGGGCCGTCCTGCGCGGTGGCCGACTGCAAGGCGGACCGCGCGACCGTCTGGTCCGGCACCCAGAATCCGCATCTGCTGCGCGCCGACCTCGCCTGGCTGCTGGAATGGCCGGAGGAACGGATCGACGTGGTGCGGATGGAGGCGGCCGGCTGCTATGGCCGCAACTGCGCCGACGACGTGGCGGCGGATGCGCTTCTGCTGTCGCAGGCGGTCGGCCGTCCGGTGCGCGTCCAGCTGACCCGCGAGCAGGAGCATCTGTGGGAGCCGAAGGGCACCGCCCAGCTGATGGAGGTCGATGGCGGGATCGACGCCAATGGCGGCATCGTCGCCTACGACTTCGCCACCAGCTACCCGTCGAACGGCGCGCCGACGCTGGCGCTGCTGCTGACCGGGCGGGTCGATCCGGTGGCCGCCGTGTTCGAGATGGGCGACCGCACCTCCATTCCGCCTTACGATTACGAGAACATGCGGGTCGTCATCAACGACATGGCCCCCATCGTCCGCGCCTCCTGGATGCGCGGGGTGTCGGCGATGCCCAACAGCTTCGCCCATGACAGTTACATCGACGAATTGGCCTTCGCCGCCGGGGTCGATCCGGTGGAGTTCCGCCTGCGCCACCTGCGCGACGACGAACGCGCCGCCGACCTGATCCGCGCCGTCGCCGGCCGCGCCGGCTGGCAGCCGCGCACCGCCCCGCAGCAGACCCCGCCGGAGGGCGACGTGCTGCGCGGCCGCGGCTTCGCCTATGCCCGCTACATCCACAGCAAGTTCCCCGGCTTCGGCGCCGCCTGGGCGGCCTGGGTGGCCGACGTGGCGGTGGACCGCAAGACCGGCGAGATCGCGGTGACCCGCGTGGTCGTCGGCCATGACGCCGGGCAGATGATCAACCCCGACGGCGTGCGCCACCAGATCCACGGCAACGTCATCCAGTCGACCAGCCGGGTGCTGAAGGAACAGGTGGAGTTCGAGGACTCGGTCGTCGCCGCCAAGGAATGGGGCGGCTACCCGATCATGACCTTCCCCGAGGTGCCGGACATCGACGTGGTGATGATGCCGCGCGAGACCGAGCCGCCGTTGGGATCCGGGGAATCCGCCTCCGTCCCCAGCGCGGCGGCCATCGCCAACGCCATCTTCGACGCCACCGGCATCCGCTTCCGCGAATTGCCGATCACCGCGGAACGGGTGCGCGAGGCGCTGAACGGCCCCTCCGAGCCGGTCCCGCCCGCGCCGCCGGAAGCCGCCAAGCCGCGCAAGCGCGGGTGGAAGGCATGGCTCGGCGCTTCGCTGACCGGCTTATGCGGGGTGATGATCGGCATGGCGAGCAGCGCCCTGCCCTTCCGCGCCGAGATCGCTCCCGTCTCGCCGCCGTCCGCCGGGCTGTGGTCGTCGGCCACCATCGAACGCGGGCGGCAGCTGGCGGCGCTCGGCGACTGCGCGGTCTGCCACACGGCGGAGAACGGCGCCACCAATGCCGGCGGCCGGCCGTTCGAGACGCCGTTCGGCACCGTCTTCAGCACCAACATCACGCCGGACCCGGACAGCGGGATCGGGCGCTGGTCCTTCGCCGCCTTCGACCGGGCGATGCGCGAGGGGATCAGCCGCGACGGCCGGCATCTCTACCCGGCCTTCCCGTACACCGCCTTCCGCAACATGACCGACGACGACATGCAGGCGCTCTACGCCTACATGATGACGCAGCAGCCGGTGCGCGCCGAGACGCCGGCCAACACCATGCGCTTCCCCTTCAACCTGCGCCCGATGATGGCGGGCTGGAACACGCTGTTCCTCAACCGCGAGACCTACCGGCCCGATCCGCAGAAGAGCGCGGAGTGGAACCGCGGCAACTATCTGGTCAACGGGCTCGGACACTGCGCCGCCTGCCACAGCCCGCGCAACGCGCTGGGGGCGGAGAAGCTGGGCGAATCCTTCCTGGCCGGCGGCACCGTCGACGGCTGGGAGGCGCCGGCCCTGACCGCGCTGTCCAAGGCGCCGAAGCCCTGGACGGAGGACGACCTGTTCACCTACCTGCGCACCGGCTTCTCCCCGCGCCATGGCGTCGCCGCCGGCCCGATGGCCGCCGTGGTGCACGAGCTGTCCACCGTGCCGGAAGCCGATGTGCGGGCGATGGCGGTCTATCTCGCCTCGCTTGGTGGCGATGCGGTCGAAGCGCCCGCGGCCACGGCATCCCCCACCCCCGCCAGCTCCGCCAATGGAGAGCGCATCTTCAACGGCGCCTGCCAGGCCTGCCACAGCGACGGCAACGGACCGACGCTGTTCGGCGTCAGCCCCTCCATGGCGGTGAACAGCAACGTCCACAGCGACAGCCCGGACAATCTGGCCCGCGTCATCCTGCACGGCATCCAGAACCCGGCGACCCGCGACCTCGGCTATATGCCGGCCTTCCGCGACAGCCTGTCCGACAAGCAGGTGGCGGACCTGATGGCATATCTGCGCGGCCGTTTCGCACCCGACAAACCGGCCTGGGCGGACATTGCGACTGTGGTGGCCAAGGCGCGGGCCAATCCGGGAACGCACTGATCGGGCATCGGTGAAGCACCGCCGGTCCATGCGATGTCGCATAGCGTAGGGGATGGGCGGCCGAGCCGGCGGAAGGGTGGAGCGTCCGCAGGCCTATCCGCCGTCCTTCATCGCGCGCGCCAGCACGTCGAACACCCGCGGATCCTCCATCTGGGCGACGTTGAAGCGCAGGAACGCCGAAGCCGATCGGGACACGCTGAAGACGTCTCCGGGAGCGAGAACCACATTTTCGCGCAAGGCTGCCCGGGCGACGCCGGCGGCGTTCCGGCCGTCGGGCAGGCTGCACCACAGATAGAATCCGCCGCGCGGCATCAGCCATGGCTGCAGGCCGAGCGCGTCCAGTCTGGCCGCAACCTCGCGGCGGCTCCGCGCCAGCCGCCGGCGAAGGGCGTCGAGATGCTTGCGATAGCTGCCGTCGCTCAAAGCCGCCAGGACGAGTTCGGCGGCAACGGGACTGGGACCGCCGAAACTGGTCGCGACCTGCAGATCGACCAGCGCCTCCACCCAGTCCGGCCGGGCCGCGATGTAGCCGCAGCGGATCGAGGCGGACAGCGTCTTGGAAAAGCTGCCGATGCGGATGACCTGCGCCAACCCGTCGAGGACGGCCAGCCGCGGCGACGGTTCATGCTCGAAACCGGCGAAGATGTCGTCCTCGACGATGGTGAGGTCATGAGCGGCGGCGGCGGCGAGCAGCTTGTGGGCGGTTTGCGGCGACATCGTCGCGCCGGTCGGGTTGTGGAGCGCCGAGTTGGTGATGTAGAGCCTTGGCCGGTGCACCGTCAGGGCTTCGGTGAACAGGGGCACGTCAGGTCCCTGCCTCGTATAGGGAACACCGACGATCCGGGCCTGATGGGCGCGCAGCAGCGCCTGAAAATTGAAGTAGCAGGGATCGTCGACGAGCACCGCGTCGCCGGGACGCAACAGAAAGCGGCAGATCAGGTCGATGGCCTGGGTTCCTGAACCGGTCAGTAGGATTTGATCGGCGCCCGCCGATATCCCTTCGTCCGCGAACTGGCGGGCAAGCAGACGGCGCAGGGACAGCGAACCGCGCGTGCCGCCATAATCCGCCAGCACGGCGTCGTCGGCGGCCGCGAGACGGCGGATCGCCCGGCGGATCGCCGCGTTGGGCATCCAGCCGGCCGGCAGCCAGCCGCATCCCGGCTTCGGAATTCCCGCCGCCGCATCGAGCGACTGGCGCGACACCCAGAACGGATCAATGGTCCGGTCCAGCCGGGGCTCGACCTCGCTCAGGGCGAGCGGCGGCATGGCGCCGGACACGTAGAAGCCCGAGCCGGGGCGCGAGCGGATCACACCTTCCGCAGCGAGCCGGTCGTAAGCCTCCACCACCGTCGATGGCGACACGCCCATGGTGGCGGCGAAGCTGCGGATCGAGGGCAGCCTTTCACCCGGTGTCAGCGTGCGGCTTGCCATCCTGCGGCGGATCGCGTCCATCACCTCGCCTGTCCGCGTGCCTGTCCGGCTGCTCATTCTGCACCCGCCGCCATCGGCTCCGTCCCCATCTGTATGGCTTCCGTCATCAGTACAGCTCGGCGGAATTGTATGGGACCGTCACTGTCTTGGCCAGGGAGCATGACGCTAGGATCATCGCATACGAAAGCCAAAAGGGGTCGAGGATGCGGTGGGGTTCGGCGGGATGGGGCAGCGGGATGATGGGCGTGGTCATCTTCAGCGGGTCGTTGCCGGCGACGCGCGTCGCGGTGGCGGGCTTCCCGCCGCTGTTCCTGACCTCGGCTCGGGCGGTGATCGCGGCCGTGCTGGCGGTCGCCCTGCTTTCGATCCTACGGCAGACACGCCCCGCGCGCAGCGACCTGCGCCCGCTGGCGGTGGTGGCGCTCGGGGTCGTTGTCGGCTTTCCCCTGCTGACGGCGCTGGCGCTTCAACGGATCACCTCGGCGCAGTCGATCGTGTTCATCGGGCTGCTGCCGCTCGCCACCGCATTGTTCGGCGTACTGCGGTCGAGAGAGCGGCCGAAACCCGCCTTCTGGCTGTTCTCGACGCTCGGCGGATTCGCCGTCGCCGGCTTCGCCCTGGCCCAAGGTGGCGGCGCCTCGCTTGCCGGCGGCCTGCTGATGGTCGCGGCGATTCTGCTCTGCGGGCTCGGATATGCCGAGGGTGCCGTCCTGTCCCGGCGGCTGGGCGGCTGGCAGGTCATTTCCTGGGCGCTGGTGCTGGCATCGCCGGCCATGGTGGCGGCAGCGATCCTGACGATGCCGGACGACTGGACCGGTGTCGGTGCGCCGGCCTGGATCGGGCTCGGTTACGTTTCGGTCTTCAGCATGCTGGTGGGGTTCGTCTTCTGGTATCGCGGGCTGGCGCTCGGCGGCATCGCAGGCGTGGGGCAACTGCAGCTGCTTCAGCCCCTTCTCGGCCTCGCGCTGGCGGGGTTGCTGCTGCACGAGCCGGTCGCCTGGACCATGATCGCGGTGACCGGGCTGGTGGTGCTGTGCGTCGCAGGCGCCAGGAAATTCGCCTGAACGGCAAGCAGCCCGGCACCTATTGCGGCGGGTCATCGACTGGCGTCATACGCCTCCCACGGGAACCGAAGCGTGGCTGGCCGGTTGATCCAAGCATGGGCGTGGCGCCACCGCGGAGCGGAAGCGTCACGCAGCGAGCGAAGCCACACGGGAACCGACGCCATGCTCAAGATCCTAGGCTGGGTCATTCTGATCATCTTCATCATCGGCCTGCTGGTCGTCACCGGCATCCTCAAGCTGATCTTCTGACCGCCACTTCCCTCGTCATTGCCTGCGCACGGCGCAGGTGGGTCCGGCACTCCGCGACCATGCGGCGGATCAATTCGTCGCAGGTCGGGATGTCGCCCCCTCCCCAAGCTCAACCTTTGCCTCTCCCCCGCCGCTTCCGGTCAGCCATGCGGCGCAATGGGAGTATACGAACTTATGGACCGGCCCATAAGACGAACCGGCATATGATCTTCGGTCTATGATTTAAGCCGATGATCAGACAAAATCATGGGAACAGGCTGTAAACTTGTCCTATGATAATGAAAGTATAGGGTCTGATGAACATCCTGCTGCACCGGGCGCCGTGATGCGACGTCTGCGGCCGGGGCCGGGTTTTGCATCGTGGACTGTTCAGACTGCCGTCGAACTGCCGACGGGAATCCGGCAGACTCTGGTGACGAGAGCCTGATTCGAGCGGGCCTGCCGGATTGTGACCGAGACGAGCAAAGGACGATCGTGACGCCTGCAACCGGACCGGAACCATGGCCCCAGACCATGGCGGGCAGCTTTGACCTCGACGCCTGCGCGCGCGAACCGATTCACATTCCCGGCAGCATCCAGCCGCACGGCCATCTCCTGGCGCTCGAACCCGACGGCCTGTGTCTGGTCCGGGCGAGTGCGGAAGCCGGCGCGGTGCTCAACCGCCCCCTCTCCGAGGCCTTCGGCCAGCCGATCGACCGGCTGGTCGATGCCAACGGCATGGCGTCGCTCGCCCGCCGGCTACGCACCGCTCCGGCCGAGCCGGTGCAGCTCGACATCCTGCATCTGCGCGGCGGCAGCGACCATCAGGCCATCGCCCACCGCTCCGGCGGGCTGGTGATCCTGGAACTGGAGGATCTCGCCGCCACCGGCATCGGCACGCTGGAGGCGCTCTACCCGCAGATGCGCGAAGGCATCCGGCGGATGCAGTCGTCCCATGATTTCGAGACGCTGCTGACCTGCACGGCGGAGGAGGTGCGGTCGCTGACCGGCTTCGACCGCGTCCTGATCTATCGCTTCGACGAACAGTGGAACGGCACCGTCATCGCCGAGGACGGCAACGGCCGCCTGCCCTCCTACCGCGGCCTGCGCTTTCCCGCCTCCGACATCCCGGAACAGGCGAGGCGCCTCTATGCGCTGAACCGCCTGCGGCTGATCGCCGACGCCCGCTACCGCCCGGTCCCCATCCTGGCAGCGGCAGGCGCGGTACAGGCAACGGCAGATAGCGCGGCGGAGCCTCTCGACCTCAGCTTCGCCGTTCTGCGCAGCGTGTCGCCCGTGCATCTGGAATACATGCGCAACATGGGCACGCCGGCTTCGATGTCGATCTCCGTCATGGACGGCGAGCGGCTATGGGGCCTGATCTCCTGCCATCATGCCGAACCACGGCAGGTGTCCTTCGCCATCCGCACCGCCTGCGACCTGCTGGGACAGGTGCTGTCCAGCCAGATGATCGCGCTGGAGCGGGCGGAGGATGCCGACCACCGCATCCGTTCCAAGAGCATCCAGGCCCGGCTGCTGGCCCATATGGCTGCGGCGGAACGCTTCATCGACGGGCTGGCGGAGGATGGCGAGGATCTGCTGTCGCTGGTGAATGCCGAGGGCGCCGCCATCCTGTTCGACGGCGATTGCCGCCTGATCGGCCGCACCCCGCCGCAGGCGGTGGTGGAGGCCATCGGCGCCGAGCTGGCCGGCCAGGGCATCAAGGATCTGTTCGCCAGCCACCAGCTGCCCGTGGAGATGGAGGCCGCCGCCGGGATGGACGCCAGCGCCAGCGGGCTGCTTGCGATCTCCATCTCACAGCTGCATCCCAGCTACCTCCTGTGGTTCCGGCCGGAGATCGTGCGCTCCATCGAATGGGCCGGCGATCCCACCAAGCCCATCGACGGCAGCGGCAGGCTGTCGCCGCGCAATTCCTTCGAGATCTGGAAGGAGACGGTGCGCGGCCAATCCCTGCCCTGGCGCCATGGCGAGATCGAGGCGGCCGGAGACTTCCGCAACGCCATCGTCAGCATCGTGCTGCGCAAGGCCGAGGAAATGGCCGCGTTGAGCGAGGAGCTTCGCCGCAGCAACGGCGAGCTTGCCGCCTTCTCCTACTCCGTCTCGCACGACCTGCGGGCACCCTTCCGCCACGTCTCCAGCTATGCCGAGCTTCTGCGCTCCCGTGCCGCCGACAAGCTGAACGACCGGGAGCGCCACTACCTGGACAGCATCATCGAAGCGGCGGGTTCGGCCGGCACGCTGGTCGACGGGCTTCTGCACTTCTCGCAGCTCGGCCGCGCCACGCTGGCGCGGGTGGAGGTCGACCTGCTCCGGCTGGTGGAGGAGATCCGAAACCTGCTGGAGCCCGATCTGCGGGAGCGCAATGTCCATTGGACCGTGCATCCGCTCCCGATCGTCACCGGCGATCCGACCATGCTGCGGCTGGTGGTGCAGAATTTGCTGTCCAACGCCATCAAGTATTCCCGCGACCGTGCCGTACCGGAGATCGAGATCGGCTGCCGGAGCACGCCCGAGGCGCATGAGTTTTATGTGCGCGATAATGGGCGTGGATTCGATATGGCCTATGCCGGTAAACTCTTCGGCGTCTTCCAGCGCCTGCACCGCGAGGAGGAATTCGAAGGCATCGGGATCGGCTTGGCCAACGTTCGCCGCATCGTGGAGCGCCACGGTGGCCGGGTTTGGGCGGAGGGCAGGCTGGATCACGGCGCGACCTTCCATTTCTCCCTGCCGCGGTCCGCAACCGCTGAATCGAGGTAGCCCGATGGCCACGCTGAAACCGATCCTGCTGGTCGAGGACAACCCGAAAGACCTGGAGCTGACGCTGGAAGCCTTCGAGGAGGCCCAGCTCGCCAACGACATCGTCGTCGCCCGCGACGGGGCGGAAGCGTTGTCCTACCTGTTCGATGAGGATGGACAGCCGGTGTCGAAGCCGACGGATCCGAAATATCCGGCCGTCATCATCCTCGACATCAAGCTGCCGAAGGTGGATGGGATCGAGGTGCTGCAGCGGATCAAGGCCAACGACAGCACCCGCGCCATCCCGGTGGTCATGCTGACCTCCTCCAAGGAGGAGCAGGATCTGGTCCGCAGCTACCGGCTGGGGGTGAACGCCTTCGTCGTCAAGCCGGTCGGCTTCAAGGAGTTCTTCGACGCCATCCGCGACATCGGCAGCTTCTGGGCGATCCTGAACGAGCCGCCGCCCGGCTGCCATCCCCGACGTCCGCGCGGCACCTGATGACCAGGCTGCTCGACCCGCACTCGGGAAACTTCGCATCGGACGGCACGCCCGCCGAACCGGGGCCGCCGATTCCCTGCCGTGTCCTGCTGCTGGAAGACAACGGCATGGACGCCGATCTGGTGCGCGAGCACCTGCTGATGATCGACGACCATGATTTCGACATCCAGCGGGTCGATGCCCGGCAACCCTTCATCGACGCGGTGGCGGCCGGCGGCCCGTACGACCTGATCCTGTCGGACTTCGACCTGCCCGACTTCGACGGCATGTCGGCGCTGGCCATCGCACGCGAACGGCTGCCGCGGGTGCCCTTCATCTTCGTGTCCGGCATGCTGGGCGAGGAGAACGCCATCGAGGCGCTGAAGAAGGGCGCCACCGATTACGTGGTCAAGCTGCGGATGGAGCGCCTGCAGGTCGTGGTGCGCCGCGCCCTGGTGGAGGCGCGCGACCGCAACGAGCTGGCCGACAAGCGCCAGGCGCTGGCGGAGAGCGAGGCGCGGCTGCGCTTCGCGCTGGAGGCCGGGCGGCTCGGCTCGTGGGAATTGACGCTGGCGGACAACCGGCTGCACGTCTCCTCGATCTGCGCAGCGAACCTGGGGCTGTCGGACCCGGATGAACTCTCCAGCTATGACCGCTTGCTGGCGCATGTCCACCCCGAGGACCGCGGCTATCAGCAGGCGATGGTCCAGCAGGCGCTGAGCAGCGGATCGCCGCTGGACATGGAATACCGCACCGTCTGGCCCGACGGCAGCGTTCATTGGGTGCAGGTGCGTGGACGCGCCGTTTATGACCGCGACGGCGCGCCGACCGCACTGGCCGGCGTCTCGCTGAACATCACCGACCGCAAGAAGGCGGAGGAGCGGCAGCTTCTGCTGCTGGAGGAACTGAACCACCGGGTCAAGAACACCCTTGCGATGGTGCAGTCCATCGCCAAGCAGACCCTGCGCGCCGCCCCTTCGGTGGATGCCTTTCCCGATGCCTTTCAGTCCCGTCTGCGCGCGCTGGCCCAGGCCCATGACCTGCTGACCCGCCGCCAGTGGCAGGGCGCCTCGCTGAGCGAGATCGCCGCCTTGACGCTGGAGCCCCATGTCCATGCCGGCCGCGTCAAGGTCGGCGGACCCCCGGTCAGCCTGACGACCGGGGTGGCCGTGTCCCTCCACCTCGCCTTCCACGAGCTTGCCACCAACGCCGCGAAATATGGCGCCCTGTCCGCGGAAAACGGGCGGGTGGATCTCGATTGGGAGATCGCGAATCCGGCCCAGCCGCCGGTCCGCGCCGCCAGGGATGGCAATGCGGGCGCGCTCGTGCTGCGCTGGAGCGAGAGCGGCGGTCCGCCGGTGGTCACGCCGACCCGCCGCGGCTTCGGCTCACGACTGATCGAAAGGGGCCTTGCTCACGAGTTGGAGGGCGACGTGTCGCTTGCTTTCGATCCTGCCGGCGTGCGATGCCGGCTCGTCATCCCCCTGTCGTCGCGAGTGAGCCCGCAGTGACCGACGCGAATATTTCCGACCTGACCGTCCTGATCGTCGAGGACGAGCCGCTGATCGCCATGAGCCTGGAGGATGCGCTGCTCGACCAGGGCGTGACCTGCCTCGGCCCGGCCGGCTCGGTCGCGGCGGCGCTGGACATGATCGAGACGGGCGGCTTCGACATCGCCCTGCTCGACGTCAACCTGCGCGGCGAGCGGGTGGATGCGGTGGCCGACCGGCTGGCCGCAGCCGGCATTCCCTTCATCTTCACCACAGGCCATGGGGCGGAGGGGCTGCCCGACGCCCACCGGATGCGCCCGGTGATCGGCAAGCCCTTCCGCGACCTCGACATCACCGACGCGCTGGCCCGTCACCGTCCGCACTGAACGGTTCCGTCGGGGTCTTATGCTGGTATCGGATTAAGCCTGCCGGCAGGGGTGACCTGCCGGCAGGCTTTTCCGTTACTGCTTCTGGGTGTGGCCATGCGCGGCACCGGCCGCGGCGCCCATATGGCCGTGGCCGTGGTCGGAACCGCTCTGACCGGCGGCCTCGATGGAGAGTTCGACATCGACGGTCCCGGCCTTTTCGAAGCGCAGGGTCAGCGGCACCTGCTCGCCCTTCACCAGCGGCTTCTTGAGGCCGAGCAGCATGACGTGCAGCCCGCCCGGTGCCAGCTTCATCGTCTCGCCGGGGGCGATGGCGATATAGGGCACCTCGCGCATCTTCATCACGCCGTTCTCGTTCAGATGGGTGTGCAGTTCAGCCTTTTCGGCGACAGGGGTGGAGGCGGCGACCAGACGGTCTTCCTCCGTGCCGGTGTTGGTCAGCGACAGATAGCCGACGCCGTTGGGCGCCGACGGCGCGGTGGCACGGGCCCAGGGATGGCCGATGTCGATCGGACCGGCCTTGTAGCTGTGGGCCAGCGCGGCACCGGCGCCGAACAGAGCGAGGGCGGTGGCGATGCCGAGAATGCGCTTCATTGACTTGTGCTCCTGAACAGGATGGGGGCATGGCATCCGGCCGGCACGGATCCCTCTTTGGGATCGGGCACGCGATGCGCAGCGAACTGAATGGCTGAAGAGGAAGGTCCGGCGTGCGGGATCACACGTGGGACGGGGGTCCGCGGGCCTGGAGCGTCGACAGGAACCAGCCGGCGGCGATGCGCTCGCCCGGCAGCAGGCGGGTGTCGCCGGCGGCGGCCATGGCAGGTTCGACCGTCAGGAGCGGCGGGGGCAAGGCAAGCCCGGCAATCAGCGGACAAAGCGGGCAATGGCCGCTGCCGAAGGGGTTCGGGTCGGAGCTGCCGCCGTGGTTGTCGCCGCCTGCGTGATCCATGCCGGCCAAGGCGATGCCGGCCAGGACCATACCGTAAATCGCCGGCCCGTATTCCGCAGGATCGACGTCGATCGTCGCGAAGCCGCCGGCCGAACAGATCTGCAGGGGGGTCGTCTCTCCCGTCCGCGCGGCGGCGGTCGCCTCTCCGCTCAGCGCGATCGGCATCCAGCCCCAGGCGAAGACCTGCAGCAACAGCGCGGCCATGCCGGCAAACAGGCCGAGCCTCCGCACCTGCCGCACTGTCCACCGACCGAACGCCATCCGGCTCCGCGCCCTTCGATACCGCCGGACCAAGCCGGCACGACAGCACCATAACGCAGCCGGCCGGACCGGACGAGGGGCAAATGCACCGGCACTCGGCCGGACTCACGCCAGCAGGCGGAAGGCCGGCTCGGGGCGGGACAGCAGGCCGCGGCGCAGGTCCTCGATTGCGGCATCGTCGCGGGCGGCACGGGGGATGGGCACCGGCACCTCGGCGACCACCCGCCCGGGCGACGGCGCCAGCAGAAGCAGCCGGTCGGCCAGCGCCAGCGCCTCGCGCAGGTTGTGGGTCACCAGCAGGACGGTGGTCGGCCGCCGTTCCAGCAGTCCGGCCAGCAGGCCGCGCAGCCGCAGCGCCGTCGGCTCGTCCAGCGAGACGAAGGGCTCGTCCATCAGCAGCAGGTCGGGCTCCACGACAAAGGCGCGGGCCAGCGCCACCCGCCGCGCCATGCCCAGCGACAGCTGGGTCGGGAAGCGGTCGGCGAAGGGCGTCAACTCCAGCGCGTCCAGCATGACGCCGACCGCCGGCCCCCTGCGCTGCGCCCTGGGCATGACCAGAGCCAGATTCTGCCGAACGGTGCGCCAGGGCAGCAGCCGCGGTTCCTGGAACACATAGCCCAACCGCGCCGGTTCGCCGTCGGGTCGCGCGCCGATGCTGACCTCGCCCTCGAAGGCGCGGTCCAGCCCGGCGACGATGCCGAGCGCCGTCGTCTTGCCGCAGCCGCTGGGGCCGACCAGGGCCACGACCTCCCCCGCCGCGGCGGACAGCGACAGGCCGCGCACGGCCTCCACCGCGCCGAAGCGCTTGGAGCGGATCTCAAGCGTCAGCGGGCAAGCGCCGCCAGCGCTGGCAGCGCCGCTCGACCGGTTGGAGGACGCCGTATTCCAAAAGCTGGACCACGGCCACGAACGCGGTGGTGTAAGCCAGGATTCCTGCGACATCGAACGTCTGGAAAAGGAGGTTGATCTGGAATCCGACACCGTCGCTGCGGCCCAGCAGTTCGACCACGAGCACGATCTTCCAGATCAGCGCAAGGCCGGACCGCGAGGCGGCGGCGATGGTGGGGGTGAGTTGCGGCAGCAGCACATGCCGCAGCCGGTCGGCGGGCGACATGCGATAGACCTGGGCCATGTCGATCAGCCCCTCGTCGATGGCGCGCGCGCCGGCACGCACCAGGACGACCGTGTTGGGAATCTTGTTGACGGCCACCGCGCCGATGGCCGCCGCCTCGGTCAGGCCGAACCAGACATAGGCCAGCACGATCACCACCAGCGCCGGCAGGTTCAGGAAGAAGACCAGCCACGGCCCGAACAGCCGGTCGACGAAGAGGGAGCGGCCCATCGGCACCCCCAGCGCGACACCGATGGACATGGCGAGCGCGAAGGCGCCCAGCACCCGCAGCAGGGTGGCGCCGAGATGGTGGAACAACGCCCCGCTCTCCGCCTCGCGCAGAAGGGATTCGGCGACCGGCAGCGGCCCCGGCAGCAGGCGTCCGCCGACCAGCATCGCCGCCGCCTGCCAGACGGCCAGCAGCAGCAGGATCGACAGCAGCGGCATCAGGGCGCGGCGCACCGGCTATGCCCCGCCGGTCCAGAAGGTGCCGGGCGCGATGGTCGCCGCGTCGCCGACCAGTTCCCGCCCGCCGAGCCGGGCCAGCAGCGCATAGAGCCGCGCGGCGCCGGCCTGCTCCTCCGCGGTCCAGCGGCGGGGGATGCCCTCGCGGTAACGGTCGCGCAGGGTGCGGAAGGTGGCGTCGTCCTCCGCCTGCATCAGCGGGGCCAGCCGCTCCCAGGCGGCATCCGATTGCGCCAGCAGATCCTTCGCCTTGCCGGTGGCCGCCTGGAAACCGGCGAGCGCGGCCGGGTTGGCGCGCGCCCACTCCTCGCGGAAGACATAGCCAATGGACGGGACGCTGGCCGGCTGGCCCAGCGCGGTCATCATGTCCGACACCGTGACCAGCACCCGCATGCCCCGCGCCTCCAGCCGGGCGGCGAAGGGCCAGTAGGTCAGCACCGCGTCCAGGCCGCCGTCGGCGATCTTGCTGTTCAGCAACGGCGGCGCACCGTAGAAGGGCTGGGCGTCGCGGTCGAGCGCAAGGCCGTGCCGGTCGCCGGCAAGCGCCTTCAGCAGGAGCCAGCTCTTGTCCAGCGGGCTTCCGGCGACGCCGATCCGCTTGCCGCGCAGATCGGCGATTCCGATGATCGGCGAGCCGGCCGGCACCACCAGGGCACCGACGGCGGTCGAATAGGGGATGAAGGACAGCGCCTCCCCCTTGTCGCGCATCCGCGACACCCACAGCCAGTCGGAAACGATGACCTCCACCCCGCCCGCCTGCAGCGCGACCTGAGTGGCCGGACTGCCCGCCAGCTCCACCAGCCGCAGGTCGATCCCCGCCTGTTCGTCGAAGCGGTTGGCGCGGACAGTGTCGAGTTCCCAGCTGACCGTGCCGAACTTCAGCACCCCGGCGCGGACGACCGGCCGTTCGGCGGCGAAGCCGGGCCGGAGCGCGGCCGAGGCCATCAGCGCACCCGCGGCCAGCAGCGTCGCCCGTCTCGTACAGCCTACCGACATGGTGCCATCCCCGGCGTTTTGTTGAACCGACAGTCTAGGAGGTTTGGATATGTTCGTATATTCAACAATAGGAGGATGGGGCGGGCTATGCGGAGGGGCCGGCCCGCGACACCGCCGCCCCGCCCCTGCCCCGCTCCCCCTGCCCCGTCACTGGTCGTAGGTTCCCGCCCCGACGATGTAGTTGCCGTCGCGGGTGACGTAGGAATGCTTGTGCTCGACCTTGTTGGTCTGGCGGTTCAGCCAGACATAGTCGATGACGGCGCTGGGCTTGTCGGTTGTCTCGGTGATCATCGCCCGGACGATGGGCTTGCCCTCGGCATCCGTCAGGTCGGCGGCCTCGGAGCCGGCAAGGCGCGGGTTGGCGCCGGACGCCACGTAACGGCCCTTGGTGTCGAAGACGAAGACATACAGCTCGCCACGATGGAAGCTGCCCTTCGGGTCCTGAAAGGCCTTGGTGGCTTCCTCCGGCCCCTTGGCCTTCAGATAGGCGACGGCGTCGGCGACCAGCGATTTGGCCTGTTCGGGGGTGGCGCGGTCGGCGGCGAAGGACGTGGCGGCCGGCGCCACCAGCAGGGCCGCGGCAACGGCGACCAGGGAAGCGGTTCTGCGGATCATGGATAACCACCTTGGAAGGGAAAGGACGGGAAAGGGGAGCCGGTGCCTGACGGCCGGCGGCAGGGGATCAGTCCTCGTGCACGGTTTCCAGCCAGGAGCGGATCGACCACAGCGCCTCCTGCCCGAGCGCCTCGCCGAAGGCCGGCATGTAGGTGACGCCGTTGCGGATCGAGCCGTTGATGACGCGCTCCTTGAACCACTCGTCGCCGGCGTCGCCCTTCTCCAGATAGCGCAGGTCGGGAGCGATGCCGCCGGACACCGCGCCCAGCCCATGGCAGCGCGCGCAGTTCTGGTTGAAGGCCGACGCGCCGATCTCGATGGCGCGCTGGTTGCTGCGGTAGGGGTTGCTGTCGCGCCATTTGTCGCCCAGCTTCTCCAGCCCGGTGGTATCGACCGCCTGCGGGACGACATCGCCATGGGCATAGACAAGGCCGGGCAGCGCCACGGCGCCGATCAGACCAACTGCGGCTGCAATCCGAATAATCCGTGCATTCATGGGTAAGACGTTCCCTCTGTTTCTCGCCGCCCTGCGGCTTCTGCTTCGCATGAACGGACGTTACCAGCAGTGGGGAAGGCAAATAATTGGACTATGGTAGGACAAGGCAATTGATGCGAAGATTTCGACTGGCAGTCATCTGCACATGGAAATGAGCGGACTGGATTGCTCCGGCCCGCTCCTTCTCCATCGGACTGTCCGCCCAGCCGAAGACCGATCAGGCCTTGGGCAGCTTGAAGACCCAGAGCGAGCCGCCCTGGTTGATGTCCTTCACCAGCTTGGCGACGTCGCCGCCCCACAGCGGCACCGCGCCGCCCCAGCCGGACACGACGGCGACATACTGCTCGCCATCCATCTTCCAGGTGACCGGGCTGCCGACCACGCCGGAGCCGGTCTGGAACTTCCAGACCTCCTGGCCGGACTTGGCGTCGAAGGCCTTCAGGAAGCCTTCCGGCGTGCCGGTGAAGACGAGGTTGCCGGCGGTGGTCAGGACGCCGCCCCACAGCGGGGCCGGGTTCTTGTATTCCCAGACGATCTTGCCGGTCTTCGGATCGACCGCGCGCAGCGCGCCGATATAGTCGTCGTACAGCGGCTTGATGGTGAAGCCGGCGCCGAGATAGGCCGCACCCTTCTTGTAGGTGATCGGCTCGTTCCAGATGTCCATGCCCCACTCGTTGGCCGGGACGTAGAACAGCTCGGTCTGCGGGTTGTAGGCCATCGGCATCCAGTTCTTGGCGCCGAGGAAGGCGGGGGCCGAGAAGACCGACTTGCCCTTGGCGTCGCCGCCGCCCTCGCCGGGAGCGCCGGGACGATTCTCGTCGACGTAAATCGGACGGCCCGTCTCGATGTCGATGCCCTTGGCCCAGGTGATCTTGGTGACGAAGGGCGTGGCGTTGATCAGTTTGCCGGTGCTGCGGTCGATGACGTAGAAGAAGCCGTTGCGGTCGGCCTTGCCGCCGGCCTTGATGACCTTGCCGTCCTTCTTCAGGTCGAAGGACACCAGTTCGTTCACGCCGTCGAAGTCCCAGCCGTCATGCGGCGTGGTCTGGTAGTGCCACTTGATCTCGCCGTTGTCCGGATTGATGGCGAGCGTGGAGGAGGTGTAGAGGTTGTCGCCGGGGCGCAGGTGCGAATTCCAGGGCGCCGGGTTGCCGGTGCCGAAGAACAGGCTCTTGGTTTCCGGGTCGTAGGTGCCGCCCAGCCAGGTGGCGCCGCCGCCGGTCTTGTACATGTCGCCCGGCCAGCTGGCGTTGGTCTTGCCGGTGACGGTCGAATCCTTGCCGTTCAGCGTCCCCATGTTGCCTTCGATGGTCGGGCGCTGCCACACCAGCTCGCCCGTCTCGGCATCGCGGGCCTCGACCATGCCGACGACGCCGAATTCGCCGCCGGAATTGCCGGTGATGATCTTGCCATCGACGATCATCGGGGCGGCGGTGTTGGAATAGCCTTCCTTGTAGTCCTGCAGCTTCTTGTTCCACACGACCTTGCCGGTTTCGCGGTTCAGCGCGACGAGGCGGGCGTCCAGCGTGGTGAAATAGATCTTGTCCTTGTAGATCGCCGCACCGCGGTTCACCACGTCGCAGCAGGGCATGATGCCGTCGGGCAGGCGGTGGTTGTACTCCCACTTCTTCTGGCCGGTGCGGGCGTCGACCGCATAGAGGCGGGAATAGGAGCCGGTGACGTAGATGGTGCCGTCATAGACGATGGGCTGGGATTCCTGCCCGCGCTGCTTCTCGCCGCCGAAGGAGAAGGACCAGACCGGAACCAGCTTCTTGACGGTGTCGGCGTTCAGGTCGGTCAGCGGGCTGAAGCGCTGGGCCTGCGGCCCCATGCCATAGGTCAGGACCGCTTCGGTGTTGCTGGCGCTCTTCAGCAGATCCTCGTTGGACGGGCCATTGGAGGGGGCGCCGGCGGCCAGGACGCCGGTGGCGCTGAACGCGGTCAGCGAGGCTGCCAGGGCGAGACTTGTAACCAGACGCTTCATGTGCGGTTGCCTCCCAATACTGATGATGACGGCACCGCCCGGGCAAGGTCCGGCCGTCGCCGCAGGACGGGCGGGTCCGGCGGTGCTGGGACGGGATCGGGGCGGCAATCAGGATGTTGGCGGCCGCAAGGGCCGCGTCGCTTCACGATATCGGCAGTGTAGACGGATGATCGGCGGGGTAAATTGTCGGATAGTAGCAGGCGCAAGCGTCAATTGACTCTGGGAAGGCTCTCCTGCTCGATCCTTGGCCAGAGATGGGCGACGGAGCGTCGATACTCTTCACGCAGCACGTCGAGCACTGCGAATCGCTCGGGAATCGGCAGTTCCAGCGCTTCCGCCATGTCCATGCCCGAATCCATCGCGTGGCGCAGCGTGCCGTCCAGCCAGGTCAGCCAGTCGCGGGTCTGGGCGACGCAGGCCTTGTCGGGACGGATATTGCCGTGGTTGGGCACCAGCAGCCGGATGTCCAGCGCATCCACGGCGTCCAGTTCCTTCAGCCAGTCGGCGATGGAGGCATGGGGCGTGGTGGGCGTGCGGTTGCAGAAGACGACACCGCCGGCGAACAGCACGCCCGTCGTCTCGTCGAGGATCATCAGGTCGGCGGCGGTGTGGCCGGCGAGCGGGATCAGCCGAAGCCGGTGGTCGCCGAACTTGACGGTCGAGCCATAGACCGGCTCGTTCGGCACCGTCACCTCGGTTCCGCGCATCCAGTCGCCGACCAGCCGGTACATGTTGTCGGCGATGCCGCTCCCCTCCTCCTGGATGCCGGCGATGGTGCCGGGCAACGCCGCGAGCGGCACGTCGGCGAAGGCTTGGGAGCCCAGCCAGTAATCGGGGTGCAGGTTGCTGATGAAGACCTTGCGGATCGGCTTGTCGGTGACCTTGCGGATGGCGGCGCGCATCTCCTCGCCATAGCGGCGGGACGGGCCGGTCTGGATGACGATCACCCCGTCGGCGGTGACGATGAAGCCGGAATTCAGGATGTTGCCGCCGTTGTCGCGGGTGAAATGCTTGGTCGATCCCTCGAACATATAGGTGTCGGGGGCGATGGGGGTCGGTTTCAGGTCGTAGGTCAGCGGTCCGGCGGCCTGGGCCGCGGCTGTGAGAGCCGTGGCGAGAGCGGCTGCGAGTGCCAGCCGGCGCAGGAGAGTCGCCGTCACTGTCCGACACTCCGCAGCGGGTCGGCCGGGCGCAGCGTCATCGCCGGCCGGGCGCCGGCCGGCGGCATCGGGATGATCGCGTCGATCTCGCCGCCCTGGTTGTCGCGGCCGCGCAGCACCAGAGCCTTCGCATCGGGCGGCGGGCGGAGATCCAGCGAATAGACCGGGTTCTCGGACACCGGTTCCAGGCTGTCGATGCGCGCCAGTTCGGACGGGCCGCCGGGCGTCTGCGCCTGCACCGTCAGCGTTTCGACGAAAAAGGCGGGGATGCCGTCGACGAGGCCGGTGTCGTTGGGATGACGGATGCGCAGCCGCAGCCGCGCCACCCCCTCCGCGTCCGCCGGCCACAGCCGCGCCTGCACCTCGCCGACATGATCGGCCCAATCCTTCTGGGCGTAGGACACCGGCGGGGCGCTGCAGCCGCCGCCCGCCGCATCGACCAGAACGCCCGACACATGCCACACGCCATCGGCGGTCCGCGCCGCGCCGCGCACGGCGGTCGCCTGCTGGATCTTGATGCGGGTGGCGATGTAGGGCGCGGCGGTTCCGGGGTGGTAGCGCAGGACCAGCGGGAAGGGGTTGAGATCGGCGAACGCCAGCATCTCCACCACCGGTCCCAGGGCCGTGGCGTCGACGGACAGCGGCACGGCGCGCGTGTCTTCCGCCGAGGCGGGCGCCGTGACCTTCACCCGGTTGTCGAACACCACCGGCGCGTCGGCGAAATACTGCTCGCGCAACGCCTCCCACATGACGGAACCGAGCGGGTCGGACGGGGAAACCGCGGCATATGCGGGGGCCGCAAGCATCATCAATGCCGCGCCGATATGCCCACCGAGCAAGACCTGTCGCATGCAGCTACTCCCGAACGGCTGTTTCCCCATCTCCCCGGAGGGAGAGCGAGATCCTGACGGCTTCACTCCACCAGCGGGGGCGGGGTGTGGGTGACGCCATAGCTGGCGAAGATCCTCGCCATCGTCCCGTCCTCGGTCAGGGCGGCCACCGCATCGCCGATGGCATAGACGAGATCGCGGGAGTTCTCCTTGGTCGCCATGCCGACGTTCCAACTCGACGTCATCATCCCCGGCAGGGTCACCGTGGTGATCGGGAACCGCTCCGCCAATGCGCCCAATGCCGCCTGCACCTGGCTGAGCGGCGCCAGCACCGCCGCGGCCTCGCCGGATGTCAGCTTTTCGACCGCGGCCTCGGGCGTCGGGCAATGGATGATGTGGCTGCGCAGCCGGCCGCCCTGCAGGCCCAGCAGGAAGAAGTCGGGGATGCTGTCGATCTCGACCGCGATCGGCTCCTCAGGCAGGGTCGCCAGCATGGCGGAGCGAACCCGCTGCGGATCGCGGGCCAGGGCGAACACCTCGTGATGGTAGGGGCCGAACAGCACCGCCTCCGGGTTCATCTGGCCGAACTGCTTGTCATAGGGGATGTGCATCATGATGTCGGCCAGTTCGCCGCCGAACAGGCTGCCGCGCCACACCGCGACGCGCAGGTCGTCGGACACGGTCTCCCCGGCGATCTGTTCGACGATGTCGGCCTTCACGCCCAGCTTTCCCGCGATGGCCCTGGCGAGGTCCACGTCGATGCCGACCAGGGTTCCGTCCTGCTGGAAGGAGAAGGGCCGGAAATCGCGGTAGACGGCGACGCGCAGCCGACCGCGCTCCATCACCTCGTCGAGCGGACGGGCGGCGGCGTTTCGTGGAAGCGACGCACCGGCCACGGCGCCGGCCGCGGCAAGTCCGGAGAGAAAACGGCGGCGGGTGACGGGCGCCATGCGGATATTCCGGCGGTGGTTTCCTGATCGGGCGGGAGGTCAGGATAGCCATCGGTCCGTTACGCCAATAATTGGACTTTCGTACAAGATGGGGATGGACCGCGGGCGTTCCGCCGACAGCCCGCCTCCCCGAGCCCCTGTCCATCCTCCCATAGTCGCATTCCGGCGCCCGGATTCGCCGGATAGGATGTAGTCCGAACTGTTTGCGCTCCGATGGATAAGATGACGAAGCACCGCCTGCTCCACAGCCTGCCGCTGGCCGCGTTCGGCGCCCTGTTGCTGGCCGGCACCCCTGCCGCCGCCCAGCAACAGGGCGCGGCGGATGCGGGGGAGATCCGCATCGGCTTCCTGTCGCAGACGCCTGAACCGCCGCCCTATGTCGCCAATCCCGACGAGCCTCCGCCCGACGACGGGCTGGCCGGCGCGGCGCTCGCCATCGCCGACAACAACACGACCGGCAAGTTCCTCAAGCAGTCCTTCCTGTTGGACAGCGTGGAAGTCCCGCCGGACGGCGACGCGGCGGCGGCCCTGCGCGAACTGGCCGGGCGCGGCGGCCGCTTCATCGTCGTCGACGCGCCGGGCGCCACGGTGGAGGCACTGGCGAAGCTGCCGGAGGCGCGCGGCCTGCTGATCCTGAACGCCAACGCGCCCGACGATTCCCTGCGGGGCGCGGCTTGCGCGCCCAATCTGCTGCATGTGGCGCCCAGCCGGGCGATGCTGGCCGATGCGCTCGGGCAATATCTGGTGAAGAAGCGCTGGCCGCGCTGGTTCCTCGTCACCGGCCGCCGGCCGGAGGACAGGCTCTATGCCGACGCGGTCCGCCGCACCGCAAAGCGCGTCGGCGCCCAGATCGTGGCGGAGAAGGAGTGGACCGCCGACAGCGACCTGAACCGCACGGCCGAGGCGGAGATCCCGGTCTTCACCCAAGTCAAATCCTACGACGTGCTGGTCGTCGCCGACGAGGTGGGGGAGTTCGGCGATTACCTGTCCTATCGCACCGCCGATCCCCGACCGGTGGCCGGCACCCAGGGGCTGGTTCCCACGGTCTGGCACCGCACCCACGAACAATGGGGGGCGGCGCAGCTGCAATCCCGCTTCAAGGCGGCGGCCAAGCGCCCGATGACCGCCCGCGACCACAATGGCTGGACCGCCGTCCGCGTGGTCGGGGAGGCGGCGGCCCGCGCCCGCACCTCCGATCCCGACCGGCTGATCGCCTTCATCCAATCGCCCGACTTCACCATGTCCGCCTTCCGCGGCGTGCCGTTCACCCTGCGATCCTGGGACGGGCAGCTGCGCCAGCCTGTGCTTCTGGCCGCCGACCGCTCCGTCGTGTCGGTGTCGCCGCAGGAGGGGTTCCTGCACCCGCGGACCGAACTGGACAGCCTGGGCTACGACCAACCCGAAACGCTCTGCAACACGCGAGGAAAGAAGACGCCATGACATCCGCCCGCCCGCCCCGGTTGCCCTTACCCGCCTCCCTTCTGACGGCCACCCTGCTGAGCGCCGTCCTGGCCTCCGCCGCGTCGGCCCAGACCATCTATGTGTCGAACGAGAAGGACAACAGCCTGTCGGTGATCGACGGCAAGACGATGGCGGTGGTCGACACCATCAAGGTCGGCAAGCGCCCGCGCGGCATCACCCTGTCGAAGGACGGCACCCAGCTGTTCATCTGCGCCAGCGACGACCATGCGGTGCAGGTTCTCGACCTCGCCACCAAGAAGATCCTGCACAACCTGCCCTCCGGCGAAGACCCGGAGCAGTTCGCCCTGAGCCCGGACGGCAAGAGCCTGTTCATCGCCAATGAGGACAGCAACGTCGTCACCGTGGTCGACGTGCCCTCGCGCAAGGTGGCGTTCCAGGTCGATGTCGGGGTGGAGCCGGAAGGCATGGACGTCAGCCCCGACGGCCGCTGGGCCGTCAACACGTCCGAGACCACCAACATGGTCCACTGGATCGACGTGGAGAAGCGGCAGGTCACCGACAACACCCTGGTGGGCTCCCGCCCGCGCCATGCGGAGTTCACGAAGGACGGCGCGCAGCTGTGGGTGTCGTCGGAAATCGGCGGCACCGTCAGCGTCATCGACACCGGCACGCGCCAGGTCACGAAGACCATCGACTTCCGCATCAAGGGCGTCGCCAAGGACCGCATCCAGCCGGTGGGCGTCAAGCTGACCGACGACGGCCGCTATGCCTTCGTGGCGCTGGGACCGGCCAACCATGTCGCGGTGGTGGACGCCAAGACCTTCGAGGTGAAGGACTATCTGCTGGTCGGCCGCCGCGTCTGGCATCTGGCGCTGACGCCCGATCAGAAGACGCTGTACAGCACCAACGGGGTCAGCGGCGACGTGTCGGTGATCGACGTCGACAGCCTGAAGGTCACGAAGTCGATCAAGGTCGGCCGCTATCCCTGGGGCGTCGTCGTCAAGGGGTGATGGGTGAAGGGAGCAGCAGGATGACGGTGCCGGCACTGGAGGTGGAGGGGCTGCGCCACAGCTATGGCGGGGATCGCCATGCGCTGGAGGATGTCGGGTTCCGCGTCATGCCCGGCGCCTTCACCTGCCTGCTCGGCCCCAACGGGGCGGGCAAGAGCACGCTGTTCGCGCTGGCCACCGGATTGCTTCGCCCGACCGCGGGCCGGGTGCGCATCCACGGCCACGACATGGCTCGCGCCCCCGGCAACGCGCTGGCCCGGCTGGGCGTGGTGTTCCAGCAGCCGACCCTCGACCTCGACCTGACCGTGGTGCAGAACCTGCGCTATTTCGCGGCGCTGCACGGCATCGGCCGGCGCGAGGCCGACCGGCGGATCGAGACGGAACTGACCCGCCTGTCCCTGTTCGAGCGGCGGGGCGAGAAGGTTCGCGCCCTGAACGGCGGGCATCGGCGGCGGGTGGAGATCGCCCGCGCCCTGCTGCACCGACCGTCGCTGCTCCTGCTGGACGAAGCGACGGTCGGGCTGGACATTCCCGCCCGCCGCACGCTGATCCGCCATGTCCATGCGCTGTGCGCCGGGGACGGCATCGCCGTGCTGTGGGCAACCCATCTGATCGACGAGATCGACCCGGCGACCGACCATGTGGTGGTTCTGCACCTCGGCCGGTTGCGGGCAAGCGGCCCGGTCGCCGCGGTGAATGCCGAGACCGGATGCGCCACCGTGGCCGAGAGCTTCGACCGGCTGACCGCCGCCGGACCGGCCGCCGATGCGAATAGGAACGCGGAGGCCGCGGCATGAGCGGATGGTGGATCGCCTTCCAGGGAATCGTGGCGCGCGAGGTTCTGCGCTTCGTCCATCAGCGCGAACGCTTTCTCGGCGCGCTGGTCCGGCCGCTGGTCTGGCTGTTCGTCTTCGCGGCGGGATTCCGCGCGGCGCTCGGCATCGCCATCATCCCGCCCTACGAGACCTACATCCCCTACGAAACCTACATCGTGCCGGGGCTGATCGGCATGATCCAGCTGTTCAACGGCATGCAGGGCTCGCTGTCGATGGTCTACGACCGCGAGATGGGCAGCATGCGCATCCTGCTGACCAGCCCGCTGCCGCGCGGCTTCCTGCTGCTGGCGCGGCTGCTGGGCGGGGTGGTGGTTTCGGTGCTGCAGGTGGCGGCCTTCCTGCTGATCGTCCGGCTCTACGGCATCGACCTGCCGGCCTGGGCGCCGCTGACCGTGCTGCCGGCGCTGTTGCTGAACGGGCTGATGCTGGGCGCGCTCGGCATGGTGCTGGCTTCCACCATCCGGCAACTGGAGAATTTCGCCGGGGTGATGAATTTCGTCGTCTTCCCCCTGTTCTTCCTGTCCTCCGCCCTCTATCCGCTCTACCGCATGGAGGAGGCCGGGCCGCTGCTGTGGTGGCTGTGCAGCCTGAATCCCTTCACCCACGGGGTGGAACTGATCCGCTTCGCGATGTACGGGCAGGTGGACGGGCAGGCGCTGGCCGTGGTCGCCGGCGCGACCCTGCTGTTCGCGGCGCTGGCCGTGCGCGGCTACTCCCCCGCCCGCGGCATGGGATCGCGGGCGCCTTCGGCGGCCGGGTGAAGCAACCGGGTGAGGTGCTTGGACTCCCCCTCGCCGAAGCCGCGCCGTTCCATCGTCACCGTACCAACCTCACCGCGCCAACTCCTCGCGGTCTTCCGCCCGCTCCCTCTCCAGCAGGCCGCGCTTGCGCTCCACGCCCCAGCGGTAGCCGGACAGGCCGCCGTCGGAGCGCACCACCCGGTGGCAGGGAATGGCGACCGCCAGCGGGTTGGCGCCACAGGCCCGCGCCACCGCCCGCACCGCCGCCGGCTCGCCGATGGCCCTGGCGATCTCGGCATAGCTGGCGGTCCGCCCGGCGGGGATCGCCCGCAATGCCTGCCAGACCCGCTGCTGGAAGGCGGTGCCGCCGATGTCCAGCGGCAGGGCCAAGCCGGTTCCCGGCGCCTCGACCAGCCCGACCACCTGCGCCACGGTCGCCTCGAAGCCCGCGTCGTCGCCGCTCAGTTCGGCCCTGGGGAAACGGTCCTGCAGGTCGCGCAGCAATGCCTCCGGGTCATCGCCCAGCAGGATGGCGCAGACCCCGCGTTCCGTCGCCGCCACCAGGATGGAGCCCAGCGAGCAGACACCGACCGCGAAGCGGATCGCCTCCCCCGCCCCGCCCCGCCGGTAGGCGGTGGGCGTCATGCCCAGCCTCGCCCCCGCCGTCTCGTAGAAGCGGCCCGACGAGCCATAGCCGGCCTCATAGATCGCCTCGGTCACGCTGCCCGCCTCCTGCAGGGTTCCGGCGACGCGGGCGGCGCGGCGGGCCTCGGCATAGGCGCGCGGGGTGACGCCGGTGGCCTGCCGGAAGATGCGGTGGAAATGATGCGGGCTGAGCCCGGCGGCGGCGGCAAGCTCGTCCAGCGGCGGCACCTCCTCCGCCTCGTCGATCAGGCGGCAGGCACGGGCGACGGCGTCGGCCCGGCGCTCGGCCTGGCTCGGTCCATCCGGGCGGCAGCGCTTGCAGGGACGGAAGCCCGCCCGCTCGGCATCGGCGTTGGTGTCGTAGAACACGACATTTTCCGGCCGGGCCGGGCGCGCGGCACAGCTGGGACGGCAATAGACGCCGGTGCTGCGGACCGCATAGACGAACCGCCCGTCGGCGGCGGGATCGCGGCGGCGCAGAGCGTCCCAGCGATCGGAAACGGTGTCGGCGATGTTGTCGGGTGCGACGGTCATCTGTCCCTCTCCCTCCGCGGATCATACAGGCATCAAAGCGCGGTGAGGGAGCAATCTGGACCGGGGGATGGAACGGCGCACTCCGCCGCTTGCTTTCAAATTGCGCTTTCCTTCCTTTTCCTTTGCGCCTTGCGGACGATCGCCTCGATGCAGTCCAGCACCCGTTCGGCGTTGGCGAGCCTGCTGTCGGCGTCGGGCGCCTCCAGCGCGGCGGTCAGCCGGTCGTCCTGCGCGCGCAGCAAGCCCTTGGAGCGCTTCGCCAGCGTCGCCGCCCGCTTTTCGGCGCGGTCCCCGCGCAGGGTCGCCGCCACCCCGGCCGGGCCGCAGCCGAGCGAGGCGATCCCCAGCGACCGGCAGCGGAAGCGCAGGGATGCGATGGACAGCAGACGCTCCACCGGGTCGGGCAGCGGGCCGAAACGGTCCTCCATCTCCTCGCGCAGGGCGTCCAGCTCGCCGGCCTCGCGGGTGCGGGCGATGCGGCGGTGCAGGCCGATGCGCAGCTCCTCCTCCGGGATGTAGGCGGCCGGGATGCAATGGGGAACCGCGACCGTCACCTCCGGATCCCAGCGCTCGTCCGGCTGGCGGCGCAGCGACCGCAGGGCGTCGGCCAGGATGCGCTGGTACAGCTCCGTCCCCACCGCGCGCAGGTGGCCGGTCTGGTCCTCGCCCAGCAGGTCGCCCGCCCCGCGCTGGTCGAGGTCGAGCATGCTCAGCACGAAGCCGCCGCCCAGGCTTTCGATCACCTCCAGCGAGCCGAGCCGGCGGGCCGCCCGCTCCTCCAGCGGGTTGTCGGGATCGGTCAGCAGATAGGCGTAGCCCTGGACCGCCCCGCGCCCGACCCGGCCGCGCAGCTGGTGCAGCTGGCCCAGCCCGAACAGGTCGGGGCGGAACAGCAGCAGCGTGTTGGCACGCGGAATGTCGATGCCGGATTCGATGATCGGCGTCGACAGCAGGATGTCGCACTCGCCATCGACGAAGCCCATCACCGCGTCGTCCAGCGCCGCCGCTCCCAGCCGGCCATGCGCCACGGCGATGCGCGCGTCCGGCACGAGGTCGCTTATCCAGTCCTCAAGCTCCCTCAAATCCGCGATGCGCGGGGTGACGCAGAAGGCCTGCCCGCCGCGGCCGAGTTCGCGCAACAGGGCGGCGCGGGCGGTGGCGGGATCGCGCGGGGTCACGGCGGTGCGCACCGGCCGGCGGCGGGCAGGCGGGGTGTCGATGATGCTGAGCCCGCGCAGCCCCGCCAATGCCCCCTGCAGCGTGCGCGGGATCGGCGTCGCGCTCAAGGCCAGGCTGTGAACGCCCTTGGTCCGCCGTTTCAGCGCCTGCTTCTGCGCGGCGCCGAAACGCTGCTCCTCGTCCACCACCATCAGGCCCAGGCGCTGGAAGCGGACATCCTTGCACAGCAGCGCATGGGTGCCGATGACGATGTCCACCGACCCGTCGGCCAGCCCGGCGCGCACCCGCCCGGCCTCCGCCTTGACCATGGCGCCGGTCAGGGGCTCGACCGTCAGGCCGAAGCCGGCGAAACGGCGGCGGAACACGTCCAGATGCTGGCGGGCGAGGACGGAGGTCGGCGCCATCACCGCCACCTGATGGCCGGCGAAGGCCACGGCGGCGGCGGCGCGCAAGGCCACCTCCGTCTTGCCGTATCCGACGTCGGCGCAGACCAGATGGTCCATCGGGTTCCCCCGGCGCATGGCGTCGAGCACGGACCGGATGGCGTGATTCTGCCCCTCCGTCAGATCGAAGCCGAACCGGGCATTGAAGCGGCGCATGCGGTCGGCCGGCGGCTCGATGACCGGCCCCTCCTCCCGCGCGCGCCGCCGCGCTTCGCGCAGGATGCCCTTGGCGGTCTCGCCGATCTCCGCCTCCAGCACCGCGCGGCGGTCCAGCCAGCCGGCGTTCTTCAGGCTGTCGAGCCGGGCGCCGGTGTCGGCCGAGCCGTGGCGCCACAACCGGTCGAAGTCGGAGGTCGGCACCAGCAGCCGGTCGTCATGGGCATAGTCCAGCACCAGGAAATCGGCGGTGGACTCGCCGCCGGCGCCGTCATCCGACGCGATGGCCTCCAGCCCGACCAGCTGGCCGATGCCGTAATCCAGATGGACGACGAAGTCGCCGGGTGCCAGTTCCGACGGCGCCAGCGGCGGCCGGGCCGGTGCCTCCCTGCCCGCCTCCCCGACATGGCGCGGCGCCACCAGAACGGTCATGCCATCGCAGACGAAGCCGCCGCCGGTCCGCAGCGCCAGCACGGCGCAGCCGCCCGGCGCGAGCGGCGGGTCCGGCCAGCGGTCCAGCCGCGGCAACGGCCGCCCCAGCACCGCCTCCGCCCGCTCCGCCAGCCGGTCCACCTCATCGGCCCGGCCGCCCGGACGCGGCACGAGCAGCACGGCGCCGCCATCCTCGACCAGCGCCGCGGCCCGGCGCAGCAGCGTGCGTTCGGTCCGCACCGCCTCCACCACCGGAGCGCCCGACACCTCCACCGGCAGCACGCTGCGGCCGGCCATCCTCTCTTCCAGGGATTCGGCGTCGATCAGTCGCCGCTCCAGCACCGGAACCGGCAGGATGCAGGCGTCGTCGCGGCGGATGCGGCGGTCGGGACCGGACCCGGCGAGATCGTCGGCCCTCGCCTCGAACCGGTCGCGCGCGCCGGCATCCAGTACCACCAGGGCATCCGGCAGCAGGTCGAGCAGCAGCGGGCAGTCATCGAAGACATTGGGAAGCTGAAGATCGAAGGCGTAGGGCCGCCGGCCTTCCTCCAGATCCCGCCGCAACTCCTCCGGCAGGACATAGCCCAGCTTCGCAAGGTTGGCCGTCAGCCGGTCGAGCATCTCCGGCCCGACGACCAGATCGGTGACAGGACCGAGCGTAACCTCGTCGATGGAGGCGGTGGAGCGCTGCGAAACCGGGTCGAACAACCGTAGTTCGCGCACCACCCCGTCGGAGATGTCGCAGCGGACCGGCCGGTCGCCGTCGCCGGGGAACACCTCCACCACCGCGCCGCGGATCGCCGCCTCGCCGGGTTCGTCGACACGCTCATCCAGCACATAGCCGGACCTGGCGAACCAGCCGCGCCATGCCGCCTCGTCATAGGCCATGCCGCGGGTCACGTGGAACCGTGCGCCGGTCCAGGCATCCGGCGGCGGCAGCCGTTGCAGGGCGAGGTCGGCCGAGGCCACCACCAGCCGCCCGCCCGCCGGCTCCGCCTCATCGGCAAGCCGCATCAGCCCGGCGGCGCGGCGACCCAGCACGGCGCGCGACGGCGCGGCACGGTTCCCCGCGGCGGTTTCGTCGATCGGCAGCAGCACGACATCGAGGTCGGGCGCGATGTCGCCGGCCAAGGCGGCCAGCCGGGCGGCACGCCCATCGCTGCGCGCGAGCAGCAGGACACCGCCGGGGCGGCGGGCGAGCGCCGTCAGTCGGACGGCAAGTTCGCCTTCGCTCCCGACGGACAGGCAGGTCGATCCCGGCGGCGGAGAGGACGGCACTTCGGGGGCGGAATCGGCGACGGGAGCTCCGTCAAGCATGATGGGCAGACATGGTGGGTGGGCTCCGGTCGGTGACACCGTGCGGCGGGAAGGCCGCAGGGTGTCAACACCGCGAAGCCTCTCCGGTTTCCTACCCTTCAGTCTAGCGGAACCCTGCCGGTCAATGCAGCGTCAACCAGCCGACCAGCACGGCGAGGAAGGCGCCGGCCGTCGATCCCAGGACGGTCAGCAGCGGCGACCAGCCCGCCCCGGTGTTCTTTTCGGCTGCGGCCCCGTCCAGCCCGCGCAGGGTCTGGTCCATCCGCATCAGGAACACCTCCAGGCCGCCGACGCGCTCCGTCAGATCCTGCAGGGCGGCATTGACGGCCTCGCTCCACTCCGCCTGGGCGGTCTCGACACGGGTCGCATCGGCGCGCAGAGCCGCCACCCCTTCGCCGGCATCGCGGATCAGCCGGGCGATGGTCTGCTGGGCGGCGGCAAGCTGGCGCTGGTCGCCGCGAAGCGCGTCGATCCGCTCGCCGATGCGCTGCAGATGCGGCCCCAGCACGCGGTCGAGCCGCTGGTCCTCCGGGTTCGGCTGAGCGAAGGTCGCCGTCTCGCCCGTGGAGGGGGAGCGGAGGACGGCCACCACCCGCGACGGGTCGGCGCCCTCGGGCAGCGTCAGCTCGGCTTCGAAGGCGTGCGCGCCGTCGCCGATGCCGCCACTGGCCAGATCGGCACGCGGACGGTCGGCCAGCACCCGCGCCAGCGTCACCGGCGGACCGCCGTCCCGCTCCAGCCGCAGTTCCACCTCCAGCCGGTCGCCGGGATGATTGCCGTCCCAGCCCCAGCCGAAGACGCGACCACCCTGAAGGGCGTCGATATGGCCGACGATCGCGACCCCCTGCGGCGCTTCCTCCGCGGGGGCGGAGTCGTGAAGCTCGACGATCTTGGCGGTGGCGGACATGGAACCCGTTCCGGTTGGTTGGAGGAGATTTCACCCTCTTCCGAAACGGGAGAGGGTGATTTGGGCACTCACGCCGCCTTGCGGTCGGTGCTACGGCGCATGGCGTGGCTCGGCATGCGGTGGGGGACGTAGTTCTCGTCCAGGAACTCCCGCATGTCGCGATAGCGCTGGTAGTAGGTGCGGTTGAACTTCTCGAACAGGCTCTGGTCCCAGTATTCCTCGAGGACGAAGGGCTTGTCCGAATAGACGTTGTAGCAGGGGATCGCGAAGGTCTCCGCGAACTCCGCCGTGCGGCTGTCATAGCTGAAATAGACCGACGGCGTGGCGTTCGACAGGGCCATCAGGTTGCCGTGCAGGCGGTAGCCCAGCACCAGATCCTTCGACCGCACCAGGTTCTCGTAGTCGGCGACGACGTCCGAGTACCACAGGCGCTCGCGGTACAGCGCGTCCATCTCGTCGTCGAAATACCACTGCTTCAGCCAGGCGCTGTCATGCAGCTGCGTCCATGCCTCCGCCTTCTGTTCGTCGGTGCCCCACAACAGCTTCTTCTCCTCGACCTCGCCCTGCATCATCAGCACGGTGTCGAAGCGGCGGGAGATGTCCTTCACGAAGTCGCGGTGGCGCTCCAGATACTTGCGGACGTCCGGCGAATAATGCTTGGACACCTCGCGGCGCATGGTGATGCCGACCTTGCGCACGTTGTCGAGATCCGGCAGGTCGATGCGCAGTTCCGGGTCGCGGTTGCGGAAGGCGGTCGGACAGCCGACGATGCGGGTGTTCTTGATGCCCAGATCCCACAGCACTTCGGCGGTGTAGGTGCCGCGCACGCCCAGCGTCGTCGACTTGTCGGCGATGGTCCGCCAGATGCGCTTGCTTTCCTCGGTCAGCGTCAGCTTGCCGGTGGCCGGCGCCTGGGCGCCGACGCCGAAGGCGATGACGGGGATGCGCAGCTTGGCCAGCACCTGCAGGGTCGCCGCCGGCCAGTCCATCGCATCGTGGATGTAGTTGCTGCCGCGCAGGAAGACGTAATCGTATTCGGCGTTGATGCGATCAACGACCTCCTGCCGGAACTCGCGGATCTCCAGCACGTCGAGCTTGTCGTAGGCCAGCAGCTTCAACGAGGAATCGAAAACGAACGCGTCGCCGATGTTGTGATAGTGGTCGATGCTGCGCTGAATGTCCTGGTAGCTGTACCAACGCACGCAGTCGTGATCATAGACTTCGCCCGACGGAATCATGACGAGGATGTTGGCCACGGCGGCTCTCCCTGGGTTCTGCGGCAATAGGGATGGGTAAAGCCCGGATCGTCGCCGGGCAAATTCGAATCAGCGCACAGAATCCGCATGGAGCGGCCCTGTGGATTTCATTTCGACCTTACCAATTTATTCTGTTCATGATGGAATGAATTATTCTCCGAATTCGAAAATATCACAGGCTACCCTAATTTTCCCTGTCATGACCTCTGCGCCACCGCCCGTTCGGGAATGGAGGGCGCCGCCCCGCTGGCGGCCAGGAGCGCGTCGAAGACCTCGGCATGCTGGCGGGCACATTCGGCGCGATCGATCGGGCGGCGGATGCGCAGACGCAGGCGGTCCCACAGGTCGGCGGAAGTCAGCGCCTCCGTCATGCGGTCCACCAGATCCTCGACGCTGCCGTTGCGGAAATGCAGGCCGTCGACGCCGTGGGTCACCTTTTCCGACATGCCGCCGATGTTGCTGGCGATGATCGGGCGGCCGTGCAGGAAGGCCTCCTGGATGACGACGGGGGAGTTTTCCCACCAGATCGACGGGATGATCATCCAATCGACGTCCTTCATCAGCCCAGGCAGTTCGGCGGAACGGTAGCTGCCGTAGAAGCGCACCCGGTCGCCGGCCTTCTCCACCGCGTCGTTGAAACGCTTCTGATAGGCCTCCGGCTGGCGTTCCAAGTTGCCGCCGAAGATCATCAGCGCACCGTCCTCGCCCCAAGCCTTCTCGGAGATGCGCGACACCGCCTCGACCAGCAGATGGGCGCCCTTGAACTCGGTCAGCTGGCCGAAGAAGGCGAAGCGGTTGCGCTTGCCGCCGCGTGCGAGCGGGCGCGGCGGGGCGATGCCCTCGATGGTCAGGCCGTTCTCGATCATGCGGAACTTCTCGCGCGGCAGCCCCCAGTCGACATAGCGGTCGATCAGGAAGTTCGACGGGCTGACGTAGAAGTCGGCCTGCTCCAGGAAGGTCTTCAGGAACAGCTCGCGCTTGAAGAACTCCGCCTCGCCGATGTGCGGGAAGCAGCCGGCGCAGTCGGCCGGGCTGGAGCGGTAGCACAGCGTATTGCGGCTGGTCTTCACCATCTGGCCGTGGTGATGGCAGATCGACAGGTATTCGTGCAGCGTCACCACGATGGGGACGCGCGGCAGGGCCTGGCGCACCGCCTGGATCGTCTCGATCCCCAACCCCAGGAAATGGTGGAAGTTCACCACGTCCGGCTGAAGGTCGCGGACATAGCGGACAAAGTCCTTTTCCAGCCCCGGCAGGTTGCGGTTGGACAGGCGGAAATGGTCGTAGTCGTTGGCGTAATACAGCACCTCCCGCTCCTTCTGGCGCAGAGCCATCAGGGCGGAGCCGCGATGCTGGGCGATGGGCGGCGCCACGCGGGCCAGATAGTGACTCTCCCAGCCCGGCAGGTCGTGCAGACCGTTGTGCAGGTTGTAGGAGGCGACCTCACCCCCGCCCAGCGAGAAGGAGGGGTGGCCATGGCTGATGATCAGCGCGCGCTTGGTCTTGCTCATCGTGTGACCGTTCGTTCGAGGCTGGGGGAGAAGTGGTTGTGTCGCTTGCCCCAACCCAACCCTCCCCCGCCGGGCGGGGGAGGAAGTGAGTGCTGAGGCGGAAGGGTGGAGGCAGAACCTCAGGCCGCGATGGACGCCTTCCAGCGCTCCGCGAAGCTCCATTCGTCGACCAGCGCGCTCATGCGCTCCAACCGGGGGTCGCGGGCGTGGCGGGGGTGTTCGTCGACCGCCACCAGCCGGACCTTCGGCAGCCACAGGCAGGAGCCGCCGGCCGCCCGCACCCGCAGGCACAAATCCAGCCCCTTCGGCTCCGGCGCCAGATAGCGGCCGCCTTCGGCCATCCCCCGCACCAGAAGCTCGCGCGGCAGCAGGGCGCAGTCCGCCGAGGCGGCATCAACCGCCGACGCCTCCTGCTCCTTCAGCCAATCGCGCGGATAGCCGGCGAAGCGGCGCTCGTATGCAACGCCGCCCGGCCCTTCCACCGCGACGATGCCGGCGAAGCGGATCGAGTGGTCCTCGTACAGCAGGGTCGGGCTGACCATGACGGGTGCCAGGGCGGCGGAGCCCACGGCATTGGGCCTGCGGATCGCCCGCTCCAGCGCCGACAGCCAGCCGCGCTCGGTCGGCAGCACCGACGGCGACAGCAGCAGGACGCGGTCGGCTCGCGCATGGGGCAGCGATGCCGCCACCGCCTCGAACGGGTCGGCGGCGGCCGGCGCGGCGACGAAGCCGACGGCCAGCCGGTAGAATCCCGCGGCCTGCCGGACCATGCCGGCCAGCCGTTCATGGGTGCCGGCGCCGGCCACCACCAGGATCTCCGCCTCGGCGAAATCCGGGTCGTTCGCCATGCGGGCGAGGTTCAGGTCGACATCCTCGCGCCCGTCGCAGACCGGCAGGATCACCGACACGCGCGGGCTTTTCAGCGCGCGGCCCATCGGGTGCAGGACGGCGGAGGGCGCCGGCCGCCCGGACGCCGCGCTGCGCAGCATCGGCCCCAGATGGGTGGCGACGACGCGACCGATGGACGGGCTGTCCGGATTGACCGATCCCAGCATGCGGCGCAGCGCATCGCCGGTCGGCGGCTGGCAGGGCAGCGGCAGGAAGGCGATGCCGTCGGCAAGCGCCAGTTCCAGATGGAATTCGGCGTCGGCGGAGATGCCGGCCGGCTCGCGGGCGAAGGCGGTGAAGCCGTGGGCGTCGTTGCCCGGCAGCAGCCGGCCGGCGAACAGCGGGTCGTGGGCGAAGGCGTCCGACACGTCCTTGCGGCCCAGACGCGACCAGTCGGCATCCAGACGCGCCGTCATGCCGCCGCCCTTGACCGTCACCGCCCGCACCGCCTGGGTGGGGTCGAGCAGCCAGCCGCAGACGAACAGCCCGGCCCCCGGCACGCGCACCGCCATGTCCAGCCCCATGCGCACCGGCGCCTGGAGCTGCGACACCGTCTCCACCCCGTTGTAGCGGGCGGCGATGGCGGCGGCGACACCGCGGCGGGCGGCATCGCCCTGCAGATGGCCCAGCATGTCGCGGGCATGGGCGGAAGCGACGCCATCGGCCAGAAGCTGCCGATGCTCGAAGATCGCCAGATGGCGCCAGCCGTCGGCGGCACGGAAATGGATGCGGCGGATGGTGTCGGGGGCGGCGACCGGCCCTTCCAGCACCGTCAGCAGGCCGGCGGCATCGTCGGGCAGATCCGGGCGGTGGAAGGGGGCGGCGGCGATGGCATGGCTGCGCAGTTCCTCCGCCTCGACCAGCACATGGGCGGCGCCGGCCGGGAAGCCGTGCGACCAGCCCTGCACCATCAGCGCGCCGTCGCGGAAGCGGCCCAGCACCTCGGCGAAGCCGTCGGGACGGGAGGCCTCCTGCGCCAGGCCGGCCAGCAGGCGGGTGCGGCGGTCGCCTTCACCCTCCCCCGTCTCCAGGCCGGACAGCAGGGTCACGGCGATGTCCAGCGCCGCGTCGAGCGACTGCGGCTGCACCTCGCGCAATGCCGCGACCAGATGGGCGGGGTTGGTGCGGACGTTGGAGAGGCGCGGCAGCAGCAGGTGCTTGCCCTCGGCGTCCTCGATCTCGATGCGCGACGGGCGCATGTGGGCCAGCCCGGTGACGCGGATGGCGCCCAGGAACCAGCGCTCCCCCGCCCCGTCGGTCCAGCAGCCGCCACGGAAACGCCCGTCGAGCATGCCGTCCAGCATCACCACGCTGCCGGCCGGCAGGGGCTGGTCGATCGCGCCGAACAGCATCAGCGTGTCCTGGTCCAGCAGGACGGCGGCGGTGATGTCGGCCTTGGTGCTGCGGTCCTTCATCGGTTGCGGTTCCCCTGGATAAGTGCGGCCGGCTTGAGAGCGGCGGGTGCCGGAGACAGAAGTTCGCCGTAAAGGGCGAGGTGGAGCGACGCGGCCTCCTCCGTCGGGCGGACGGCGGGGATGTCGGCCGACAGCCGTTCCCACAGATCGGGTTCGGTCATGGCGCGGGTCATGACGCGGGCGAGGTCGGCGGGGTCGTTGGGGCGGACATGCAGGCCGTCGATGCCGTCGCGCACCGCCTCCGCCATGCCGCCGATGCCGCTGACGATGACCGGGCGGCGGTGCTGGAAAGCCTCCTGGATCACCAGGGGGGCGTTCTCCCACCAGATCGACGGCATCACCACCCAGTCGGCGGCGGCCATCAGCGCCGGCATCTCCTGCGGCCGGTAGGGGCCATGGGCGGTGGCGAGGCCGTTGGTCGCCGCGAAGCCGTCGGCCACCCGCTGGCGGAACTCCGGCGCCTGGTACAGGCTGCCGCCATGGACGGCCAGCGAGGGGGAAAGGCCGCGCCGCGCCATGCGGGCGACGGCGTCCAGCGCCACGGTGACGCCCTTGAACGGGTTCAGGTTGCCGAAATAGGCGAAGGCGTCGCGCGCGGCACCGGGGGCGAGCGCGCGGACGGGGGCCGGCTCGACCGCCGGCCGGCTGTTCGCCATCACCTCGATGCGGGCGGGATCGAGGCCCCAGGCGACATAGCGGTCGCGCAAGAAGCGGCTGGGCGCCAGGAAGCGGTCGACCAGCCCGAACATCGCCTTGATGTGCTTCTCGCGCAGCAGGAACTGGTCGGCCGGCCGGTCGGGGAAGCAGCGGTGGCAGGCATCGGGCGACGCCTTGCTGCACAGCGCCCTCGCTTCGCCGCTGTTACCGCCCTCACCACGCGGCGGGGTGACCATCTGCCCATCGTTGGCGCAGATCGGGTAATAGTCGTGCAGGGTGTAGACGATCTTCGCATCGGGGCAGACGCGGCGGATCAGGAACAGCATCTCCACGCCCAGCAGCAGCGTGTGATGCACATGGACGATGTCCGGCCGGAAGGCGCGCAGCAGGTTGGACAGGTCGGGAACCAGCCCGTGCAGGTCGATCTGGCTCTGGTGGAAGTGATCGAAATGTCCGGCCCACAGCAGCACCTCGTCGGCGCTGCGGCCCAGCGTCTGGAATCCGGTGCCGGGACGCGGCGCGCGGTGGGTGTCGTTGGTGCAGGCCAGGAACAGGCATTCCGCCCCCGCCGCCTTCAAGCCGCCGAACAGTTCATGCGCGAAGATCTCGGTGCCGCCGGGATGCAGGCTCGGGTGATTGTGCGCGATCAGCAGCACCCGCGGCGGCCGGGCGGCCACCAGCGGACGCGCCGGCTGGCGCGGGGCGGGCCGGGCCGATGCGTGACCGCCGGGCAGAAGCGGAAGGCGGCGGCGGCTCATGGCGCGCTTCCCTTCTCCAGAACCAGCAGATCCTGGAAATTCTCGGCCTCGCGCTGGCCGCTCCAATGCCCGCGCATCACCGGACGCGCCGTCCGCAGGCCATGGGCGGCGAAGAGGCCGAGCAGGAACTCCTCGTCATAGGCGACGGCGGCGTTGGGATGCTCGGGATCGGCCAGCAGCTCCACGCCGGGCGCATCGCGGAACGGCGGACGGGCGGTGCCCTTGGCGATGCCGGCGCGCGCGGTGGCGTCGGCCAGGAACAGGCTGAGGAAGCAGCGCCCGCCCGGCTTCAGCATCCGCGCGATCTCCGCCGCGTAGCGCCCGGTGTCGGCGGTGCGCAGATGGGTGATGACGGAGGTCAGGATGACGAAGTCGTAAGCACCGGCCTTGAAGGGCAGCGTCGCCGCCTCCCCCTCGATCCGGCCGTCGGGATTGTACAGGCCGTTGGCGATGTCGAGATGGTGGAAACGGAATTCCGGATAGGCCGGGGTGATGGTCGAGGCGCACCAGCGGATGCCGTCCAGCACGATGTCGATGCCGTCGTAGGAGGAATCCAGATACTGGGTCAGCGGCAGGGCCATGCGGCCGACGCCGCAGCCGATCTCCAGCACCTTGTGGTCCGGGCGCAGGCCGCCGAGACGGACGAAATGGCGCAGGAACTCCGCCCCGATGGCGCGGAAATCGCCGTCGCCGATGAAATGCAGCTCGGGCGGCGGCACCGGCAGGAACCGGTTGCGCGCGATCTGGGCGCAGAGCCATTCCAGCCGCGGATCGGTCTGTCGGCGCAGCACGGCAAGCTGCGGGGTCGGCAGAAGCGCATTCATCGGGTCACCTGTGCTGTCTTGCGGGCGCGGCCTGTCCGGGAGGGCCGCAAGTCGTCGTCGGCGTCCCAGTCGCGCGCCATCAGTTCCGCCATGCGGTCGGCCCAGCGGCGGCCATGGAGCCAGCGGTTGTATTCGGAGGCGACACCGCGGGTGTAGCCCTGGTGCCGGCCGATGGAGCGGCGTTCCAGATGGTACAGCTCCACCGACGGGGCATAGCGGATGTCCAGGCCCTGGCCGCGGATGCGCAGGCAGAGATCCGAATCCTCGAAATCGCCGATGACATAGTCCTCGCAGAAGCCGCCGGCGGCGCTATAGGCGGCGCGCGTGGTCAGCAGGCAGGCGCCGGTGACGCCCGGAACGGAGCGCGGACGGCAGGCGGCGGCGAAGTCGCGCGGCAGTCCCTTGAAGTAATGGTGATTGTACCAGGCGCCCTGCAGGTCGCGGTCGAAATAGAGGCCGGCATGCTGAAGGCTGTCGTCGTCGAACAGCAGCTTCGGCCCGACGGCGCCGATGCCGGGACGCTCCTCCAGCGCCGCCACCAGTTCCGGCAACCAGCCGGCGCGGTCGGGAACCACGTCGGAATTGAGGAACAGCAGGCGGTTGCCGCGGGCCACCGCGACACCGGCATTGTTGGCGGTCGAATAGCCGTAATTGGCGCTCTGCACCAGCAGAAGCATCGGCAGGCCGTAGAGGCCATGGAAGCCGCGCAGCAGATGCACCACCTCGTCGCGCTGCTCCGGGCTGTCGAGCACGAAGATCAGTTCGGCATCGGCCATCGCCGGGTCGGTGGCGAAACACGCGATCTGGAAACGCAGGAACTCCAGCGTGCGGTAGAGCGGGATGATGACCGACACCGCGGGCCTGGTCCTGCGCTCGCCATAGACGACCAGTTCCGGCTCGCCGCGGGTGGCGAGATGGGCGGCGTGCAGCGGGACGACGGCCGGACCGATGACGGTCTCCAGCAGTTCAGGCGTGGCGAAGCGCGGCGGCAGGCTGCCCAGCACGGCGGCGCGGGCGTCGGCATCGGCGCGCGGACGAGGCGGCGGGACGAGGCGCAGCGCGCCGCCCGAGGCCAGCCGCAGCTCCGCCGTCATCTGAAGCGCCTCCGCCGGTTCGGGATTGCCCGGCAGATGCAGGACGAAACCGCTGCGGTCGATGCCGGCGTTGCCGTAGAGCTTGGCGACATCCTCGCGCGGGAAGCGGTTGGTGAAGCGCTCCACCCGGCGTTCGCCGCCGAAGGGGGTGCGCACCACCAGTTCCGCCGCCAGGCCATGCGGATCGTGCAGCCAGCCGGCGAGGAACAGCCCGCCGTCGGATGTTGGAACCGCGAGGTCGAGCGAGGCGCCGATCGGCCGCTTGGCATCGGCGGCCTGCCGGCGCGGCAGCGGGGCCAGGGCCTGCAACTCGCTGACCGCCGAGGCGGCGGACGCATCGCTGCGGCCACGCTTGGCGAGGCAGGACAGCAGGTAGTGGCGCAGGGCGGCCGGCGTGTCGGGGCGTGCGTTCAGCCGGTCCGTCAGCGTCGGCAGGCCGGCGGGCTCCTCGGCGAACCGGCGGCAGGCGACGCCGTTGGCGCCCAGCACCACCAGCAGGTTGCCGGGGGCGCACAGTTCGCGGTCGATCAGCAGGTCGAAGGCGATGCGCCCCTGCCCCGCCGGATCGGGGCCGATGCAGGCATCGAACGGCGCCCGCACCACCGCATTCGGCGACAGAACCACCAGACCGGTGACGGCGCCGAAGCGGCCGGACAGGGCACCGGCGCACAGCAGAAGGCCGCCGCCCGCCGTCGCGCGGACCGCCAGCGTCGCCGGCTCCGCCGCACGGTCGAGCACCAGCCGGCGGCACAGCGCGGTGAAAGCGGCATCGCGGCGAAGCGCCGGGGTGGAACAGGCGAAATCGAACAGGAAACGCAGAACCCGCAAGCGGCCGGCGCCGTCCAGGCTGCCCAGCAGCCCGGCGGGATCCAGGTCGGCGGCGCCGGATTCGGTGCGAAGCTCGGCGATCACGCGGTTCTTGGCGATGAAATGGATGGGCATCCGCAGGTCGCGCGGTGCCGGCAGGATCGACAGGACGCGGCGGACGCCCCAGCCGCTGTCGATGGTCAGCGTGGTGAAGGGCGGACGCACCGGTTCGCCATCGACGCTCGGCGTGATCGGGCCGATCATGTCGTTCGCCCCGTCCGCCGTCCCATCCATCGTCCAGGAGACGAGGAGGAAACGGCGGCCCAGCGCCAGACGTTGCGCGGGGGCGATCGACACCGAATTCGGCAGGACGGCGATGACGGTCATGGATTGGATTCCGGCAGCGTCGATGGGTTTGAAAATCGGACTGCTGATTTCGGGCAAAGGAGGACCGGCGGCGGCTTTGACACCACCGGTCCGTCCCTTTCATTCGCTGCCTGGAAAGCAGCGGACGATCAGAGCCCGATTAGTGAATGACGAAGAAGTCGTTCGGCTGGTTGTGGATGTCCGCAGCCGAGACACCCTTCAGCGTGATGCTGTCGCCATGGCCGAGGTCGATCACCGCGTCGCCATGCTGGTCGGTGACGCGGGCCGCCAGATCGGCGGCGTCGGTGACCTTCAAACCGTTGATGTTGCGGGCGATCTGCAGAACGTCCTCGCCGGCCTTGAAGTCCAGGACCACGTCCTGGCCGCCGCCGCCGGAGAAGATGAAGACGTCGTTGCCGGCGCCGCCGATCAGCACGTCGTCACCCTTTCCGCCTTCCAGACGGTCGTTGCCTTCGTCGCCGGACAGCGTGTCGTTGCCGTCACCGCCGATCAGCACGTCGTTGCCGGTACCGCCGAACAGGATGTCGTTGCCCTTGCCGCCGTTGAGGATGTCGTCGTGGCCGCCGCCGGCGAGGATGTCGTCACCGTTGCCGCCGTTGAGGATGTCGTTACCGTCACCCCCCGACAGCACGTCGTTGCCGTTGCCGCCGTCCAGCAGGTCGCGACCGGCGCCGCCGATCAGCACGTCGTCACCATTCCCCCCCAGGATGATGTCGTCGCCTGAACCGCCGTCGATGGTGTCGCTGCCGTTACCCCCCAGCAGGATATCCGCCGACGCGCCGCCATGGATCACGTCCGCTCCGTTCCCCCCGAACAGAGCATCAAATCCGGCACCGCCGAGCAGGGTGTCCGCGCCGTTGCCCCCCAGCAACAGATTGTTCCCCGCCCCGCCGGCAAGCAGATCGTCTTGGTTCGTGCCGAACTGCACGTCGTAGTTGCCCCCAGGAACCGTAGCCATCGTAAGTATCTCCTTGCGATGTGATTGGGATTGTTGGGCCGTCTGTCGGCCTCGCTCGATTGGCGAACTCGCCTTCGGGTATAGCCAGAACTATCGGAGGGATAGTGTGATAAAAGAAGGGTCCTGTGAAGAAAAAGTTGAGTCAGATCAGAAGATTCTCACAGAACAACGCATTATTTGTATTTTCAAAAAGAGAGTTAGTCTGAATTGTTTCGAATTTCTAATCAGTTTCTTTTTTAAAACCGCTGGGCAGACTCACTTCCTGACTCTAGCTTCCCGCAAACCATTGGGATCGCCAGGAAAAAGTTCTCGTGGATAAGCCGGGGATTTTAAAAATCAGCATGCCAAACCAATGCCGCGGGGTCGACGAAAAGGGGGATTCGAGGAGCGGCCACCACCCTGGGGCGACGCCGGAAATGCCTTGCCCATCCGCACATGCCCTCACCGAAATACTCAAGTATGCAAGTAACGGCGAATTCTGGCACAGTAAAAGCGTCATGGAGTCGACCCGGAATGGCAAAGGGGCCGGCGTGGGGGACGCCGGCCCCTTCACGGGACCGCCGGCGGGGGATGGACCCTTCCCGGCGACCCCAGCCCGCGCCGGCCCGAACGGGAGGGGCCGGGGGGATGGGCGTGCCGTCTATTGCTCTCGGAAGGCCCGCTGCATTCCGTCGGTCAGCGGCGTCAGGAAATACTCGATGGCGCGACGGGCATGACCATGGATCATGACCTCCGCCGGCATGCCGGGATGCAGTTCGACACCGGGCAGCGCTTTCAACTCATCCGCGTCCATGTTGATCCGGGCGGCGAAATAGAAGGCGCCGGTGCGCTCGTCCTCCAACTGGTCGGCGGACAGGGACACCACCTGCCCCGCCACCGGCGGCACCGCGCGCTGACGGTAGCCGGTCAGCTTCACCATCGCCTTGCTGCCGACCTCGACATTCTGCACGTCGTGAGGAGAGACGCGGGCTTCCACGATCATGGCGTCATCCTGCGGCACGATGTCGAGGATGCCGGCGCCGGCCGGAATGACGCCGCCCGGCGTGAAGAATCGCAGGCCGGTGACGCGCCCCGCCTGCGGTGCGGTGACCGCCTGGCGCAGCAGGATGTCGTCGGCGCTGCGCAGGCGCTCCGAAAGGTCGGAGACGCTGGCCTGGGCCGTCTGCAGATCGACCGCCACCTCGGACCGGCGGGTGTTGCCGAGATTGATCATGGTCAGTTCGGCCGCGGCAATCGCCTGTTCGGCCTTGGACTTGTTCGCCAGCAGCTCGCCCAGCCGTCCTTCCGAATCGGCGACGTTGCGCTGAAGCTCCAGCATGCGCGGCTTGCGCTCGTATCCCTTCGCCAGCAGCCCCTGCACCACCTGCAATTCGTCCCGGGTGTAGCGCAGCCGGTCGGCGGTGGCGGCGCGCTGCGATTCAAGCGCCGCGATCTCGTCGCGCAGCTGGGAGATCTGCCGGCGCTGGATGCCCAGCTGCGCCTCGTGGCTGTCCAGCCGCGAGCGGAACAGCCGCTCCTCGACCGCCATCGCCTCGGCCGCAACCGGGTTGTCGCGCGCCGCCTTCACCAGCTCCTCGCTGAACAGCGGCTTCGGCCCATCGGACTGTTCGGCCCGCAATCTGCCGAGCCGGGCCAGTGCCGTCCAATACTGGCCCTGCAGTTGCGACACCACGGCCTGGCTCTGCGTCGAATCCAGCCGCAGCAGCACCTGCCCCGCCTGCACCAGGTCGCCGTCCTTGACCAGCAGGTCGCGCAGGATGCCGCCTTCCAGATGGGAGACGGTCTTGCGGTGGCTTTCCACCATCACCGTGCCGGCGGCGAGTGCCGCGCTGTCCAGGCTGGCGGTGAATCCCCAGGTCAGGAATCCGCCGAAGCCGACCAGCACGGCCAACGCGCCGGCCAGCGCGGTGTTGCGCAGCGACGGTTCGGCAGGATCGACATCGATGGTCGCCGTCCAGACCGTCGGGGTCGCCAGGGCGGGCGTTTCGCTGGTCATCGTTGCTCTCCGCTGCGGACGAGGCGGGTCACGCCGGCGGGAACCCCACCCGGCTGCACCAGTTTCAGGACATCGGCGCGGGCGCCGAAATGCTCGACGACGCCCTCCTTCATCACCACCAGCTTGTCGGCCACCGCGACGATGGAGGGACGGTGGGCGATCATCACCACGGTGGTGCCGTCGGCCTTCACCTTGTGAACGGCGCTCAGCAGGGCCTGCTCGCCCTCATGGTCGAGGTTCGAATTGGGCTCGTCCAGCACCAGCAGCCGCGGCCGGCCGAACAGGGCGCGGGCCAGCGCGATGCGCTGCCTCTGTCCGCCGGACAGCGAGAAGGCGCTTTCGCCCACCGGCGTATCGTAGCCGAAGGGCAGGCGGCCGATCATCTCGTGCACGCCGGCCAGACGGGCGGCGCGGACGATCTCCGCCGGATCGGCGCTGGCCATGCGGGCGATGTTCTCGCCGATGGTGCCGTCGAGCAGCGCGACCGACTGCGGCACATAGCCGACATATTTGCCGAAGCTCTCGCGCTCCCACAGATAGGTGCTGGTGCCGTCCAGATAGATTCCGCCGGCTGTCGGCTGCCAGACGCCGACCAGCAGGCGGGCCAGCGTCGACTTGCCGGCTCCCGACGGGCCGATGATGCCGATCACCTCCCCCGCCTCGGCGGAGAAGGAAACGTTGCGCAGCACCGGGCGGTTCAGGCCGGCCGGCACATGGCTGACCCGGTCGACCGTCAGCGTCCCCTGCGGCGTCGGCAGCGGCATGGTGGAGCGGGCGGAGGCGCCGTTGTTCAGCAGGTCGCGGATGCGGCGGTGCGACTCGAGCGCCTTGACCCACTGGCGCCAGCCGTCGACCAGCTGTTCGAAGGGTTGCAGCATCCGCCCGGTGATGAGGCTGGCCGCCATCATGCTGCCGGGGGTCACCTGATTGTCGATGACCAGCGTGGCGCCGGCGGCGATCACGCCCACCTGCAGCATCATGCGCACCGAGCGCGAGGCCGCGGCCAGCGCCCGCGACGTGGTGGCGCCGCGGTCGATCATGCCGGCCGATCCGCTCTGCGCCGCCTGCCAGCGCCGCGCCAGCGCCGGCAGCATGCCCATCGCCTCGATGGCCTCGGCATGGCGGACGGTGCCGGCGATGTCGGCGAAGACGCGGGCCGACGCCTCGTTCGCCTCGGCCATCGGCCGCCGGGTCAGCGCGTCGGTCAGCACCCCCATCACCATCAGGATCAACGCCGCGCCGATGGCGAGGAAGCCGTAGATCGGATGAAGAAGGAACAGGATCACCAGGAAGATCGGCGCCCACATCAGTTCCAGCGGCGCCGTCACCGCGCTGCTGGTCATGAAGGAGCGCAGGTCGTTCAGGTCGCGCATGGTCTGCGCCGCGTTGCGCGGCCCGCCGGACAGCGCATCGACGATGGACGCCTCCAGCGCCGGCACGTTGAAGCGGTGGGCGATCACCGCGCTCGTCACCAGGAAGGCGCGGGCCCGGATGAAGTCCAGCACGCCGTAGAGAGCCAGCGCCCCCACCGCGATGATCGCCAGCATCGTCAGCGTTTCCAGGCTGCGGCTGCTCATCACCCGGTCGTAGACCTGCATGGTGAAAAGCGGAACCACCAGCATCAGGACATTCACGAACAGACTGAGGATGCCGGCCAGCAGCAGGCCATGCCCGATCTTCCGGTAGGCTTGGGTCAGCAGGGGCCGATCCACGGAACTCATCTTCGATCCTTCCTGATGGAGGATTGGCCGATCGAGGCGGCGCTGGAACTCGGGAGGGCGGGGAAAACGGAAAAGGCTGCCGGCGGCATGACGCTGGACAGGAAGCCGGCCGGGGGGACGCCGGGTACGACCGGCCCGGAAAGGAGCGGTCGTCTATGGATGACAGGCCCTGACGCGGGGGGATGCGTCGGCGGACTTGGCACGCTTAAGCTTTACACCGCGAACATTTTAGAGACGTGTGACAAGTTTCGGATCCTACCCCGTTCAAGCGCTCGCGAAAGGGGTAGCAAGTGGGCGGCAAGCAGTTGATTTCCCTGCGAAATTCGATACTTCACCGAAGGTCTTAGGCCATATTGCCTGGGTTTTCCAGCCATCTGGTCAGAGCCCTCGGTTATCGTGCATGCTGCGTTGCGATGATTTACGCAGGTTGCCGGGCCTCCCCCCATCCCGCACCTGCCCCGCCCCCTTTCCTTCCACCATGCCGGCCGCCCGCAATCGGTTGCGGCCCGAAATCCGGTTCAAGGAAACCCGATTCATGACGACTCCGAAGACCATCCTCGTCACCGGCGGCGCCGGCTATGTCGGCAGCCATTGCGTGGCGGAGCTTCTCGACCACGGCCATCGTGTCGTGGTGTTCGACAATCTGCGTCAGGGCCATATCGCCGCCGTTCCGCCCGAGGCCGCCTTCGTCCAGGCCGATCTCGCCGACGAGGAGGCGCTGGCCCGCGTCTTCGCGGAGTGGCGCTTCGACGCGGTGTTCCATTTCGCGGCATTGTCGGTGGTCGGCGAATCGATGCGCGACCCCCACGCCTATCTGCACGGCAACACCGTCACCTCGCTGAACCTGATCCGCGCCGCGGTGAAGGCCGGGGTGATGAAGCTGGTCTTCTCCTCCACCGCCAACCTGTTCGGTTCGCCCAACCGGATCCCCATCGACGAGGACGAGGCGATCGATCCCGGCAGCCCCTATGGCGAATCGAAGTTCATGATCGAGCGGGCCCTGCATTGGGCCGACCGCTGCCATGGTCTCCGTTCCGCCTGCCTGCGCTACTTCAATGCCGCCGGCGCGCATCCCAACGGCAAGCTGGGCGAGGACCACAGCCCGGAAACCCACCTGATCCCGCTGGTGATGGACGCCGCCACCGGCAAGCGCACGCACATCGAGATCTTCGGCGACGATTACGACACCCGCGACGGCACCTGCATCCGCGACTATATCCATGTCTGCGATCTGGCCGACGCCCATCTGCGGGTGCTGGACGCGCTGGAGGAACGGTCGGTCCGCTACAACCTGGGCAACGGCACCGGCTACAGCGTGCGCGAGGTGATCTCGTCGGTGGAGCGGATCACCGGCCGGACGGTGCCGGTGAAGATCGGCCCGCGGCGCCCCGGCGACCTGCCGGTGCTGATCGCCTCGTCGGAGCGCATTCGCCGCGACCTCGGCTGGCAACCGCGCTACCCGGAGCTGGACAGCATCATCGCCGGCGCCTGGGCCTGGCGCAGCGCGCATCCGCATGGGTTCCGCGGCCTCGCCGCCGCGGCGGAATAAGGCAGAAGCGAGAGGGAAGGCGGGAATGGCAGAGCCGGGATCGTGGGCGCGATGAGCAACCTGAACTGGGACGACGACGACGCGCCCGAATCGGGGCCCGACGGCAAGCCGGGCGGTGATCCCGCCCGGAAGCCCGGCGAGGAACTCGACCTCGCCGACTTCCACGGCATGGCGCGCCTGATCGAGCGGATGCACCGGCGTTATCTGGACGTCGTCCGCGTCGGTCTGTCCAAGCAGGGCGTCGAGGACATCGGCCCGGTGCAGGCGCTGATGGTGATGCTGATCGGCGAGGACGAACTGTCGGTCCGCGACCTGATGGAGCGCGGCTATTACCTGGGCTCCAACGCGTCCTACAGCCTGAAGATCCTGGTCGATGCCGGTTACATCAACCGCGCCGCCAATCAGCGCGACCGCCGCACCGCGCGGCTCCAGCTGACCGACAAGGGGCGGGAACTGTGGGAGGGGCTGCGGCGGATGGAGCAGGCCCAGGCCGAGGCGCTGGTGCGCAACGAAACCGAGGCGCGCGACCTGAAGGCCAGCTACCGCACGCTCCGCCGGCTCGACCGGCTGTGGGGCGACATGGTCCGCTACTCCTGCCTCGATTTCGATTGATGGGAACTCGACCGATGCCGAAGCCGGATGCCCCGATGCCAGACGCCTCCCCCAAGCCGGACGCGCCCAACCCGAACACCCTGTCGTCGCAGGATGTGGAACGCCTGCTGACCTCGCCCACCGCGGAAACGCGGATCGAGACGATGAACAAGCTGTTCCACGATCTGGAGGCCGGCGCGCTCAGCCCGGCGGAACGGTCGCTGGCGATCGAGGTGGTGCATTGCTTCGCCGGCGACGCCCAGGTGGCGGTGCGCGAAGCGGTGGCCTGGCAGCTGCGCAACAGCCCCCTGCTGACCGGGGAGCTGGCCGAAAGGCTGGTCCGCGACGTCGGGCGGGTGGCCTTCCCGATCCTGCGCGACGCGGCGGGACTGACCGACGACCTGCTGCTGGACGTGCTGTCCGATCCCGATTCCGGCAAGCATGTGGCGGTCGCCAGCCGGTCGAAGGTCTCGGCCCGCGTGTCGGGCGCCATCGCGGAACGGGGCAACGTCGTCGCCGTCACCGCCCTGCTGCGCAACGACGGCGCCGAGGTGCCGGAGAGCGCCATGCACCGCGCGCTCGACCGCTTCGGCCGGGTCCGCATGGTCAGCGAGGCGGCGGCGACCCGCCCCGGCCTGTCGCTGGCGATGGTGGAGCGGGTGGTCGCCTTCGTGTCGGACAGCATGCGCACCACCCTGATGCAGGCGCACGGCCTGTCGCGCGAACTGGTGGAACGGCTGGTTGAGCGCGGGCGGGAGGCGGCGACCATGCGGCTGCTGCGCCCGGTGCTGCGCGGGGCGGAGGACATCGACGCGGTGATCCAATGGCTGCACACCAACCGCCGCCTGACGCCGGTGCTGCTGTTCCGGGCGCTGTGCGCCGGCGACCTGCCGCTGTTCGTCGCCGGCATGGCGCTGCGCGCCGGCATTCCGGCGGAGAACGCCCGCCGGCTGGCCTGGGACGACGGCGAATTGGGCATGGCGGCGCTGATGAAGAAGGCGTCCGTCGCTCCCGGCCTGACCTATCCCTTCCAGGTCGCGGTCGGCGTCGCCAAGCGGATGGAGTATGAGGGCGAGGAGAGCCGCCGCGAGGATTTCCAGTCGGAGGTCATCAGCGAACTGTTCACCGCCTGCACCCCAACCAACGACTGGATGGTCGACGACCTGCTTCTGCAGCTGTTCGACCAGAAGTCGGAGGAGGTCATCGACCGGGCGCTGGATCAGGCCGGCCTGCCCTTCTCGCCGGTGCGCACGATGCAGTGAGGCCGAACGGCTTCAGCCGCCCGCCGCCCCGCCGCCAGCCGTCACGCCGCGCAGGATGTCGGACATGCTGAGGATCGCCTCGGCGACCTCGATGATGCGCTTGTTCTGGTTCATCGCCGTCTTGCGGATCAGCTTGTAGGCCTCCTCCTCCGACAGGTTGCGGGTGGACATCAGCAGGCCCTTGGCGCGGTCGATCACCTTGCGCTCGTGCAGCGCCGCCTTGGCGGTTTCCAACTCCAGGCTGACGTCGCGCAGACGCTGCGACTGGGCCTGCACGACGTCGAGTACGGAGCGCATCAGCTTCGGCCGCAGCCCGTCAGGCGCATAGAGCCCGGCGCCCTCCTGTCCGGGCAGGGCGGGATCGGCGTCGACCAGCACCATCGCCACCGGCATCACCGCATCATGTCCGCGCGGGTCGGCCTGCTCCAGATCGGCGCGCGCCTGCGCCAGCTTCGCTTCGCACAGCAGGCGCAGATCCTCGGTCAGCCGGTCTTCCACCGTCTTCAGCAGATCCATGCGCCGTGTGGCCTGCTCGAACCAGGCTTCCGGCGTGATGCCCGACAGCTCGCCATGACGGGCGCCGTCGCCGAGCGCCACCGCGCGCATCCGCTCCACCTCCGCCACCGCCGGGTCCGACAGGGCGGCGCGGAAGGCGGCGCCGTGGGCAGGATCGGCGAATTCCGCGACGATGCGGAAGGCGCGGTTCTGCGCGTCGATCAGCCGGGCCAACCGGCCATGCTCCACCCCGTCGAACCGCCCGCGCGAGAAGCCGGCGCTGGCCGTCGCCCGCTCCTGCCCGGCGAATTCCTTGCCCTGCACGATGTTGAACAGCGCCACCAGCGCGCGGGAGATCGCCGGGTCGGCGGCGATGTCCGCCGCCTCGAACACCACGGCCAGCAGATGGCCGACGATGTCGGAAAAGGACTTCACCGCGTCCTGCGGTACCAGCGCCAGCGACGCCACCTGCTCCCGCAGCGCCGGCAGCCCGTCAAGCGCATGCAGGGCGATGGCGACGCGGTTGTAGAACTGGGCGCCCGAACTGAGGCGGTCGAGCTGCCGGTCCACAAGGTCGAGCCGGTCGCGCAGGACCGCTTCCAGCGCCTTGGCGTCGGCCTGCCAGCGGGCGCGATCCTCGGCGAAGCGCATTCCGCCGGAGCCGAGATAGACGGAGGACGCGCCGCGTTCCTTCTGGAGCGCGTGGATCAGCCCGCCCATGTCGCGGACCAGGGCGCTGACGGCCAGAAGCTGTTCGACGTCGCGGATGCGGCACAGCTTGGCGGCGCGCAGAAACCGCACGGCCGCGGCACCCGCCCTGCTGTCCTTGCTTTCCCGCTGCGTAGCCATCCGGCCCGGTCCCCCGCCATCGCGCTGCCCCGGTGCATCACAAGCAACGCATATGCCAGCAAAAACAGCCCCTTCTCCCACAAGGAGAAAAGGGCTTCCACACTGCAATCCGGCCGCACCCGGTCGATGCGATTGCCTAAGAATACAGCGGCTTCGCCGAGAATTTGCGCATGTGAGCGGTCAAATGCTGTGCGGCGCAACATCCACCCCGAAACCGGTGTTGAGTCGGCATCCCAACCGTCCCGGAGTCGATCCGCCATGGCCAAGAATCCCTTCATGAGCGCCTGGTTGTCCTGGGCCAACCGCGCCACCGGCATGTGGACCGCCGCCGCCGTGTCGGCGGCCAGGCGCAACCAGTCGGCGGCGCTGAAATCCATGACGACTCCGCCCAAACCCGCGAAGCCGAAGCGCAAGTCCAAGCCGGCGCGCTGAGCGGCGGACGGCGGATTCGGCAGGGTTCCGGCGAGGGCGAGCTTGACGGTGCGCGGAGGGAATGGCCAAATCCTACCCCCTTCGTTTCACGCGCAACCGTTGAGACAATCCAATGACCTCCGTTCGCATGCCCTCGTCGCGACCGCCATCGCGCTGGGCGAACCTGTTCACCGACCGGCCTGTCACCTGCATCGAGGATCTGCGGCAGCTGGCGGAATGGCGCGTGCCGCGGATGTTCTACGATTACGCGGATTCCGGCTCCTACACCGAGTCGACCTACCGCGCCAACGAATCGGACTTCGGCCGGATCAAGCTGCGCCAGCGCGTGGCGGTGGACATGACCAACCGGACGCTGGCCAGCACCATGGTCGGCCAGCCGGTGGCGATGCCGGTGGCACTGGCCCCGACCGGCCTGACCGGCATGCAGCATGCCGACGGCGAGATCCTGGCCGCCCGCGCCGCTGCCAGGGCCGGCGTCCCCTTCACGCTGTCGACCATGAGCATCTGCTCGATCGAGGACGTGGCGGAGAACACCGACAAGCCGTTCTGGTTCCAGCTCTACGTCATGCGCGACCGCGACTTCATCGTCAGGCTGATCGACCGGGCCAAGGCGGCCGGCTGCTCGGCGCTGGTGCTGACGCTGGACCTGCAGATCCTCGGCCAGCGCCACAAGGACATCAAGAACGGACTGTCCACCCCGCCGAAGCTGACCATCGGCAACATCCTGGACATGGCGACCAAGCCGCGCTGGTCCATGAACATGCTGCGCACCAAGCGCCGCACCTTCCGCAACATCGTCGGCCACGCCTCCGGCGTCAGCAACCTGTCGTCGCTGTCCTCCTGGACGGCGGAGCAGTTCGACCCGACGCTGAACTGGGACGACGTGCGCCGCATCCGCGACCGCTGGGGCGGCAAGCTGATCCTGAAGGGCATCCTCGACGCGGAAGACGCGGTGATGGCGGCGGAAACCGGGGCCGACGCGCTGATCGTTTCCAACCATGGCGGCCGTCAGCTGGACGGCGCCATCTCCTCCATCGCAGCGCTGCCGGCCATCGTCAAGGCGGTGGGCGACCGGATCGAGGTGCTGATGGACGGCGGCATCCGTTCCGGCCAGGACGTGGTGAAGGCATTGGCGCTGGGCGCCAAGGGCACCTTCATCGGCCGCGCCTTCCTCTACGGCCTGGGAGCCGGCGGCGAGGCCGGCGTGTCCCAGTGCCTGGAGATCATCCGCAAGGAGATGGACGTCACCATGGCGATGTGCGGCCTGCGCGACATCCGGCATGTGACGTCCAACATCCTGGCCGGGAAGCCCGATTTCGGGGTCTGAGCGGTTCGCGGATGGTCATGAAGGGATCATGGGCGGGGTAGAGCGGTAGAGCGGCGCGGACCGGTTTTCCGGCGCCGTTCCACCCCGCCTGCCGGTTCGACTATAGGGCTTGCCGGCATAGGTGCCGCGTGAAGAGAAGCCCGTCAGTATTTCAGTTTCGAAACAATGATGGCCGGGACGTTGCTCACTCTTGAGCACATCAACAGAAGTATTGTGAGAATTAGCGCCAAAGAATTGTGTTGACGAGAAAGATTCACCCATATGGGATGATGGAAAGCACGAGCCGCGTCCTCATCTCATGACATAGTGCTTCTCAATTGGCACCGACCGGCGAGACCGCAGTTGACATCTTCCCTTGAGCCTGCGGACGGCGAAGTCCCGCCCGCCGGGCATGATCGGGCCGCGTTGGCATTCCTGAGCGGTGGCGCCGGCGAACTCATTCTGGCGCAGGACTGGACGAACACATCCCTGGGTCCGCCGGAGCTTTGGCCACTGCCGCTCAAGACGATCGTCGGCGTCATGCTCGGCTCCGCCCAGCCGATGTTCGTCGTCTGGGGAACGGAGCGCACGCTGATCTACAACACGCCTTATGCCGAAATCCTCGCCGACAAGCATCCGCTGGCGATGGGAAAGGATTTTCTCGATGTCTGGAGCGAGATACGCGGCGATCTCGAGGATATCGTAGCCCAGGCATATCGCGGTGAACCGGTGCAGATGGACGACATCACGCTCTTCATGGAGCGCCGCGGCTACCGGGAAGAAGCCCATTTCTCCTTTTCCTACTCACCGCTCAGGGTAGACGTCGAGTCGGTCGCCGGCTTGTTCTGCGCCTGCACCGAGATCACCGAACGGGTGATGGTGCAGCGCCGGCTGATGGAAAGCGAGGCCCGCGCCCGTGCCGATGCCCAGCGCGTGCAGCTTGCCCTCGATGCGGGCGCCATCATCGGCACCTGGTTCTGGCATCTGCCGACCGACCATGTCACGGCGGACGAACAGTTCGCCCGATCCTTCGGCCTCTCCCCGGAGGTCTGCAGAACGGGTCTCGGCATCGAACAGGTCATCGCGACGGTCCATCCCGACGACAAGCCCGGGCTGATGGTGGCGATCGCCGAGGTGCTCGAACACGGCGGGGCATATGCGCATCAATACCGGGTGCTCCGCCAGGACGGGCGTTACCATTGGATCGAAGCGAACGGCCGGGTAGAGCAGGCTCCCGACGGCACGCCGCTGAGCTTTCCCGGCATCCTCATCGACGTGGAGAGCCGCAGGGCTGCGGAAACGGCATTGCGCGAAAGCGAGGAGCGCTTCCGGGCCGCCGTTCAGGCCGTCAACGGCATCCTGTGGACCAACAACGCAGATGGAGAGATGCAGGGCGCGCAGCCCGGCTGGTCCGCGCTCACCGGGCAGTCTTATGACGAGTACCGCGGCTATGGCTGGGCCAAGGCCGTTCACCCCGACGACACCCAGCCGACCATCGACGCCTGGAAAGCGGCGGTGGCGGAAGGACGGACCTTCATTTACGAACATCGGGTGCGGCGTCATGACGGCGTCTGGCGCCGTTTCAGCATCCGCGCCGTCCCGCTGATCGATGCCGGCGGGGCGATCCGCGAGTGGGTCGGCGTCCATACCGACGTGACCGAGCAGCGCGAGGCCGCGGCCGTTCTGGAACGCTCGCGCGAGGAACTGGAGCGGTTGGTCCAGGAACGCACCATCCAGCTGGTGCAGGCGCAGAAGATGGAGGTCGTCGGGCAGCTCAGCGGCGGCATGGCGCATGATTTCAACAACCTGCTCCAGGGGATCGGCGGCTGTCTCGCCGTGCTGGACAGGTATGTTCCCGACGGCCCTCCGCGCCGGCTTTTCACCGCCGCGGAGGAAGCCATCACTCGCGGCGCCCAGCTGACGCATTCGCTGCTCGCCTTCGCCCGGCGCCAGATGCTGACGCCGAAGCCGACACGGCTGCTTTCCCTCCTCGAAAGCATGCAGCCGTTGCTGGAACGCACGCTGGGCGGTCTGATCCACTTCGACATCGACGTGCCGGCCGACACGGCGCCGGTGATGGTCGATCCGGCACAACTGGAATCGGCGATCCTCAATCTCGCCATCAACGCCAGGGACGCGATGCCCCAGGGCGGGGTCCTGACGCTGCGCGCCGGGAATGCCTCCATCGGGCGGCAGGGCGAGCCGGGGCACCCGGCGGATCTGGCGCCCGGCGATTATGTGGCGATCACCCTGGCCGATACCGGGACCGGCATGGACGAGCCGACGCTGGCCAGGGCCTTCGAACCCTTCTTCACCACCAAGGATATCGGCAGGGGTTCGGGCCTTGGGCTGTCGATGGTCTATGGAATGGCTGTCCAGTCCGGCGGCGGGGTGGCGATCGCCAGCGAGGCCGGCAAGGGCACCGCCGTGACCATCTTCATTCCCCGCGCCATGGAGGACGAGGCGATGGCGGCGCCGCCGTCACCCGCGGCGAAGCCGGCGAGCCGCAGGATCGTGCTGCTGGCCGATGACGACCATCTGGTCCGGACCGGCGCCTCGGCCGTGCTGGAGATGCTCGGCTACGACGTGCTCGCCGCCGCGAGCGGAGCGGAGGCACTGAAGGTTCTGCAGGAGGCGGAGGCGGTCGACGTCATGATCACCGACTACGCCATGCCCGGAATGAGCGGCGTCGCCCTGATCCGGGAGGCGCGGAGACTGGCGCCGGGGCTGCCTATCCTGCTCATCACCGGATACGCGGACCAGCCGGAGGGAGTCGAGCGCTGCACCGTTCTGCACAAGCCCTTCCGGCCGCAGGCGCTCGCCGAGCAGCTCGCCATCCTTCTGAGTACTGGCTGAGAGCCGGCTGAGAGCGGGCTGACGGTCCGGGCGGCCGAACCGGACCACCGCGCTCCCCCCCTGCAACGCTTGCCCCCCTGCACTGTTGTACAGGGTCAACGTGCCATGTCGGCGCGCAATGGGGAGTGGTTCATGAGCGAACTCCGTGAGGGCTGCGCCACCGTCTCCGCGGAGGCCGAAGCCTTCTATACCGAAAGCCTCAAGCTTCTGACCCAGTCGGGAATACCGTTCCTCTTGGGCGGAACCTATGCGGTCAGCGCCTATACCGGGATCAACCGGCCGACCAAGGACATCGACATCTTCTGCTGCGGTGGCGACTTCCCGCGCATCCTGGGCCACTTCCAGGACCATGGCTTCGGAACGGAGATCGAGGACGAACGCTGGATCGGCAAGGTCAAGCATGGCGACCTGTTCTTCGACGTCATCTTCAATTCGGCCGTCGCCATCAATCCGGTCAACGACCGCTGGTTCAAGGAAGAACACCGCGCGGTGATCTGCGGCGCCGACGTGCGGCTGGTGGCGCCGACCGAAATGATCTTCTCCAAATCCTTCGTCCAGATGCGCCACAAATACGACGGCCCGGACGTGGCGCACCTTATCCTGAAGCAGCACGACAAGGTCGACTGGAAAAGACTGCTCGCCCATATGGAGCAGTATTGGGAGGTGCTGCTGATCCACCTCCTGAACTTCCGCTTCATCTACCCGACCGAGCGCGATCGCGTGCCCGGCTGGCTGGTTGCTGAACTGCTGGAGCGGATGCAGGAACGCGCCAAGCTGCCGGTCGCCCAGACCCGCATCTGCCGGGGCCGCCTGTTCTCCCGCGAGGATTATCTGATCGACGTCACCCAGTGGGGCTTCGCCGACGTCGTCGGGGAGGAGGGCACGAAGGAGATTCCAAGGGAGAGCAGGAATGGATGAGCGCAGGATGACCGTCGCCGCCATCGGCGACATCCATGTCGGGGAGACCTCCCAATACCCTTTTCGCGAGCTGTTCCAGGAAATCGCCGGCAAGGCCGACGTGCTGGCGCTGTGCGGCGACCTGACCAACCACGGCAAGCCGCGCGAGGCGGAAATCCTGGCCGATGCCCTGCGCGCCATCGGTATCCCCATCGTTGCGGTCTTCGGCAACCATGATTACGAATGCGGCCATCTGGACGAGGTCCAGCACATCCTGACCCAGGCCGGCGTCCGTTTTCTGGACGGCGCCCCGCAGGAGATCGGCGGAGTGGGTTTCGCCGGGGTTAAGGGCTTCGGCGGCGGGTTCGGCAACCGGATGCTGGACAGCTTCGGTGAACCGGCGATCAAGCAGTTCGTCCATGAGGCGGTGAACGAGGCGATGCGGCTGGAAAGCGCGCTGCGCCAACTGGACACCGAACGGGTGTTCGTGCTGCTGCACTATGCCCCCATCGCCGCGACGGTGGAGGGGGAGCCGACGGAGATTTTTCCGTTCCTGGGATCTTCGCGGCTGGCCGAGACCATCGACCGCTTCGACAACGTCCGCGCCATCGTCCACGGCCATGCCCATCACGGGACCTATTCGGGAAAGACGCTGCGCGGCACGCCGGTCTACAATGTGGCGCAGACCATCCCGAAGGAATCCGGCCGGCCCTATGCGCTGATCGAGATTTGACCGGTGGAAGTCTTCGTTCCGTGACGGACGAAGGCCGGGATCGGGGGAGCGGCGCCGCCGGAATTGCGGTTGCCCCCCTCCTCGTCGCCCCCTCCCCCGACGCCCCCTCCCCGCAATCCCCCCGCCCGAGGCGCGGATGCGGGTTTCCGGCCGGTCGTGGGGCAGCCTTCGGGAGAGGCGCTCAGACGGCCACCGTCCGGCCGGCCACGATGTGGTTCATGATGCAGGTCATCACCGGTTCCCCCCGCTGGTTCAGCGTGGTGTAGGCCAGCCGCACGGTTCCGCGGTCGCCCCGGCGCGACGGGATCGTGTCCACCACCTCCACCCGGGCGCGGATGGTGTCGCCGGGGCGTACCGGGCGCAGCCAGCGCAGCTCGTCCATGCCGGAGCCGCCAAGGCTGGTGCCGGTGATGATGCCGGTGTCGCGGATCAGGCGGAAGGTCAGCGACAGGGTATGGAAGCCGCTGGCGATCAGTCCCTGGAACGGTCCGTCGGCCGCGGCCACCGCGTCGAGGTGGAAGGGCTGCGGGTCGAAACGCAGGGCGAAATCCATGATCTGGCTGTCGGTGAGGGTCGCCCCTTCCGATTCGACCACGTCACCGATGCGGAAATCCTCGAAATGGCGGCCGGGCATCGTCCCGTCTCTCCCTGGTTCGTTGGTTTGGCTGGTCGTCGCCGGTTTTCCGGCATGGCGGAAGACAGTAGACCGGCGAAGCAATCAGGCAAAGGTCCCGAATCCGGCGGGCCAGGCATAGGTCATCCGGCGTAAACCTTTGGCGTAATTCGCATTCCAGCCGTGATGGGGCATGTTCCCGGTCGGATTCCAGACCATCGACGGACGGATGTCACCGCACCCCACGCACAGCCCCTCCCACAGCCTTTCCGCGCCATCGCCGTTCCGTTGCGTCGTGTTCTCGGTTGCCGGTCAAGCGCTGGCACTGCCTGTGGAATCCGTGCGGCGCTTTCTGCCGTTGCCGCGGCTCGACCGCCTGCCCACCGCGCCGCAGCCGGTCGAGGGGGTGTTCCGCTATCATGGGGAGGTCGTGCCGGTCCTGCGGCTGGGCGTTCTGCTGGATCTCGCGGCGGGCGGCGGGCAGACTGGGCTCTACGCGCCGCTGATCCTGATCACCTGGCAGGGGCGTCCGACCGCGCTGCTGGTCGATCAGGTGCATGGCGACGTGGTGCTGGAGGCGGAGGACCGCGTGGCCTCCGATCCGTCGCTGTCCTTCAACGGCTGCGCCGCCGGCGCCTTTCCCGATCGCGTGACCGGCCGCCCCGGCACCGTGACGCTGCTCGACCCCGACCGGCTGCTGAGCGAGGCGGAGGGCCGGCTGCTCGACGCCTTCCGCGCGGCGGAGGAGCAGCGGCTTGCCCGCTGGGAGGGGACGGCATGACTCCCGCAAATCCCGTCACGGCTGCCGCCGCAGCCATCGAGGCGATCCGCCGCGACCCGCATTTCCCGCGCCTGAAGGCGATGGTGATCGACGCCACCGGGCTCGCCTATTACGCCGACAAGGAATCCGCCTTCGCCGAGCGGATCAACCGCCGCCTGCCCTTCGGCCGGATCACGACCGTCGCCGGCTATCTGGCGGCGCTGGAGGCCGAGGGGCCGGGCGGGCCGGAGTATCAGGGGCTGATAAACGAGCTGGCGGTGGGGGAAACCTTCTTCTTCCGCTATATCGAGCAGTTCGACGCCCTGCGCGCCGTCGCCATTCCGGAATGCATCCGCCGCAACCAGACAACACGGCTGCTGCGGATCTGGAGTGCGGGCTGCTCCATCGGGCCGGAAGCCTACACGATGGAAATCCTGCTGAGGCAGCATTTCGCCGACCAGCTGGAAGGCTGGCAGGTCCATATCGTCGGCACCGACATCAACGGCGCCTTCCTTGAGCAGGCCCGCCGCGGCACCTATGGCGACTGGGCGGTGCGCGGCCTGTCGCCGGAGACGCTGGAGGCCTGTTTCGACCGCAAGGACAAGCTGTGGTCGGTAAAGCCGAAATACCGGCAATGGACCAGCTTCATGCCGTTCAATCTGGTGGAAGGCTCCATTCCGTCCTATCCCCACGGTATCGGGCATTTCGACATCATCCTCTGCCGCAACGTCATGATCTATTTCGACGAGGCGACACGGCACCGGCTGCTGGGGAGCCTGCACAACGCGCTGGCCGACGGCGGATGGCTGGTGGTCGGCCATGCCGAGGCCGGACCGCAGATGAACGAACTGTTCATCCCGGTGTCGGTCCCCGGCGCCACGCTCTACCGCAAGCAGGGCGACCGGGCCGCCCCGGCACCCGGCGCCACGCCGAGTCCCTCCACGGCCGAGCCGTCGCCGACGCCGGCCGTCAAGCCGCGGCGCATGTCGGCGGCCAGGCCCGCGGCGAGGACGGCGGCCAAGTCGCCATCCAGGGCGGTCGCCCCGCCCCCGGCACCGACCCCGCCCGACCAGTCGGAGCCCAACGAGCGCTCCTCCCTGCTGGAAGGCTGCCTGGAACGGGTGGAGGCCAACCGGATGGACCCCGCGGCCCATTACCAGCTGGGGCTGGTGGAGGAGGAGTTGGGGGTCGGCGATCCGGTCGCGGCCTTCAAGCGGGCGCTGTATCTCGATCCGCGCTTCGTGCTTGCCGACTACCATCTGGCGCTGGCCTATTGGCGCCGCGGCCGGCTGGTTCCGGCGCAGCGCCATTTCCGCAATGCCCGCGAAGCGCTGGTGAACCGTTCCGACGACGAGGCGGTGACGGAGGGCGGCGGCCTGACCGTGCAGGAACTGCGCGGGATGCTCGACCTCTGGCTGACCGGTGAGGAGGGTTGATGGGCCGGGATCCTTCGCCGCGCCGGGAGCCGGGCGCCGCCATCGACTGGCGGGAGGTGCGCGAAAGGCTGGCGCGCCGCAACGCCGTCCTGGCGCAGACCTTCGCCGGCCGCGGCCCCTGGGCCGATGCCGTTCTGGACCGCCGCGCCGAGGAGCTCGCCGAGCCGCCGCCCGCCCTCGACGGGGAAGGCGCCGGCATCCCCATGCTGGTCGCGCGCGGGGCCGAGATGCTGTATGGGCTGGATCTGCGCCATCTCGGCCAGATCGTCCCGATGCCGCGGCTGGCCCGCGTGCCCGGGGCGCAGCACGCCGTGCTGGGGGTGATCGCCGTCGCCGGCCGGGTGATGCGGCTGTTCGACCTCGACCGGCTGTGCGGGACCGGTCCGGGCGCCGGGACCGAGGCGGAGCAGCCCGGCTATGCCGTGGTCCTGCGCACCGGCGGCCGTCCGGCGGCGCTCCGGCTGAGGGAGGTGGAGCGGGTGGCCGATATCGTCCCGCCGCGCACCCCCGCCCCGGCGGAGGCCGGGCCGCTGGTCAGGGCGATCGCGGAGGACCGCATGGCGATCCTCGACATGGCGGCGTTGCTCGACGCCGTGAAGACCTGAATCCTGCCATCAAGAACGATCCATCCGCATTTGAGCCGACCGGGGCTGGAGTCCGAGAATGAACATCAAAGTCGCGCACAAGCTGGTCCTGGGATTCGGCGTGGTCTGCGTCCTGACCGCGCTGCTGGCGCTGTACCAGATGGCGCGCTTTTCCGACGCGCTGACCGTCATCATGGCGGTGTCCAGCTACGACACCGAGGCGGCCAATCTGGTGACCGACGTCGGTAACCTGCAGGCGGAACTGCGCAGCACGCGCGAGGCCGCGCTGAACACCGTCTCCGTCGCCAATGCCGAAGGCAAGGTCGTGGACATCCCGACCATCATGATACCGCTGCAACGGCAGTATAACGAGGTCGGGGCGCAGCTGCGCGACACGCTGGGCCGGCTGCGCGCCCTGGTGGCGGAACGCTCCTCCTACAGCGTGACCGACAACCGCCGCAAGGGCTGGGTCGAACTGGACACCGCTGTCAACGAGATGAGCCGCGCCATCACCATGGTGGGCGACGAGGCGCGCACCATCTACACCCTGCTGGAGCGCAACCAAGTGCCCGAGGCGCTGCAGCGCCGCCAGCGGGTGGACGAGCTGCGCAAGAACATGGAGGCGCGCATCGCCGCCGCCCAGTCCGCCATCGACAACCTGACGGAGACCGGCCGCGGCGACATCCGGGCGATCTACAACTCGGCCATCAAGTCCTCGGTCATCGCGCTGGTGATCGTCTTCCTGATCGCGGTGGGCGTGGCCTATCTGATCGGCAGCTCCATCACCCGCCGGCTCGGCCGCGCCATCGACTTCGTCACCAAGGTCGGCCACGGCGACCTGACGCAGGAGGTCACGATCCACGGCAAGGACGAATTGGCCGTCCTGGGCCAGCACCTGAACGAGATGGCCGGCCGGCTGAAGTCGATGGCCCGCACCACCCGCGAGACCGCCGAGAGCGTCCACGCCGCCACCGCGCAGATCCGCGCCTCCACCCAGCAGCAGTCGGCCAGCGTCGCCGAGCAGCTGGCGGCGGTGGAGCAGACGACGGCCACCCTGTCGGAGATCACCGAATCCGGCGCCCAGATCAACCGCCGCGCCCAGGACGTCGCCCATGGCGCCCAGACGGTGGCGACCTCCAGCCATTCCGGCATGAAGGCGGTCGACGACACCATCCAGGCGATGGACGCCATCCGCGAACAGGCCGAGGCGGTGGCCGAGAACATCGTCATGCTGTCGGAACGCACCCAGGCGATCGGCGAGATCATCGTGACGGTGAACGACATCGCCGAGCGCTGCCACCTGCTGGCGCTGAACGCCGCCATCGAAGCGGCGGCGGCCGGCGAGCACGGCCGCACCTTCTCCATCGTGGCCGGCGAGATCAAGAGCCTGGCCGACCAGTCGAAGGAGGCGACCGCCCAGGTCCGCTCCAACCTGTCGGAGATCCAGCACGGCATCAACGCCTCGGTCATGCTGACGGAGGAAGCGGTCAAGCGCGTCGCCGCCGGCAAGCGCCAGACCGACGCCACGCAGTCCACCATCCGCACCATGGCCGAGAACATCCAGGAGAGCGTTCTCGCCTTCCAGCAGATCGTCGCCGGCACCAACCAGCAACAGATCGGCCTGGAGCAGGTGATCCAGGCGCTGCAGAACATCCGCGAGGCCAGCAGCCAGACCGCCGCCGGCACCCGCCAGCTGGAAGGCGCCGCGGCGAACCTGAACAACCTCGGCCAGGGTCTGGTCGAAGCGGTGCGGAACTACCGGGTGTGATGCGGATGTCTGTTTTCCCCTCTCCCCCTCACGGCATCGCACGTCGCAACAATCGCCCTCCCCCGCCCCGGGAGAGGGCGGGGCCCCCCGCCGTTGGCGTGGGGAGGGTGGGGGGTGGCGCAAGCGGCCCGAACCGCATGGCTCCTTGGGGTACCCCTCGCCCTTCCCATGCTTCGCATGGGCCCCTTCCCTCTCCCGGGGCGGGAGAGGGCGTCGTCCGGAGCGCCTGATGGACATCCGCCAGCGCCTGCTCGCGGCGTTCGAGCTTGAGCACAAGGATCATCTCGCGGTGATCCGCGCCGGGCTGCGCGAGGCCGAGGCGACGGGAGAGGCGCCGGACCTCGTCGACATCCATCGGCGCGCCCACAGCCTGAAGGGCGCCGCCCGCGCCGTCGACCTGCCGGAGGTGGAGGCGATCTCCCACCGGCTGGAGGCCGCCTTCATCGCGGTGCAGAAGGGCGAAGCGGTGCTTGACGCCGACGCCATCGCCGTCGTGCGGCGGGCGCTGGACGCCATCGAGGATCTGGTGGCCTGGTCGCTGCAGGGCGGCGAGGAGGTCGAGATCGGCGGGGTGATGACCGATCTCGACCGGCTGTCCGGCGGCCGGAACGGCGCCCCGCCGCCGCCCGCCCGCGGCACGGCGGACTCGGAGCCGTCGGCGCGGGCAAAGCGCCGGGCGCAACGGCCGCGCGGAGAAGCGGTCGACGCCGATTCCGCGGCGCTGGTCCGCATCGCGGCGCAAGGGCTGGAGCGGCTGTCGGAAACCGCTTCGGCCCTGCTGCCGGAGGTGGAGGCGCAGGCCGGGCTCGGCGAGGAATTGCGGGCGATGCGCCAGGAATGGCGGGCGCTGGACCGGGCGTGGCGCCATCTGCGGGTGCAGATCGGACGCGGCGCCCAGGTGGACAAGGACGCGGAGGCGCTGGACGGGCGCAGCGCCCTGCCGGCGCTGATGGCCTTCGAGCGGCGCTTCCGCGCGCTGGGCGGGGCGCTGGATTCGGCTCACCGCAGCCACGACCGGCTGCTGTGGTCGATGCGGCGCTGGGGCGGCGGCTTCCAGCAGGACATGCGGCGCCTGCGCATGCTGCCGGCGGAGAACCAGCTGGGCGGGCTCGGCCGCATGATCCGCGACATCAGCCGGGCCGAAGGAAAGGAGGTCGAGGTCGATGTGCGCGGGCTGGAGGTGGAAGCCGACCGCACCGTCCTGCAACGGCTGAAGGATCCGATCCTGCACATCGCGCGCAACGCCGTCAGCCACGGCATCGAGACGCCGGCGGAGCGGCTGGCTCTGGGCAAGCGGCCGGCGGCGCGCGTGACCATATCCGCGTCGGTGGAGGGAGCGCGCCTGCACCTGCGCATCGAGGATGACGGGCGCGGGCTGGACCGCGGCGCCATCCTGCGCAAGGCGGCGGAACGCGGGCTGATCGACGCCGACGAGCTGTCGTCGGGCGGGGAGATGCCGCTCGAACGGCTGACCGAATTCCTGTTCAATCCCGGCTTCTCCACCGCCGCCCGCACCACCGAACTGGCCGGGCGCGGCATGGGCCTGCCCATCGCCCGGCGGGAAGTGGAGCGGCTGCAGGGCAACCTGACCATCGCCGAGCGGCCGGAGGGCGGCACCGCCGTCACCATCGAGGTGCCGCTGAGCCTGTTGAGCCAGCGGCTGGTCTTCGTCGCCGTACAGGACCAGATCCTGGCGATCCCGTCGGCCGACGTGGTGCGGCTGCGCACGGCCGTCGCCGAAACGCTGTTCTCCGGCATCGGCACCCCGATGATCCGCATCGCCGATGAGGAAATCCCCGTCACTTCCCTGGCCGCGCTGCTGGGCATGGAGGCGCCGGTGGTGCCGAGCGCCGAGCGGTCGCTGTCGCTGGTCGTGGTGCGGGCGGCGGACCGGCGGCTGGCGCTGGCGGTCGACCGCTTCGTCGCCACGCGCGAGACGGTGGTGACCGCGGCGGAGGAGACCGGGCTCGATTCCGGACGTTATCTCGGCACCGTGCTGATGGACGACGGCGGGCCGGCGCTGGTGCTGAACATCCCCGGCCTGATGCCGCTGCCCGGAAGTGTTCTGCCCGCCCCGGCACGCCCTGCGGAGGAGGCCACCCCTGACCGGGCGCATATCCTGGTTGTCGATGACAGCATCACCACCCGCACGCTGGAAAAAAGCATCCTCGAAGCCCATGGTTATCGGGTGACGTTGTGCGTGGACGGGCGCGAGGCCCTGGAGCGCCTGTCGGAAGGGATGGAGGTTGGCCTGATCATCAGCGACGTCGAGATGCCGCGCATGGACGGTTTCGCCCTGTTGCAGGCGGTGAAGGCGGACAAGCGTCTGGCGGAGATCCCGGTGATCCTCGTCACCTCGCGCGCCAGCGACGAGGACCGCGAACGCGGCCTGCGGCTGGGCGCCGACGCCTACATCGTCAAGACGCGCTTCGACCAGAACGAGCTTCTGGCCGGCATCCGGCGGCTGCTGTGAGCGGGGCGGTCAAGCCGGGCTCCCGACGCATCCGTGTGCTGGTGGTCGAGGACAGCCCCGTCATCCAGCAGCTGCTCAGCCACGTCATCGGCGCCGATCCCCGGCTGGAGGTGGCGGGCATCGCGTCCAGCGGCGAACAGGCGTTGCGCATGATCGAGCGGTCGGCGCCCGACGTGGTGTCGCTCGACATCCGCCTGCCGGGCATCGACGGCTTCGAGGTGACCAGCCGCATCATGCGGCAGACTCCGCTGCCGATCGTGGTGGTGGCGTCGGACGTCCGCGACCTCGACATCCCGATGCGGGCGCTGCAGGCCGGCGCGCTGGCGGTGGTAGAGAAGCCGGGCAGCGTGGCGCGCGCCGATTACCAGACGGTGGCGCACCATCTCTGCACCCAGCTGGTCATCATGAGCCAGGTGAAGGTGATCCGCCACCGCATCACCGCCCGGCCGGCCCGGCCGGCGCAAGGGGCCGGTCCGGCGGAGGCTCCCGCCGACGTCCGGCTGCCCGAGGCGGCGGTGACGGCCGACGGACGGCTGCGGCGATTCCGCGCGGTGGGGATGGTGGCGTCCACCGGCGGGCCGGCGGCGCTGGCGCGAATCCTGAAGGATCTGCCGCCGAGCTTTCCCATGCCGGTCTTCGTGGTCCAGCACATGGGCGCCCCGTTCATGACCGGCTTCGCCAACTGGCTGGGCACCGTCTCCCCCCTGCCGGTGCGGTTGGGCGAGGCGGGGCTGGTCCCGCGGCCCGGCACCGTCTATGTGGCGCCCGGCGACCGCCACATGATGGTGGAGGGCGGCGCCATCCGGCTGTCCGACGACCCGCAGGTCTGCGGCCAGCGCCCCTCCGGCGAGGAGCTGTTCCGGTCGATGGCGCGCGCCTATGGCGCCGCCGGGATCGGCGTGCTTCTGACCGGCATGGGCGAGGACGGCGCGCGCGGATTGGTGGACATGCACAAGGTTGGGGCATACACCATTGCCGAACACGCCTCCACGGCGGTGATCCACAGCATGCCGGGCACCGCGGTGCGCCTTGGCGGCGCGGTGGAGGAACTGCCTCTCGACCGGGTGGCCGGACGGCTGCTGCAACTGACCTCCGACGATAAGATGGCGTCATGAACGGACTCCGCACCTTGGTTGTCATGGGTTCCCAGACGCAGGGGCTTCTGCTGAAGCTGCTGCTGGAGGAACGCGGCGTGGAGACCGTCTGCGTCGAAGGCGTGGAACCGGCCCTGGCCGAGATCGCCGGCAGTTCGCAGGATCTGCTGATCGTCGAGGGCGAGCTTGCCGGCCCGGACGGGCTGGCGGAGTTGCGGGCGCGCAGCGATGCCGCCGTGCTGGTGCTCGGCCGCGGCGAGGGGGAGCATGACCCGTCCGATCCCAAGGCGGTGGTGGAGAACGCCTGCGCGCTGCTGGAGCGGCGCAGCGCGCCGCCGACCGTCCCGGAGATTTTCCGCCGCGCCCGCATCCTGATCGTCGACGACAGCGCGACCTACCGCGAATTTCTGCGCGCCGAGCTGGAGCAGGAAGGCTGCACCGTCACCGCCGCCCGCAACGCCGACGAGGCGGTGGCGGCGCTCTCCGGCGGCGGGCTGGACTGCGTCATCCTGGACCTGGTGATGCCGGGAACCAGCGGCACGCAGCTCTGCGAGCGGTTCGACAGGTTCCGGCGCCAGCGCGGCCTGTTCTTCCAGATCGTCATCCTGACCAGCCAGGACGACGAAGAGCAATTGATGATCAGCCTGAATGCTGGCGCCGATGATTTTGTCGGCAAGGCGCAGGAAATGGATGTCCTGAAAGTCCGGCTGATGGCGCTGCTGCGCCGGAAGTACTTCGTGGAGGATCATCTGCTGCGACTGCCGCGGCCTTCACCTTCCGCATAGGAGGGAGTAGAGCCATCGTGTGATTTCACGATCCCGATCGTCCGTTTATTCTCTGCGGGCTTTTCAAAACTGTCCGACGGCCGAGCCGGTGCACATGGCGATCAGCCTCCAGCCCATTCACGAGACCTCGATCCCAAGAGACACCGACGCAATGCCCCGACCTTCGGCCAGCCCCATGTCACCGACCGATCAGCGTTACCGGGAGTGTCTGGACAATGCGCGGCGCGTCTGCGCCGCCGGTACGGTCCCGACCATGCTGGTGATCGGCGGACCGGAGATGGCCGCCGTCCGCTGCAACGAGCCGCTGGCCGCCCTGCTGAACCGCCCATGCGCCGCCACCCGTGACGAAAGCGGTCCCAGCCTGCTGCCCGGCGGCTGGGCGGCGGTGGCCGAGGCACTGCGCCCGCTCTTTGTCGACGAAACGGACGCGGCGGCGGCCGAACGGCCGGACTCGTTGCTGCTGAGCCTGCCGACCGACCCGCCGCTGACCCTGCGCGCCGCGCCGCTGCTGGTCGACGGACAGGTGGTGGGGGTGCTGGCCTCGGCGACGCTGGAGGGCGCCATCGCCCAGATGGCCGAGACCATGCGGGCGGAGGTTGCGCGCACCACCGCGGCGCGCTCCCGCTTCCTCGCCTCGGCCAGCCATGACCTGCGCCAGCCCTTCCAGGCGATGCGGCTGTTCCTGGACGCCCTGACCAGCCAGGTCGACGGCAATGCGCGGGCGGCCCGCACCGCCGGCATGCTGGCCAACGCCATGACGGCGGGCGAGCAACTGCTGAACGCGCTGCTGGACATCTCCACCCTCGACGCCGGGACGGTGGAGCCCGATCTCCAGCCGGTGTCGGTGGATGCGCTGCTGCAGTCGCTGGCCGAGGAATTCCGCCCGCAGGCGGAGGAGAAGGGATTGCGCCTGCGCGTCCATGTGCCGGACGCGGCAAGCGGAGCGGTCACCCGCAGCGACCCGATCCTGCTGGGCCGCATCGTCCGCAACCTGCTGGCCAACGCCATCCGCTACACCCAGCGCGGCGGCATCCTGCTGGGCCTGCGCAAGCGTGACGGACAGTGGCGCATCGAGGTGTGGGACACCGGCTTCGGCATCCCGCAGGACAAGCTGGACGTCATCTTCGACGAGTTCCACCAGTTGACCAACCCCAGCCGCGATCCCACGCGCGGCCTCGGCCTCGGCCTTGCCATCGTGCGACGGCTGTCGGTGCTGCTGCAGGCGCCGATCGAGGTGCAGTCGCGGTCGGGGCGCGGGTCCGTCTTCGCCGTCACCGTGAACCGGCTGGAGGGCGAGGCCCCGGCCGACACCCCGCTGGTGGGCCATCACCCAGACGGCGGCCCGTCGGGGGTGCCGCTGGACGGCATGCGCATCCTGGTGGTGGACGACGACAGCATGGTGCTGACCGGCCTGCTGCTGACGCTGGAAAGCTGGGGCTGCGCCTTCGTCTCCGCGTCGAACATGCGCGAGGTGTTCGCGGCGGTCGACGGTCTGGAGGGGCCGCCCGACGCGATCCTGACCGACCTCCGCCTGCCGGGGAAGGTCTCCGGCTTCGACGTGATCGACCGGGTGCGCAAGCTGTTCAAGGCCGACATCCCGGCGGTGGTGCTGACCGGAGAGACGGCGCCCGAATCCCTGCTGGAGGGCCAGCGCCGCGGCTGCGCCTTCCTGCACAAGCCGCTCCACCCCGGCGAGTTGCGCCGGGTGCTGGAGGAGGTGCGGCGGTACGGGAAGACGGTTTGCTAGGAAGAAGCGGCGAGACTTGCCGCATTCCTTTCCACCATGGACGGGATCAGGTCAGCCGAACCACCGCCGCAAGCAGCCTCTCCAGGATCGCCAGCGCTTGTGAGGCGGCGTATCGTCCTCGACGACCACGAACAGGTCATAGTCGCTGTCTTCCGTGGCATCGCCGCGTGCCTGGGAACCGGACAGGATCACCTTCCGCGGCTGGAAATGGGCGATGAGCGGACGAAACAGTTCGTCCGGCACAGTCGGCGCGGGAACATGGCCGTGTCGTTCGGCGCCCGCCATATCGTCCCCTGAAGCAACCCTAGTGACGCGAACCCCAGTCCAGCAGGCCCCTGCCGTCCCGCTCAATCCCGCGGCGGACTTTGCATGTACAGCACCAGCAGCCGCACGAGGCTTTCCAGCGCGTCGACATGGATGCGCTCGTAGCCGTGCGAGGCGTCGATGCCGAAGCAGACCAGCGCGGTGCGGATGTCGTTGCCGGCCTCGATGGCGGATGCGCTGTCGCAGCGGTAATAGCGGAAGATGTCGCGCTGGTGCGGGATGTTCTGCGCCTGGCACAAGGCCAGCAGCGAATGGGTCAGCGCCATGTCGAAGGGGCCGGTGCTGTCGGCCATGGCGATGGTGACGCCGTATTCGCTGCTGTTCTGGCCGGGGGCGGTGGTGCCGTTGTCGATGGTCACCATCTCCGCCACGTCCTGGTGCAGGATCGACGAGGCCCCGGACCCGACCTCTTCGGAAATCGTGAACAGCAGGTGGCAGTCCACCGGCAGGGCGGCTCCGGCCTCGACCACCGCCTTGGCCGCCCCCAGCATCACCGCCACCCCGGCCTTGTCGTCGAGATGGCGGGAGACGATGTAGCCGTTCTCCAGGAATTCCGGCTGCGGGTCGATGGCGACGAAATCGCCGATGTTGAAGCCGCGCTCCTCCAGATCCCGCCGGCTGGCGACTGGGGCGTCGACGCGCAGTTCCACCTGCTGCCAGTTGACCGGCTGGGTATCGACCTCCGTGTTGAAGGTATGGCCCGACGCCTTCAGCGGCAGGATGGTGCCGCGCCAGGGGCCGCGGTCGGTCAGCACGGTGCAGCGCGCGCCCTCGGCGAAGCGGGACGACCAATGGCCGATGGGGACCAGTTCCATCCGGCCATTGTCCTTCAGCATCTTCACCTGGGCGCCCAGCGTGTCGACATGGGCGACCAGCGCCCGGTCCGGGCTGCCCCGCACGCCCTTCAGGTCGGCCCGGATGGCGCCGCGCCGGGTCAGCTCATAGGAAATGCCCATCCGCTCCAACTCGGCGCAGCACAGCCGGACCACGTCGGTGGTGTGGCCGGTCGGGCTGGGCGTGGTCAGCAGCCGGTAGAGGATGTCGGTGACATAGCCCATGTCGATGGGCAGCGGCACGGCCATGGTTGGATTTTCCTCCTGCTGAGGCGCCTCTCTCCCCGGGAAGGAGAGAGGGAGGGCGTCCTAGAACACCCCCCGCGTCTGTGGAAACAGCAGGTCGACGAAACGTTCCGCCGTCGGCTGCGGTTCATGGTTGGCGAGGCCGGGGCGCTCGTTCGCCTCGATGAAGACGTAGCCTGGCCGGTCCGGCGACTCCACCAGCAGGTCGAATCCGACGACCGGGATGTCCAGCGCGCGGGCGGCGACCGTCGCCACCTCCACCAGTTCCGGGTGCAGGGCGTCGGTCACGTCGTGGATGGTGCCGCCGGTGTGCAGGTTGGCGGTCTTGCGCACCGGCAGCACCTCCCCCGCCGGCAGCACGTCGTCCATCGTCCGGCCGGCGGCGGCGAGGCAACGCTCGGTCTCGGCGTCCATCGGGATGTGGCTTTCCCCGCCGGTGGCGGCGGCGCGGCGGCGGCTCTGCGCCTCGATCAGTTCGCGCACGCTGTGGGTGCCGTCGCCCATGACCTCGGCCGGGCGGCGCACCGCGGCGGCGACCACCTTCTTGTCGATGACGATGATCCGCAGATCCTGCCCTTCGCAGAACTGTTCCAGCAGCACGGTGTCGCAATGCTGGCGGGCCGACGCGATGGCGCGCTCCATGGTCTCGGCGTCGCGGACGTCCACGGTGATGCCGCGGCCCTGCTCGCCGCGGGCCGGCTTCACCACGACGCGGCCGTGCGTCTCCAGAAAGGCGGCGTTCTCCGCCGGCTCCCCCGCCACCGCCTGGGCCGGGACGTTCAGGCAGGCGCGCTCCAGCACGCGGCGGGTCACCGCCTTGTCGTCGCAGCGGCTCATGGCGACAGCGGTGGTCAGCTCGCTGAGGGATTCGCGGCAGACCACGCTGCGCCCGCCCCAGGTCAGGCAGAAATAGCCGGCCTCCGCGTCCAGCACGTCGACGCCGATGCCGCGCCGCCGCGCCTCGTTGACGATGATGGTGGCGTAGGGGTTCAGCCGCTCGCCGGGCTGCGGGCCGGTGAACAGCCGCTCGTTGATCGGGTTCTTGGTCTTCAGGGCGAAAGCCGGGATGCGGCGGAAATTCAGCTTCTCATAGAGCGCGATGGCGTTCTCGTTGTCGTGCAGGACCGACAGGTCGAGGAAGGCGCGTCCGCGCGCCTGGACATGCTCCGCCACCGTGCGGACCAGCGTCTCGCCGATGCCCGGAAAGGATGCCTGCGGATCGACCGCCAGGCACCAGAGCGAGCTGCCGTTCTCCGGATCGCCGAAGGCATGGCCATGGTCCACCGCCGTCACCGAGCCGATGATCTCGCCGGTGGCGTCGTCGCAGGCGACGAAATGGGTCAGCACCCGGCTGTTGCGCGTCGCCACCAGGAAGGAGGAGGAGACCGGCACCATCCGCCGCCGGGCATAGATGCGCTGCACGCCTTCCGCATCCTCGCGCGTGCGCAGGCGGCGGACGCTGTAGCCCTTGGGCCGGCGCCGCGACGGGCGGTAGTCGGTCAGCCAGAGCCGGAAAGTGTGGGAAGGGTCGAGGAACAGCTCCTGCGGGGCGCGGGACAGGGCGACATGCGGATCCTGCAGGTAGAAGACGATGTCGCGGGTGCCTGGCGTCTCCTGCCGCAGGGTTTCGATCATGCGGTCGAGGTCGTCGAAGGTGTGGGCGAAGATCAGCCGGCCCCAGCCGCAATCCACCACCACGTCGGCGCGCGGCGCCTCGGCTTCCGTCTCTCCCGCCGGCGGACGGCCGGTATAGCGCCGGGTGTGGCGCAGGCTGGCGCTGGCGGCGCGTTCCAGCCGGTGCGGTTTGACGCGGGCGTAGCTCATTGGAATCCCCCTGATCGTCGGATGCGGCTCATCGCTCGGAAAACGCCGCCGGACGCGGATCGGTCCCGCGCCCGGTCAGGCCGGCCGACGGAGCGTTCTTCGTTTGGAATGGCCGCTTACAGGCCCTGTTCCTGGAACCAGAATTCCAGCAGCGCGACCTGCCACAGCTTCGACCCGCGCAGAGGCGTGATGTGGCGTTCCGGATCGGCCAGCAGCCGGTCCAGATAGTCGCGCCGGAACAGGCCGCGTTCGCGCGCGGCCGGGGCGTTCAGCACGTCGCGCACCAGTTCCAGGAAGGGGCCGCGCAGGTACTTCAGCGCCGGCACCGGGAAATAGCCCTTCGGCCGGTCGATCACCTCGGCCGGGACGACGCGGCGCGCCGCTTCCTTCAGGACGTATTTGCCGCCCTCGGCCAGCTTCATTTCGGCCGGGATGCGGGCGGCAAGCTCGACCAGTTCGTGATCGAGGAAGGGAACGCGCGCCTCCAGCCCGGCGGCCATCGTCATGTTGTCGACCCGCTTCACCGGATCGTCCACCAGCATCACCGTGGTGTCGAGCCGCAGCGCCTTGTCGACCGCCCGCTCGGCGCCGGGCATGGCGAACCGCCGCTCCAGCCAGCGGCGGGAATGGTCCTCGCCGAGGAAGCGGGGATCGAGCGCCTCCGCCATCTCCGCATGATCCCGGTCGAAGAAGACGCGGGCATAGTCGGCCACCCCGTCCTTGCTTTCCAGCAGCGGCGGATACCAGTGATAGCCGCCGAACACCTCGTCGGCGCCCTGCCCCGACTGCACCACCTTCACCTGCTTCGCCACCTCCTGCGACAGCAGGAAGAAGCCGATGTTGTCGTGGCTGACCATCGGCTCCGACATCGCGCGCACGCAGTCGCGCAATTCGGGCAGGGCGCGGGCGGAATCGACGAAGATGCGGTGGTGGTCGGTGCCGAAATGCCGGGCGACGATGTCGGAATACTTGAACTCGTCGCCGCGCTCGTCCCCCACCGTCTCGAAACCGATGGAGAAGGTCTTCAGCCCGCTCTGCCCGTTCTCGGCCAGCAATGCGGTGATGAGCGAACTGTCCAGCCCGCCCGACAGCAGCACGCCCACCGGCACGTCGGCGACCCGCCGGCGGCGCACGGCGCGGGTCAGCGTCTCCAGCACCAGTTCGCGCCAGTCGGCGAAGTCGCGGCCTTCGTCGCCGGCCTGCGGCCCGAAATTCAGCGACCAATAGGTGGTCTCGCGCCGGGTGCCGTCCGGCTCGACGACCAGGGTGGTGGCGGGAGGAAGCTTGCGCACGCCCTTCAGGATGGTGTGCGGCGCCGGGACGACGGCGTGGAAGCTCATGTAATGGTGCAGCGCCACCGGATCGATGTCGGTGTCGATGCCGCCCGACGCCACCAGGGCCGGCAGGGAGGAGGCGAAGCGCAGCCCGCCCGGAATGTCGGCGAGGTAGAGCGGCTTGATGCCCAGCCGGTCGCGGCCCAGCACGACGCGCCCGCTGTCGCGTTCGTGGATTGCGAAGGCGAACATGCCGTTCATGCGCTTGACGAAGTCCGGCCCCCAGGCGTGATAGGCCTTGATCAGCACCTCGGTGTCGCCGCCGGAGAAGAAGCTGTAGCCCAGCCCGATCAGCTCTTCGCGCAGTTCGCGGTGATTGTAGATGCAGCCGTTGAAGACGATGGCGAGGCCGAGGGCGGAGTCCACCATCGGCTGTTGCGACGCCTCGCTGAGATCGATGATCTTCAGCCGGCGATGGCCGAAGGCGACGCGGCCATGGGCGAACAGGCCGTGGCCGTCCGGCCCGCGCGCCGCAAGCCGGTCGCACATGGCCTGGACCGCCGCCGTGCTGGCGGCCTCGCCGGTTTTGAAACGAATCTCACCACTCAGTCCGCACATCGGCTGTCGAGCCTCCTCGTTGGTTCAGGACGAAGGGGCGCTCGACCCGCAAAAAGGGCCAAACACCGGGGGCGCCGGCTGCGGAATGCGGCCGCCACCCGTTGCGAGCGATCGTGGATGCCGGCCCTCCTCCCGCTCGATGCACCACCGGCACCCGCGCGGCATAACGGCCGACCACGCCCGAGGTTCCATGAAGATGAACGTCCCCGGCGCGATCGCTCACGGCCGGCCGCTGACCGGCCGGGACAGCTTAGATAGGGATTGCTCCCCAGCTTTGCCACAAAAGAGGGGTGGGCAGCGCCGCTTTTGCTGGGCGGACAGCGCCGCCCCTCCCCCTTCAGAGCTTGAAGAAGTTGCGCAACCGGGCCAGCAGCGCCTGCGTTTCCGGCGGCGGCGGCGGGGCGACGCCCTGCTGGCGGGCCCGCTGGACGGTGTTGCGGGACTGGCGGTCGGCCATCAGGTCGGCCAGCCGCTCGGCAAGCTGCGGACGCTGGCGCAGCACCGGGTCGAGATGGCTGCGCGCCAGTTCGTACACCACCGAATCCGTGCAGGCGACGACCGAGGCGCTGCGCGGCTGGCCGGTCAGCAGCGACATCTCGCCGAACACGTCGCCCGGCCGCAGCCGGGTCAGGTGGATCACGCCCGGCCGCCGGTCGCCATCGGCGGCCGGCTGGGGGGCGGCCGGCTGGGGGGCGGCCGTCTGGGTGGCGGCGCCCGGAGCGGCGATCTCGACGTCGAACGCGCCCTCCGCGATCACGAACAGCGATTCCCCGGCCTCGCCCTGGCGGACGGCGGCGGTGCCGGCCGGGAGATGGACCTCGCGCATGGCATCGGCCAGCGCCCCCAGCTCCTCGTCGTCGAAGGCGTCGAACAGTTGCAGCTGGCGCAGGAGGTTGTGCCGCAGCATGCCGGTGTCGGCCTGGACCGGCTGGTGCTGGCGAACCTCCTGCTTCGGACAGGCGGGCCCGATCCCGACGCGGGCGAGGTTGCCCAGCACCGCCGTCAGCACGGCATCCCGCACCAGCGCCGCCCGCCCGCCGTCGTCGGTCCAGAACCGGGCCTTGTAGGAAACGCCGTTGGGCGTCACCGCATCGACGATCACGTCGGGCCGCGGGGTGGGCAGAACGCCGTCGGCGCACAGCATGGCGGACAGCAAGATGCGCTTCGCGCGCTCGACCGGAACCTCCTGGTCCAGCATGATCGGCACGGAAACGCGGAAGGACGGGCTGGGACGGCTGAAATTGGTGAAGCGGCTGCCGGCGACGATGCCGTTCGGCACGATGACGGCGGTGCCGTCACCGGCGATCAGGCGCGTGGCGCGCCAGTTGATCTCGTCGACCCGGCCGGTCACGCCGGGCGACAGTTCCAGCCAGTCACCGATGTGGTAGGGGTGCTCGATGTTCAGGGCGATGCCGGCGAAGATGTCGGCGATGATGTTGCGGAGCGCGAAGCCGAGCACGGCGATGGCAACGCCGGAGGTCGCCAGCAGCCCGGTCACCGGCTGTTGCAGCACGAAGGCCAGGATCGCCAGAAGCGCGAAGCCATAGATGAAGAAGCGCAGCAGATCGGCCAGCAGCCGCGGGAAGCGGGGCGGCCGGGGCGTGCCATCGGGATTGGTGCCGCCGTTGCCGGCCGCCAGCAGGTCGATCAGGCGCGCCCCGCCCCAGGCCGCGATCAGCCAGGCGGCCGATGCGATGGCGATGTCCAGGCCGTTGCTGAGCGAACGGCCGATGACGGGATCCAGATGACCATGCAGCCAGGGCTTCGCGGCGACCAGGGAAGCCATCAGGGCCAGCAGCAGGACGGGGATGAACAGACGCCGCAAGGCGTTCATCGGACGGGGTTCTCCTCGACGACCGGCCGGCTTCGGCCAAGCGAGGTGCGACGATGGCACGAACAGGCGCCATCCCGTCAAGCGGACTATTTTCTCCCGCCGCCCTGGACTTCAGGCACCGGCCGACCGGCGGAGCGCCCGTGACGGACCCATCACGAAATCGCCGATCACCGGGTCGGCCCTGGCCACCTTGCCGGCGAAGGCATAGGCGCGGCACAGGACGGCCAGCGCGGTTTCCGGGTCGCAGCTCTTGCGCCGGAAGTCCTCGCCCCGGCGCAGGGAGGCGAATTCGCCGTCCCAGAAATCCGGGTTGTCCAGCGGCCCGAAATTCATCGCCCAGAAGCCGAAGCTGCGTTCCGGCTGCTCCCAGCGGCCGAGCATGGCGAGGTTCTGGTGCCGCCTGTCGCTGGAGATGCGGGCGAACAGGATGCCGACGGCGTCGGCCTCCCCTTCCAGCACCTGCAGGAAGGTGCCTTCATGTTCGATCAGGAAGCCGGTCACGCCGAGATGGCGGTTGTTGTAAGAGCTTCGCATGCAAATGTCGGCCAGCGCCGAAAATGGCAGCAAGGCGACGGCATCACTGCGATAGAGAAGAGTGAGCATCGGTTTCCTCCACCTCTTACCCCACCTGTGGGAATAATGATGGGAAAACCAATAATCAGTAACCCATTCTTTCGTCGATGGGCCGCCGCACCTGCGGACATATCCGGGATGGCAGTGAGGCGGATTACCGCTCAGTGCCAATCCCGACTTGACGACACCCGGACGACCTTCCCTCAGATGATTTCCCGTGCGCGGCCCTTGAACACCGTGGCGGCGATCTTCAGTGCGTCGGGGGTGCCGCGGGCCAGCGCCTCGGCGAAATGGGCGGCCTGCTTGGCCTTCACCTTGGGCGGCATCGGCGGCTCGTTGCCGTCCACCAGGCAATCGACCACCACCGGGCCGGGATGGGCCAGCGCCGCGTCCAGGATGGCGCCGCAGTCCTTGGGATCGCGGATGGTGAAGCCCTTGCCGCCGCAGGCCTCCGCCACCTTGGCGAAGTCGATGGGGTGCAGGTCGCAGGCATATTCGGGATTGCCCAGCATCACCAGCTGCTCCCACTTGATCTGGCCCAGCGAGCTGTTGTTGTTGATGATGACCTTGACCGGCAGATCGTACTTCACCGCCGTGACGAAATCGGCCATCAGCATCGAGAAGCCGCCGTCACCGACATAGGCGATCACCTGCCGGTCCGGGTAGGCGATCTGCGCGGCGATGGCATAGGGCAGACCCGGCGCCATGGTGGCGAGGTTGCCGGACAGCGAATGCATCTGGCCGCGCTTCACCGGGATCTGCCGCGCCCACCATGTGGCGATGGTGCCGCTGTCGCACGCGACGATGGCGGTGTCGCTCAGCCGCTTGCCCAGTTTCCACGCCGCCACCTGCGGCTTCATCGGCATGTCCTGGCGGGTGCCGCGTTCCTCCATCAGGCGCATCCATTCGGCCTTGCCGGCCTGCGCCTGCTCCAGGAAGCTGCGGTCCTCGTGCGGCTGCACCCGCTCGGTCAGGATATCCAGCGCCAGCCGGCAATCGCCGACCAGCCCGGCCTCCACCGGGTAGCGCAGCCCGATCCGCGATGCGTCGATGTCGATCTGGATGCCGCGGGCCTGATCCGGCTTCGGGTAGTATTCGATGTAGGGGAAAGTGGAGCCGGCGATCAGCAGCGTGTCGCAGGTCTCCAGCGCGGTCTGCGACGGCTCGGTGCCCAGCAGCCCGACGGAGCCGGTGGTGTAGGGGCTGTCGTCCGGCACCGCCGCCTTGCCCAGCAATGCCTTGACGATCACCGCTCCGGTCTTCTCCGCCAGCCGTTCCAGCTGGTCCGTGGCGTTCAGCGCGCCCTGTCCGGCCAGGATGACGATGCGCTTGCCGGCGTCCATGATCTCCACCGCTCGGCGCATTTCCGCCTCCGACGGCACCGGCAGTTCGGGGGCGAACAGGGCGGTGTTGTGGCCCTTGACGTTGCGCGGCGCCCGCATGTCGTCGCCGGCCGCCTGCTCCTGCAGATCGACCGGGATGGTGATGTGGGCGACGCCGCGGTTTGCCAGCGCGGTGCGGCAGGCGAGCGTCGCGATGTTGCGGACATGGGCGGCGCCCATGATGCGCTGGTTGAAGACCGATACGTCCTGGAAGACCTTGTCCAGTTCCACGTCCTGCTGGGTGTGGGTGCCGACGAGGTCGTGATATTGCAGCCCGGTGATCGCCAGCACCGGCTGGTGGTCCAGCTTGGCGTCGTAGAGGCCGTTCAGCAGATGCAGCCCGCCGGGGCCGGAGGTGGCGAGGCAGACGCCGAGCCTGCCGGTGTACTTGGCATAGCCGCAGGCGGCGAGGGCGGCGGCTTCCTCGTGCCGGACCTGGATGAATCGGATCTCGTCCTTGCGCTGGCGGAACGCCTCGACCAGGCCGTTGATGCCGTCGCCGGGCATGCCGAAGATGGTGTCCACCCCCCAATCCACCAGAACGTCCACCAGGATGTCGGCTGCCGTGCGTGCCATGGGCTTCTCCCTTGCCGGATCGTGTCGCGTCGTATCGAGCCCAGCAACAGGAGGCAGGTGGGGCGGTTCCCTCGGTCCCTCCCTCATTGGCCCCTCATCGGCAGGTGTTGAAGGCGCCCATGTCCAGGTGGAAGTGGTTGCGGTGCGCCTCGTTGTAGTCCGGCCCCAGCACCACGCCGAAGAAGCGGCAGGCGCCGTCGCGCACGTCGCGCAGGAAGGCGGCCTTGCGGCCGTCGCCGTCGCTGACCCAGTCGTTCAGAACGCTGATCCGCGTGCCGTCGGCCAGCACGAAGCCGCCGATGTCGATGGCGTTGGCGCTGGCATGTTCGCTGCGCCGCCCCCCGGCCCGGCCATAGACGTTGCGGCAGGCATAGGTGCCGAGATGCTCGACACGCGCCACCTTCCGGCCGAAATGCTTCTGCGCCGCCGGCTGCAGGGCATGCGCCTCGAACAGGGTCCAGGCGGCGGCCAGCCCACAGGTGGCGATGAAGCCGCTGCTGAAGGTGAGGTCGGAGCGCGACACCCGCACCACCCCCTGCAAGGCGCAATTCTCGTCGGAGGGCCGGTCGGGGACGGGGGTGAAACGCAGGCCCGTGCCGTCGAGCGCCGCCCGGCACTGCTCGGGATCGCGCTTCAGCCGCGCCAGCTTGAATCCGGTCAGCCAGTCCGGCTCCGCCCGCAGGTCGAGCGGAGCCCAGGGGTCGTAGCGGGGCGGCACCACGATCAGCCCGCCCCACACCCCGGCCGCCGCCCCGGCCAGCGCCAGCAGGACCAGCAGCGCCAGCCATCGCAGCAGCCTTGCCGTCATGGGCCGTCTAGCGGTCCAGCAGCCCGTGGCGGCGGTGCCAGTCCTCCAGGGATTCCTCCGGGTACTGGGCGAAGTGGACGTCGTTCGGACCGCTGGGAACCTCCACCCACGGCGCCTTGAAGTCCAGCATGATGTGGACGCGCTCCGGCGGGGTCGGCAGCGGCGTGTCGATGGCCGAGGCGAAGGGGTGGACCAGTTCCGGCCAGGCCGGATCCTCCGCCCACAGCGCGGTGCCGCAGTGCTTGCAGAAATGACGGTGCGACGAGCCGGGATGGGTCTGCCCGGGATGGTCGGGGTCGTCGATGGGCGCGCGCCACGTCTCCACGGCCTCGCGCCCCTCAACCTCCAGCGTGTCGGCATCGCCGCCCAGGTTGATGGCGTAACCGCCGCCGCCGGCGCTCTTGCGGCAGATCGTGCAGTAGCAACGCATGTAGGGCACCGGCGTCGGCGAGTTCAGCGTGAAGCGGACGGCGCCGCAGCGGCAGGAACCGGAAAGCTTCATGACAGGGGTCTCCACGATGGGATGCCCTCTCCTGCCTTTCGCACAAACTTCGTTTGTGCTGATGGCGTCAGGCGGATCAAAGATCCGCTGAGAGCCCCGGGAAAGAGAGGGGACCCACCGAAGGTGGGGAGGGTGAGGGGGAATCCAAGAATCCCGAACCGCATGGATCCTCGGATCACCCCTCACCCTTCCCATGCTGCGCATGGGCTCCTTCCCTCTCCCGGGGCGGGAGAGGGTGCTGATCCGCTCGCCGAGGGAACGCAGCGGAAGGGCGGCTGTTACCCCCTGCAAGCCAAGACGCGCCACCGCACCCCCGTGGCCGGCGGCGCCCCCCTGCCAGCAGTCGGAGCGGTCATGTCCCAGCCAACAGGCCCAGCATCCCAGGGCCATGCCCACACGCAGCCGGCACCGCCGCCGGAAGCATTGGAAGTCACCCTGACCCTCAACGGCAGCCGCAGGACACTGCATGTCGCCCCCTGGACCAGCCTGCTCGACGCGCTGCGCCTGCATCTCGACCTGACCGGCACCAAGAAGGGCTGCGACCATGGGCAGTGCGGCGCCTGCACCGTGCTGGTCGACGGTCGGCGGATCAACTCCTGCCTGACGCTGGCGGTGATGACGGACGGGCGGAGCGTCACCACCATTGAAGGGCTGGCCGGCGGCGACACGCTCCACCCGCTGCAGGAGGCCTTCATCGAGCATGACGCCTTCCAGTGCGGCTATTGCACGCCGGGCCAGATCTGCTCGACCGTCGGCATGCTGGAGGAGGGCCACGCCAGAACCGACGACGACATCCGCGAGTTGATGAGCGGCAATCTGTGCCGCTGCGGCGCCTATCCCAACATCGTCGCGGCGATCCGGCAGGTGATGGACACGCAACCCAAGGACGGAGGCGCGCCGTGAGGGCCTTCTCCTACGACCGTCCCGACAGCGTCGATGCGGCGCTGCGCCGCGTGGCGGGACAGCCGGGCACGACGACCGAGGCCGCGGTGAAGTTCGTCGCCGGCGGCACAAACCTGCTGGACCTGATGAAGGCCGACGTGATGCGGCCGGAGCGGCTGGTCGACATCTCGCGCCTCGGTCTCGACCGCATCGAAGAGACGGCGGACGGCGGGCTGCGGCTCGGCGCGCTCGCCCGCAATTCCGACACCGCCTATGACGAGCGGGTGCGGACGCGCTATCCGATGCTGTCCAAGGCGATCCTGGCCGGGGCATCGGCGCAGCTGCGCAACATGGCGACCAACGGCGGCAACCTGCTGCAGCGGACGCGCTGCTATTACTTCTACGACACCGGCACCCCCTGCAACAAACGGGAGCCGGGGACGGGCTGCGGCGCGCTGACCGGCGTCAACCGCATCCATGCCATCCTCGGCGCCAGCGACAAGTGCATCGCCGTCCATCCGTCCGACATGTGCGTGGCGCTGGCCGCACTCGATGCCGTGGTGCGCGTCAGCGGGCCGAAGGGCGAGCGGAGCATCCCCTTCGCCGATTTCCACCACCTGCCCGGCGACACCCCGCACATCGACAGCACGCTGGCCGCCGACGAGCTGATCACCGCCATCGACCTGCCGGCCCCGGGCTTCGCCAAGCATTCCACCTACCTGAAGCTGCGCGACCGCGCCTCCTACGCCTTCGCGCTGGTGTCGGTGGCGGCGGCGCTGGAGATGGACGGGCAGACGATCCGCACCGGGCGGCTGGCTCTCGGCGGCGTCGCCCACAAGCCCTGGCGCGATGCGGCGGCCGAAGCCGAGCTGGCCGGCAAGCCGGCTTCGCTGGAGACGTTCCGCGAAGCGGCGCGCGTGCTGCTGCGCGATGCCAGGGGCCATTCCCACAACGCCTTCAAGATCGGACTTGCCGAGCGCGCCATCGTCCGGGCGCTGGCCGAAGCCGCCGGAGTGGAGCACCCATGATCGCCAAACCGAGCATTCCCGCCCCCCTGGAGAATCCCGGTGCCCAGATCGGCAAGCCCGTCAGCCGCGTCGACGGCCGGCTGAAGGTGACCGGCGGCGCCAAATACGCCGCGGAGTTCAACACGCCCGGCCTCGCCCACGGCTATATCCTGTCGAGCGCCATCGCCCGCGGGCGCATCCTCAGCATGGATACCGCCAAGGCGCTGGCCCTGCCCGGCGTCCTCCAGGTCTTCACCCACGAGAACCGGCCGGGCCTGCCCTGGTTCGACCGCAAGTGGAAGGACGACGACGCGCCCACGGGGGCCCCCTTCCGCCCGCTGTACGACGCGACGATCCACCATTCGCTCCAGCCCATCGCCCTGGTGGTGGCGGAGAGCTTCGAACTGGCGCGCTACGCCGCCCGCCTGATCCATGTCGTCTATGAGGCGGAGGAGCACCGGACCGACCTGCACGCGGCGCAGGCCCACGCCTTCACGCCCGGCAAGGACAAGGGCGGGTTCCAGCCGCCGCCGAAGCCGCGCGGCGACGCCGACCGGGCGTTGGCCGAGGCGGAGGTCAGCGTCGACCTGCATTTCACCCAGGCGGTCGAGCATCACAACCCGATGGAGATGCACGCCTCCACCGTCATCTACCACAATGACGGCACCCTGACCGTCCATGACAAGACCCAGGGACCGCTGAACACCCAGACCTATGTCTGCAACGTCTTCGACCTGTCGAAGGACGCGGTGCGGGTGGTCTCCCCCTTCGTCGGCGGCGCCTTCGGTTCCGGCCTCAGGCCGCAGCATCAGCTGTTCATGGCGGTGCTGGCGGCGACGACGCTGAAGCGTTCGGTGCGGGTCGAGCTGTCGCGCCCGCAGATGTTCAGCTTCGGCCACCGCCCCGAAACGCTGCAGCGCGTGGCGCTGGGCGCCCGCAAGGACGGCACGCTGACCGCCATGATCCACGAGGCGGTGCAGGAGACCTCGCAGAGCGAGAACTATGTCGAGGTCGTCGTCAACTGGTCGGGCCAGCAGTACAAGTGCGACAATGTCCGGCTGGACTACAAGCTGGCGCGGATGGACACCCACACCCCGCTCGACCAGCGCGCCCCCGGCGCCGCCACCGGCGTCCCGGCGCTGGAGATCGCCATGGACGAGCTGGCGGCCAGGCTGGGCATGGACCCGCTGGAACTGCGGCTGAAGAATTACACCGAGGTCGATCCCAACACGGACAAGCCCTTCTCAAGCAAGGAGCTGCGCGCCTGCTTCCAGCAGGGGGCGGAGCGTTTCGGCTGGCACAGACGCAATCCCGTTCCGCGGTCGATGCGGCAGGGGCGGCAGCTCATCGGCTGGGGCGTGGCGTCCGGCGTGTGGGACGCCATGCAGGGGCAGGCCGCGGCGTCCGCCCGGCTCGGCATCGACGGCACGCTGACGGTGGGCAGCGCCACCGCCGACATCGGCCCCGGAACCTACACGGCGATGACCCAGATCGCCGCCGACACCCTGGGTCTGCCGATCGGCAAGGTGTCGTTCCAACTGGGGGACAGCAACCTGCCGATGGCACCGCTGCAGGGCGGATCCTGGACGGTGTCGTCGGTCGGCTCCGCGGTGAAGGCGGTGTGCGACCGGCTGCGCGGCAAACTCGCCGGTCTGGCCGTGGGGCTCGATGACGGGCCGCTGAAGGGGCTGAAGGCCGAGGATCTGGTCTTCGCCGACGGCTTCCTGATCGCCAGGGCCGACCCGTCCCGGCGGATGTCGATCACCGAGGTGATGCGCGCCAGCGGCCTGCTGGTGCTGGAGGACGAGGCGCGCTCCATCCCCTATTACAGGTCGCAGATGCGGCACACGCTCGGCACCCACTCCGCCATCTTCGCGGAGGTGCGGGTGGACGAGGATCTCGGCACCGTGCAGGTGACGCGGGTGGTCAGCGCGGTCGCCGCCGGCCGCATCATCAACCCCAAGATGGCGCGCAGCCAGGTGCTGGGTGCCGTGGTGTGGGGTATCGGCATGGCGCTGGAGGAGGAGTCGCTGACCGACCAGCGGCTCGGCCGCTTCATGAACCACGATTTCGCCGAATACCACATCCCGGTGAACGCCGATATCCACGACATCGACGTCATCTTCGTCGAGGAGCATGACGAGATCGTAAACCCGCTGGGCGCCAAAGGGGTCGGCGAGATCGGCATCGTCGGCGTCCCCGCCGCCATCGCCAACGCGATCTACCACGCCACCGGCAAGCGCCTCTGCGACCTGCCGATCACGGTGGACAGGATTTTGGGGACGTAGAGCGCAAACCTCCCTCTCTCCAGAACGAGCCCCTCTCCCCTTGTGGGAGAAGGGCATCCGAAGCGAAAGGTCGTCACCGGTTTCCAAATGCGATTATCCAGCCTTGGGAGAGAGGGGAGCCGCTCACCCCCGCGCCGCCAGAGTCCGGATCGCCAGCGCCGCGGCGGAGGCGCGGTTCTCCACGCCCAGCTTGGCGAAGACCTGCTCCAGATGCTTGTTCACCGTGCGCGGGCTGATGCCCAGGATCTCGCCGATGTCGCGGTTGGGCTTGCCGTTGGCGATCCACAGCAGGACCTCGGCCTCGCGCGCGGTCAGGCCCAGCGCGTCGCGCAGGATCGCCTCCTGGCGGCCGGCGGCGGGCTCGCTCAGGCGGAACAGGTATTCGTCCGGGTTGGCCGGGCTGAGATAGGTGAATTCCAGCCGGCGCACCCCCTCGCCGTCCGGCAGGTCGAGCGCGAAGCTCTCCGCCGCGCCGCCGGGGCCGGCCGCCTGCCGCAGACGGACCAGGCCGGCTGCCAGCGTCCCGGCCGAAGCCGGGCGCACGCCGTCCGGGCCGGGCAGCAGCCCGCCCAGCAGACGTTCCGCCTGGGGGGTGCACCACAGCAGCCGCCCCTCCCCGTCGGTCGCCAGCAGGAAGCGGCCGGTGGCGTCCAGCGCCGCGCGGGCGCCGTAGGCGACGCGGGCATTGGTCAGGTGGACGCGGATGCGCGCGATCAGCTCGTCCACCACGATGGGCTTGGTGACGTAATCGACGCCGCCGGCCTCCAGCCCCTTCACCACATGCTCGGTATCGCTGAGGCCGGTCATGAAGATCACCGGCAGGTGCGACAGGTGGGGGATCTGCTTCAGCCGCCGGCAGGTCTCGAAACCGTCCAGCCCCGGCATGACCGCATCCATCAGGATCAGGTCCGGCGTGATCTGGCCGACCAGTTCCAGCGCGCTTTCGCCGTCCACGGCGACCAGCACTGTCAGGTCGGCCTGTTCGATGGCCTCCGTCAGGAATCCCAGCGTGTCGGGGGTGTCGTCCACCACCAGGATCATGTCGCGGCGCTTCATCCTGTCACGGCCCCGTCCACTGCCTCTCCCTTCGGTCCCTCGTCACCGCCTTCGGCGGCCAGTTCCACCGCACGCATGTAGCCCTTCAGGTCAAAGGCGCGCACGAGGATCCGCAGCCGTTCGACGAAGGGCGCCGCAGCGGCGTCCTCGGCCTCGATCTCGCGCAGCTTGGCCTCGATGCCGCGAATGTAGCCGATCCGGCCCAACTGGCGCAGGTCGTCGAGATGACGCAGCGCGGAGTCCGGCGGCCGGGCGGGGGCCGCCGCGACGACGGGCGCCGGCAACGGCTCCGCAGGCTTGACCGCCGCCGGTGCCGGCGCAAGCGGTTCCGGCGGCTTTTCCGCGGCATGGATCCATTCCAGCCCGGTCAGCGCCTGGATGCGGTCGAGCAGGGCGTGAATCTCGATGGGCTTGGCGACGAAGGCGTCGTGCGGCGCCCGGCCGTCGCCCGGCCCCTGCGCCTCGTAGGCGTTGGCGGACACCATGACGATGCGGATGCGGTCGCCGAACTGCCGGCGCAGCCCGTCGGCCACGTCCCAACCGCTCTCCCCCGGCATGGAGATGTCGAGCATGGCGAGGTCCGGCTTGCACTGCGCGGCCAGTTCCAGGCACCCGGCGGCGTCGGACGCGGTGAACAGCACGAAGCCGAGCGGCCGCAGGATGTCGGTCATCAGCGCCAGATGGTCGCGGTCGTCGTCGGCCAGCAGGATGGTGATCTGCGGCCCGGCATAGCCGGTGACGGCGCGGCGCTCCGCCTGTTCGCCCGGCCGGTGCATCGCCGCCGACAGCAGCAGGCGGACGGTGAAGACGCTGCCCTCCCCCGGCTTGCTGCGCACGGCGATGTCGCCGCCCATGATCCGGGTCAGCACCCGCGTGATGGTGAGGCCGAGCCCGGTTCCGGCCACCGCCCGGACCGCCGCGCCGCGCCCTCGCTCGAACGGTTCGAAGACGCGGTCGAGATCCTCCTCCCGGATGCCGATGCCGCTGTCGGCGATCTCGAACTCGGCGATCTGGCTGCGGTAGCGGACGGTCAGGGCGACATGGCCGGTCTCGGTGTATTTCACCGCGTTGGACAGCAGGTTGATCAGGATCTGCCGCAGGATCTTGCTGTCGGTGTGGACCCAGGACGGCAGGTGCGGCACGCGGGCATAGCGGAACTCCAGCCCCTTGGCGGTCGCCTGGATGCGGAACATGTCGGCCAGCTGGTCGAGGAAGTCGATCAGCTGCACCTTGTCGCGGCTGAGCCGGCGCAGGCCCGACTCGATCTTGGAGATGTCCAGCAGCCCGTCGATCAGGTTCGACAGATGTTCGGCGCTGCGGCGGATGACGCGCACGGCGTCCTGCGGGCGCTGGGTGCTGTTGCTCTCCAGAAGCTGGGCATAGCCGGAGATGGCGTTCAGCGGCGCGCGGATCTCGTGGCTGACGCCGATGATGTAGCGGCTCTTGGCGGCGTTGGCGGCCTCGGCCACCTCCTTGGCCTTCTGCAAGGCCGCGTCGGTGCGTTCATGGGCGGCGATCTCGTCCATCAGCATGGCGGTCTGGCGGGCGGTCTCCTCCTCCGCCTTGCGGCGGCTTTCATGGGCAAGCACCAGCAGCCAGGCGGCGACGCCGGACAGGATGAACAGGCAGACGAAGACGGTGAACAGCGCGGTGTGGATCGCCGCCCGCTCCGCCGCTTCGGCGTTGACGTACTGGAAATCGATGACGATCAGCACCCCGCCCAGCACCAGCGAGAACAGCGTCATCACCCCGATGAAATGGCCGGTGCGGGTGTGGACCCCGGCCGCCAGGCGTTTGGGCAGGATCCGTTGCAGGCTGTGGGCGATCTGTTCGGCGAAGCGGCTGTCCTTCTTGCACAGATCGTGGCAGCGCGCCTCCAGCGTGCAGCAGAGCGAGCAGATCGGCGCGTCGTAGGCCGGGCAGAAGGCCATGTCCGGCCGTTCGAAGTGGTTTTCGCAGATCGAGCAGCGGACGGTCGCGGCGTCGCCGGGGAGATTGTCGGACTTGCGGGCGATGTAGTAGCGGCCCCTGGTTCTCCAGGCGATCAGCGGGGCGGCGGTGAAGGCGACCACCAGCCCGATGAAGGGGGCCAGCGCCTGGGCCACCGGCCCCAGAAGCCCGAAGAAGGCGGTGGTGGAGCACAGCACCGACAGCCCCATCGCCCCGGTGCCGACCGGGTTGATGTCGTAGAGGTGGGCGCGCTTGAACTCGATCCCCGGCGGGCTGAACCGGAGAGGCTTGTTGATGGCGAGATCGGCGGCGACCGCTCCCAGCCAGCCCACCGCGACATTGGCGTAGAGGCCGAGGATGCTCTCGATCACGCCGAGGATGCCGATCTCCATCAGCAGCAGGGCGAGCAGCACGTTGAACACCAGCCAGACGACGCGGCCGGGGTGGCTGCGGGTCAGGCGGGAGAAGAAGTTCGACCAGGCGATGGAGCCGGCATAGGCATTGGTGACGTTGATCTTCATCTGGCAGACCACGACGAAGATGCCGGTCAGCGCCAGCGCCGCGGCGGGCGAGCCGAACACGTCGAGGAAGGCCATGTGATACATGCTGTTGGGCTGCACCGCGTCCCCGGCCGGCATGCCGTGCTTCAGCGCCAGGAAGGCCAGCAGCGAGCCAGCCGCCAGCTTCAGGCTGCCGATCAGCACCCAGCCCGGTCCGCCGGCCAGCATCGCCCCCCACCAGCGCAGCTTGCCGATGCGGGCCTGGGAGGGCAGGAAGCGCAGGTAGTCGACCTGCTCGCCGATCTGCGGCAGCAGCGACAGCAGGACGGAGGCCGCCATGCCGAAGGGCAGCAGCGACAAGCCGCCGTCGGGAGCATAGACGCCGGGCAGCGACGTCCACTGCGCCAGCGTTTCGCTGTCGAGCAGGAAGAAATAGGCCAGCGGCACGCATTGCAGCAGGATCCACACCGGCTGCGTCGCCCATTGCATGCGGCTGATGAAGCGGATGCCGTAGACGGCGATGGGGATCACCGCCAGCGAACTGATGACATGGGCGAGCGAGGCCGGGATGCCCAGAACCATGGTCAGCCCGGCCGACATGATGCTGGCCTCGATGGAGAACAGCAGGAAGGTGAAGGAGGCGTAGACCAGCGAGGTGATGGTCGAGCCGAGATAGCCGAAGCCGGCCCCGCGGGCCAGCAGGTCGATGTCCACCCCGGCCTTGGCCGCATGATAGGTGATGGGCAGGCCGACCAGGATGCTGAGCACGGCCACCGCCAGGATGGCGGCCATGGCGTTCTCGAAGCCGTAGGCCAGGGTGACGGCGGCGCCGATCGCCTCGCAGGCCAGGAAGGAGATGGCGCCCAGCGCCGTGTTGGCGACGCGCCAGGCGGTCCAGCGCCGCGCCCGCTCCGCCGTGTAGCGGAGCGCATAATCCTCCATGGTCTGGTCGGCGGCGAGCTGGTTGTACTGCCGGCGTTCACGGACGATCCGTTGCCTCGCGCTCATGCCCGTCCGCCGTTTCCGTCCTGGAGGTCCGCCCGACCGCATCGTCGGGAGTTTGCCGTCGGTTGGCAAGCCGCAAGCGCGTTGACAGCGTCCGAAACGGCCTCTAGCTGTCGGTCGGCAAGAACCGCGAATTCTCAGAAAGCCCAAGCATGACCGTCGAGCTTGTCGTCTGCGAAACCTGCCGCCGTCCGGAAGACCCGCCCGACGCCGTCCGTCCGGGGGCGGAGCTGGCGGCGCTGATGGAGCGGGTGCTGGCCGACGCCCCCGATCTGGCCGCGCAGGTGCGGCTGCGGCCGACGCGCTGCCTGATGACCTGCAGCCGCCCTTGCGCCGTCGCCGTGCGCTCCGCCCGGCGGATGAGCTATGTGCTGGCTGATTTCGCCCCGGACGAGGCGACGGCGGAAACGCTCGCCGCCTATCTGCGCGCCTATGCCGCGACCACGGACGGAATCGTTCCGTTTAGGCAATGGCCCCAGGGTGTCAAAGGTCGTTTCGTTTCCCGTCTGCCGCCGCTGGATGAGTGAGGGGCAACAGACAGTACTTAAGTGCTTACCGCCACTTCCGAAGGACGTGTTTGACAGACGAAGGCCGCGCCCCAATTATTGTTTGTCATACCATCCAATCTCCCCCCGCGAGCAAGGAGGAGCGCCCGATGAAGGTCGACCCCGAGGTCCTGAACTGCGCCACCGGCCTGTTGCACATGGCGCGCGAGGCGGAACGCTCCAACGGCTGGGAGGCCGGGGATCTGCTGCGGACCACCCTGCGCCTGCTGGTGGTGGCCGGGGCCGACGGGCATGGCTGGAGCGCGGACGACCTGACGGAAGAGGTGCGCGACCTGGTGCAGGCGGTGCGGACGACGAACGGGGACGAGAATTTGCGGTTCCGCGGCGGCGGCACGGCGGTGCATTGAGGGGTACCCCCTCACCCCTCCGAAATCTCCGGGTTCAGCTGGATCAGCACCTTGTCGATGCGGCGGCCGTCCATGTCGACGACCTCGAAGCGGATGCCGTTCCAGAACAGATGCTCCGCCGCGGTCGGAACATGGCCGAAATGGTCGAGCAGGAAGCCGGCGATGGTGTGGAAATCGCCCTCGCCCTTCATGTTCTTGACGCCGACCAGCGCCTCGACCTCCTCCACCGGGGTCATGCCATCGACCAGCCAGCTGCCGTCCTCGCGCTGGACGGCGGCGGCCTCGCCCTCCTGGTTGCTGTCGGGCAGTTCGCCGGCGATGGCCTCCAGGATGTCGGTCATGGTGACCAGACCCTCGACGCTGCCGTATTCGTCCACCACGATCGCCATGTGGACGCTGGCCTGCTTGAACAGGTCGAGAAGACGGAAGACCGGTGTGCCGTCATGGACGACCAGCGGCTGCACCATCGCCGCCTTCAGGTCGAAGGCGATGCCGTTCAGCGACTGGTCGAGCAGGGCCTTGGCGGCCACCACGCCCTGCAGTTCGTCCACGTCGCCGCGGCAGACCGGGAAGCGGGAATAGCCGCTCTCGCGGATCTCGCGGCCGACCACGTCGGGCTTGTCGTCGATGTCCAGCCAGATCAGGTCGGGGCGCGGGGTCATGATCGACCGCACCGTCCGGTCGGACAGGTGCATCACCCCCTCGATCATCTGGCGTTCCGCCGGTTCGAAGACGCCGCTCTGGGTGCCTTCGGCGATCAGGGTCTTGACCTCCTCCTCCGTCACCGTCTGCTCGCGCGAGGTCGGCAGGCGGAGAAGCTTCAGCACCGCGTCGCTCGACACGCCCAGCAGCCAAACCACCGGGGCGGACAGGCGCGCGATCGTCCGCATCGGCGCGGCCACCAGGGCGGCGATCCGCTCCGACGAGATCAGCGCCACGCGCTTTGGCACCAGTTCGCCGATGATCAGCGAGAAATAGGTGATGGCGGCGACCACCAGCGCGAAGGCGACGGTGTGGCCGTAGGGGGCGATCCACACGACCCGCTCGTTCAGGACGCCGCCCAGCCGATCGGCAAGGGTGGAGCCGCCATAGGCGCCGGCGATGATGCCGGTCAGGCTGATGCCGACCTGCACGGTCGACAGGAAGCGGCTCGGATCCTCCGACAGCTCCAATGCCGCACGGGCGCCGGTGCCGCCCTTCTCCTCGGCCATCTGCTGAAGCCTGCCGCGGCGCGCCGAAACCAGCGCCATCTCCGACATCGCGAAGAAGGCGTTGATCAGAATCAGCAGGACAACGACCAACAATTCCCAAATCATGGCGGTATGCCCAAAAGGGCGCTCCCTCAACCGATCAATTGTTGAGCCACTGCGACCGCCGCCTGCCCGAGACCGAGCAGGATGGCGGCGATGATGGCGATGGAAAGAAGACCGGCGACGAGGCCGGCCGATACGAAAGCTCCGTCGGATTCCATCAGCCCCAGCGCGATCAGCGCGATGGAGAAGGCCGGCGGCTGGTTTCCGAAGACGATGGGAAGGGAGAGGATGCCGGCCAGAACCATCACCGCAAGACCCAGGAATCGCTCGGCGGTGGGACCGGCCAGCACCGGCATGCGGGGGCGCAGATGCCGCTCCAGCCGGTCGGCCCAGGGCTTGGCCCGGCGGATAACGCCCAGGAAGGCCTTGCGGTCGAAGGTGACCGCCAGCATGCGGCGCGGCAGCCAGGGGCCGTACCGGCCCGCCGCCATCTGGGCGCCGATCAGGATCATCGGCACACCGGTGGCGGTCGACAGGCCGGGCACCGGCAGGATATTGGGGATCGACAGGACAAGCAGCAGCGCGCCGAAGGCACGGTCGCCCAGCGCAGCCATCACCTCGCCCAACGAAATACGGTCGGGCGAAGTGGGACCGGAAGAGAATTGCGAGGCGCCGACGGAGGCAGCCTCGTCACCGCGAGCCAGAAAGTCGTCCAACAGGTCTGAAACGCGCGCACAAGCCCGGTCCTCACCAGGGGGACGGGCGTCGCTCGACCTGGGGGACGACCCGGGAGGTCGGTCTTTGCTCACGGCTCTCCCCGATGCCGGAAACGGGATCGGAGCGGACCGGGCGAAGGATGGCAGGAACCCATGGACCTTTCGCGTCGCGGCGGCATTGATCTCCCTGTCTACAGGAAGGGCGGCCAAAGCGCCAGCGCCGGTTGGCCTGTGCAAAGGGTGGCCCTTCCGCACGAACGGCCTATTGCATTTTCCGGATGGCGAAGCTCAGCCGCTTGGTCAGGTCGGCTCTCGACACCGGCTTCACCAGATAGCCGGAGATGCCGTAGGCGATGGCGCGCTTGACCACATCCGCCTCGCGATGGCCGGTGAGGACAAGGACCGGCAAATCGGCCAGCGGGTTGCCGGTGGCGGTGCGCAGCGCGTGCAGCAGGTCCAGCCCGCCCATGCGCGGCATCTCCAGGTCGCAGATCGCCGCATCCACGTCCCCGCCGTTCCTGCGCAGGATGTCGAGCGCCTGGATGCCGTCCGCCGCCTCGAACACCGCGCGCACCTTGATGTCGTGCAGCAGGCGCGAAATCAGCTTTCGGGTAAAATCATCGTCCTCGACCAGCAGCACCCCCAGATCGTGGATCGTCCGGATCTGACGAGTGACGCCTCCTGCTTCCACCACCATGACGACCTCCGTTTGCCCCATTTGCCTCCGGCGCTCGTGCCGGCCGCCTCCGATCACAGTTTTTGTAACGCACCGTTGCGCAGTCGTTAACAAAATTGCGTTAGCCAGAGCCTGACCGCACAAACCCTGCCGGCGGAGAATGGCATTCGCCGACGCGAGGCCTTATCCTTGCAGCCCGAACCGCAAAAGGACCTCCCGTCCCGTGACCGCACCGCCCGCCGTTCCCGCCCTGCCCTTCGGCGCCTCGCCCGACGAGGCGATGCTCGCCGCCGTGGTGGAGGCCAGCGGCGCCGGCATCGTGGTGAACGACGCCACGCGCCCCGGACAGCCGATCGTCTATTGCAACCGGGCGTTCCTGGAGATGGTCGGCTATCGGGCGGACGAGGTGATCGGCCGGGACAGCTCGTTCCTGCAGGGGTCGGATACCGATCCGCAGACCGCGGCGGCGATCCGCGCCGCCCTGGCGGAGGCGCGCCCGCTGTCGGTGGAGGTGCTGAACCACCGCAAGGACGGCAGCGCCTTCTGGAACGCGCTGACCCTGCGGCCGGTGCCCGGGCCGGATGGGACGACGCGCTGGATCACCGCGTCCTGTGCCGACGTCACCCGCAGCCACCGGTCCGAACAGGAACTGCGCACCGCCGAAGAGCAGCTGACCCGGCTGGCGGCGGAGACCTTCGCGCTGGCCGAGAAGCTGGACGGCGCGCGGGAGGAGGCGGAGGCCGCCCAGATGGCGGCGGAAAATGCCAGCCGCGCCAAGTCGCGCTTCCTGGCGATGATGAGCCACGAGCTGCGCACGCCGATGACTGCGGTGATCGGCATGGGCGACCTTCTGATGGGAACCGAGCTGTCGGACCAGCAGAAATCCTTCGTGCGGACCCTGCGGTCTTCGGCCGACACGCTGATGACCATCCTGAACGACGTGCTCGACTTCTCCAAGATCGAGGCCGGGCAGCTGATGCTGGAGGAGATCGACTTCTCCCTGCCCCGGCTGGTCGACGACGTGGTCCAGCTTTTCCTGGTGCGCGCGGCGGCAAAGGGGCTGTCCCTGTCCGCCTCCATCGCCGACGACACGCCGCGCCACATCCGCGGCGACCCGACGCGGCTGCGGCAGGTGCTGTTCAACCTGGTGTCCAACGCCATCAAGTTCACCGAACGCGGCGCGATCGAGATCGCGGTGTGGTCGCCCGATCCGCCGCCAGCGCCGCCCGGCGGGCAGGCCGCGGCTGAGGGCGCGACGGCGCCGGTCTCCATGCCGGTCACGCTGCGGTTCGAGGTGGAGGACAGCGGGATCGGCATAACGGCGGAGCAGCGCACGCGGCTGTTCGACGCCTTCGTCCAGGCCGACGCCTCGACCAGCCGCAAATATGGCGGCACCGGACTGGGGCTGGCGATCTGCAAGCGGCTGGTGGAGGCGATGGGTGGCGAGATCACCGTCGCCAGCGTGCCCGGCCGCGGCTCCACCTTCCGCTTCTCGATCAGGACGCGCACGGCGGAAGCCCAGCCGGTCGGCGATTTGGGCAACCGCGGCCTGCCGGGCGCATCGGCGGAGGAGCTGCCGCAGAGCCCCGTCGCCCTGCGGCTTCTGCTGGCCGAGGACAACGACATCAACCGCATGCTGATCACCGCCATGATGACCCGCATCGGCCACCGCATCGACGCGGTCAACGATGGGCGGGCGGTGCTGGACGCGGTCAAGGCGGCCGATTACGACGTGCTGATCCTCGACATGGAGATGCCGGTGCTGGACGGGCGGTCGACCGCGCGGGCGATCCGGCGCATGGACGGCGCGGTGGCGCGCATCCCCATCGTCGGCCTGTCCGCCGATGCCCTGCCTGAACACCGGGACGGCCACATGGCCGCCGGGCTCGACGCCTATCTGACCAAACCCATCGACTGGGAGCATCTGAACGCCGTGCTGGTGGATCTGGCGACCCGGCCGGAGGACGGGCGGGTGGTGCCGATCCCCTGCCGCCCGGCGCTGGAGGGCGGCCACTTCATGGCCCTGCCGCTCGTCGACCGGGTGAAGCTGGCGGAACTGCGGCTGGCGCTGGGCGGCGAGGCGCTGGACGGCATGCTGCAGCTCCTGCCGGAAACGGCGCTGCGCGAACTGACGGCCATCCGCTCCGCCCTTCAGGCCGGACGCCCGAAGGAACTGAAGCAGGCCGCCCACACCCTGTCCGGGCTGGCGGCCAATTTCGGCGCGCCGCGCATGGCCGCGATCGCCCGCGCCATCAACGACAACCCGGACGACACCGACAAGGTCGCCGCCCTGCTCCCGCTGCTGGAGACCACCGTCAGCGCCACCAGCAGCCTGGTGCGCGAACCGGCGGGCAGCGACGATTGATATCATCGCGGATGAGTCGGTCCTTACCCTCGCCGGTATGACAAGCATGCGGACGCGCGGTTGAGCGGCGGACGGCCGATCTGCTAGAGATCCGGGGATGAAGAAAGCCACGCCGAAACGGCGCAGCGGGTCGCCCCGCGTCACCCATCCGGACCAGTTCGATCTGCTCGACGTGCCCGAGCCGACCGCGGTCATGATCACCTATTCGGGCCGCACGGTGGACTTGGAGCGGCCGGATTTCGGCCCGTTCGACATCGAGGACATCGCCCGGCCGCTGGCCTACCAGTGCCGCTTCGTCGGCAACACCCAGCGCTTCTTCAGCGTCGCACAGCACTGCGTCCTGGCCAGTCGGCTGGCGCCGGAGGGCTATGCCTATGACGCGCTGATGCATGACTGCGAGGAGGCCTTCACCGGCGACTGGCCGACGCCATGGAAGGTGCGGATCGGCCGCGACGCCATCCGGCAGGCGGTGGAACCGATCAAGAGCGCGCTCGCCCTGCGCTTCGGCTTCCGCCACCCGGAGCCGAAGGCGGTCAAGCTGGCCGACCAGCGGGCGCTCGCGACGGAACTGCGCGACCTCTGCGCGCCGCACCGCGTCAACTGGCGCGACCTGCCGGCCCCGGACGAGGCCGCCATCGTGCCGCTCGGCCCGGAAGAGGCGCTGGCCGACTTCCTCGAACATTACCGGCGGCTGCGGCCGGCCTGAAGCCCCAGCCTCAAGCCATGGCCCCACGGAACTCGCAGTCCTGGGGCCGGGGACGCGGGTTCAAGCGTGGCCGCCCTGCTCCGCCCGGCGGGCACGGCCGCGCTTGGGGGGAGGCGCCGCGCCGGCGCCGGCGCCGTCCGTCTGCTGCTCGGCACAGCGTTCCGCCAGTTCGCGGATGGCGGCGCGGATCTGCGGGTCGCGGATGCTCTGGAAATAGCGGGCGAGCATCAGCGCCTCGCGCGACTGCAGGGTGTTCTCCTGCTCCTCGCCGCCGGCCGCTCCGCCCGCCGCCGGCGTCTCGGCGCCCTCGCCCGCCGGCTGGCGGTTCTCCAGGCCCTCGAAGAAGACGGAGACGGGAACGCGGAAGAACTGGCTGAGCTTGAACAGGCGGCTGGAGGAGACGCGGTTGAAGCCGCGCTCGTACTTCTGCAACTGCTGGAAGGTCAGACCGAGGGCGGAGGCCACGTCGCTCTGGCTGAGGCCGGCCAGCATGCGCAGCTCGCGCAGGCGCTGACCGACGAACACATCGACCTCGTTCAGGCCTTCCTTCTTTTCGCGGCCACGCCGTTTCATGGCATTCCCCTTCGATCCTGTACAGGTCCAGGCCGCCGAACCGTGTCGACGCCCGCCGGCACACCGGTTGGCCCTTCGCACCGGACCCCGGCGCGAAAGGCGTCGAGGCTGGAAAGACGTCGGCGGGCAAGACGAATCGGCCGGTTGCGGGCATGGAATGCAACTCAGCTATGACCGGCACCCGCCAATGTCAACCACCGCTCGGCCGATTACCTCTTATGTACAGCAATACTTTCGCGTCGATCGTTCGATAGTTCACTCTCTTACACTTATTTCGTGTCGGGAATGGTATTCTCCTACCCTGGGTCGTGCCACCTGCGGCACCGCTCAAGCCGGAGCGATGACGCGATGCAAATCCGGTGCGGCAATGTGACTCAGGGTTGCCATTCGGAACCGTCGCAGGACTGCAACATTTGCGGGACACTAGGCATATTTTGCCGGGCGCCCGGCAAAAACTGCCGCCAGTTAACCCTCTCTTCATCAAGACCCCGCAGCATGCCCCGACGTAGGCAAGCCCGGCGCGGAACTTGCAAAAAACCGTTTCGCATCAGCGAAGCGGCCGATGCCAAGAGCAAGCCGGCAAGACTTCCGATCGGGGACCGCGCGTGAACAACCTGCTGCAGACCTTGCGCAATCTCGGGCCCGCCCGCCTCGCGGCGATCGGCGGCGTCGGGCTGCTGCTGATCGGATTCTTCGTCTACCTGACGACCCGCCTGTCCTCGCCGGAGATGGAGCTGCTCTACGCCGAGCTCCAGCAGACGGAAGCCGCGGCCATCGCCAAGAAGCTGGAGGAGGCGAAGGTCCCCTTCACCGTCGACAAGACGGGAACCAAGATCATGGTCCCGGCCGATCAGGTCGGGCCGATGCGCATGCGCATGGCGGCCCAGGGCCTGCCGTCCGGCGGGTCGGTGGGTTACGAGCTGTTCGACAAGGGCGAAGGCTTCGGCGCCACCAGCTTCATGCAGAACATAAACCACCTGCGCGCGCTGGAAGGCGAGATGGCACGCACGGTGCAGACCCTGAACGGCGTGCAGAACGCCCGCGTCCATCTGGTGCTGCCCAAGCGCGAGCTGTTCGCCCGCCAGCAGAACCCGGCCACCGCCAGCGTCTTCCTGAAGCTGCGCCCCGGCGCGCAGCTGAGCCGCGAGAACATCCAGGCGATCCAGCAGCTGATCGCCGCCTCGGTCCCCAACCTCGACCCCAACCGCATCTCCATCGTCGACGACAAGGGCAGTCTTCTGGCCCGCGGCACCGGCAGCGACACCGCCGAGGCGATGTTGGCGAGCGCGGAGGAGAAGAAGCAGGCCTATGAGGGCCGGCTTGCCCGCACCATCGAGGATCTGCTGGGCCGGACGCTGGGCTACGGCAAGGTCCGGGCGGAGGTGTCGGCCGACCTCGACTTCGACCGCATCACGACGCAGTCGGAGATCTTCGATCCGGAAAGCCAGGTCGTCCGCTCCACCCAGACGGTGACCGAATCGAACGAGAGCAGCGACCGCGACCCGCTGGCCCCGGTCACGGTGGACCAGAACCTGCCGACCTCGCAGGCCAGCAGCAGCGCCAGCCCGCTGTCGTCGAACAAATCGAACCGCAACGAAGAGACGATCAACTACGAGATCACCAAGACCACCAAGTCGCATGTGCGCGAGGCCGGCACCGTCCGCCGCCTGTCGGTCGCCGTGCTGGTGGACGGCACCTACCAGACCTCCAGGGACGCGCCGCCGGCCTACCAGCCGCGCAGCGAGCAGGAGATCGAGAGCATCAAGGCGCTGGTGCGGTCCGCCGTGGGGCTGGACGCCGTGCGCGGCGACTCGCTGGAGGTGATCAACATGCGCTTCTGGTCGCCCGAGGACGACGTCCAGAAGCCGGAAGAGCTGTTCATGGGCATGACCAAGGACGACCTGTTCCGCATCGCGGAGATGGTGGTCCTGGGCATCGTCGCCGTCCTGATCATCCTGCTGGTCATCCGCCCCCTGATCTCCCGCGCCTTCGAGAAGGCCGAGATGCAGGAGGAGGACGAGATGGACCGCCTGCTGACCGATCAGGCCGGCATGCCGGCCGCGCTCGCCGCCCCCACCGGCGCGCTTGCCCAGGATCTGGCGCTGGAAGCGGCGCAGGCCGACGAGGAGTTGGAACAGATGATCGACATCAACCGGGTGGAAGGCCGCGTCCGCGCGTCGTCCCTGCGCAAGGTCGGCGAGATCGTCGACAAGCACCCGGAAGAGGCGGTCTCCATCCTGCGCAACTGGCTGTATCAGGAGAGCTGAGCCATGCCGGCCTCCGTTACCATACCGTCTTTCGGGGGAGTGCCGCGGCGATGAGCGTGCGCAAATTCCTCTTCGACGAGTCGTTCGATGTGGACGCCGTGCCCCGCATGACCCATGTGGAGGACGATGACCTGCTACCGGAGGACGAGCTGTCGGCCCAAACGGAGCCCGAACCGGAACCGGAGTTGCCGCCCGCCCCGACCTTCGGCGAGGAGGAACTGGCCGCCGCCCGCGCCCAGGGCTACGAGGAGGGCCTTGCCGCCGGCAAGTCGGAGGGCACGGCCGCCGGATACGGCAAGGGTTTCACCGACGGCATGGCCGCCGGTCAGAACACCGGGTACGAGCGCGGCAAGGCGGAGATCGAGGCGACGGTGAACAACCGCATCGCCACCGCTCTCTCCCAGATCGCCGACGGGGTGTCCCGCCTGCTGGCGGAGCATGAGACGGGCAACGCCATGCGCTCCGAACAGCCGGTCCATCTGGCGCTGGCCATCGTCCGCAAGCTGTTGCCGGAATGGGCGCGGCGCGGCGGGATGGCCGAGGTGGAGGCGATGGTCCGCAACTGCCTGACCGACCTGATCGACGAGCCTCGGCTGGTCATCCGGGTGGCGGAGGACACGATGGGGCTGGTGCGCGAGCATCTGGACCGCACCGTCGGGGCGAGCGGCTTCGGCGCCAAGCTGATGGTGATCGGCGACCCGTCGATCGCGCCCGGCGGCTGCCGCATCGAATGGGCCGAAGGCGGCATGGAGCGGGACACCGCCCAGCTGCTTGCCGAGATCGAGCGCCGTGCCGCGCACATGCTGGAGGCTCCGGCCCCCGTCTAAGGGGTGACCGGATTGAAGGAGGCCGAGACCGACATGCCGAGCGACAATTTCTCGCTGAACGACCTGCACGGTGGCGATGGCGACGACTACGCCAGCCCCGGAATCGCCAAGGATCTGGAGGCGGTGTACGACATCCCCGTCCAGATCTCCGCGGTGCTGGGCAAGTCGACAATGCAGGTGGCGCAGCTGCTGAAGCTGGGCCGCGGCGCCGTGGTGGAGCTGGACCGCAAGGTCGGCGAGGCCATCGACATCTACGTCAACAACCGCCTGGTCGCCCGCGGCGAGGTGGTGGTGGTGGAAGACCGGCTTGGCGTGACCATGACGGAAATCATCAAGTCGGACCGGGGCTGATGGCGATTCCGTCCGACAGCGCCGCATCCCGCGCCAAGACGGCCCAGCCGCAGCCGGCGGCAGCCGCAGCCGCCTCGGGGCGGGGCGTGCGGCTGCGCGGCGGGCTGGACGTGGCGACCCTGGTCGGGCTTGCCGCGGCTGCGGGGGTGATCCTGCTGGCGATCACCACCGGCGGCTCGGCGCGCGCCTTCCTCGACCCGCCGTCGCTGCTGATCGTGCTGGGCGGGACGCTGGCGGTCACCACCGCCTCCTTCTCGCTGGGCGACGTGGCGGTGGCGTGGCGGAGCGCGGCGGCGGTGCTGGTCCACCAGACGCTGGATCCCAAGGGCGTGGCGCGGCAGGTGATCCTGCTGGCCGAGGCCGCCCGCCGGGCCGGGCCGGAGACCCTGCGCAACGTCCTGCCGGAACTGCGCGGAGAGCCCTTCCTGCACCGCAGCGTGACCCTGATCACCGAAGGACATCCGCCCGACACCATCGAGCAGATGCTGACCGGCGAGGTCGAGGCGACCGTTGGCGCCCAGGGCAAGAGCGCCGGCGTGCTGCGCCGCGCCTCGGAAGTGGCGCCGGCCATGGGCCTGATCGGCACGCTGGTCGGCCTCGTGCAGATGCTGGGCAGCCTGAGCGACCCGTCGGCCATCGGGCCGGCGATGGCCCTGGCCCTGCTGACGACCTTCTACGGGGCCGTGCTCGGCAACGTCGTCCTTTCTCCGCTCGCCGCCAAGGTGGAGCGGTCGGCGGAGGAGGACGCGCTGGTCAAGACCCTCTACACCATCGGCGCCGTATCCATCGCGCGCCAGGAGAATCCGCGGCGTCTGGAGATGCTCCTGAACGCCGTCCTGCCGCCTGGAAAGCGGATCCAGTATTTCGACCGGGAAGCCCCGAGAGTGGGAGCGTAAGGCTATGCGTCTGCTGATCGTTGGAACGTTGGAAGGCTACATCACCGCGGCCGGCAAGATCGCGATGAAGCGCGGGGCCAAGGTGTCGCACACCGACAGCATCGAAGGGGCGCTGAACGCCCTGCGGGCCGCCGCCGGTGCCGATCTGGTGATGATCGACGTCAAGCTGGACATCGCGACCTTCATCGACAGCCTGAAGTCGGAGCGGATCACCATCCCGGTGGTCGCCTGCGGCATCGGCACCGATGCGGCCGCCGCCGTGCGCGCCATCCGCGCCGGCGCCAAGGAATACCTGCCGCTGCCGCCCAACGCCGAGCTGATCGCCGCGGTGCTGGAGGCGGTGGCGGAGGAAAGCCATTCCATCGTCTGCAGCGACCCGGCCATGCTGGCGACCCTGCGGCTGGCCGAGCAGGTGGCCCCCAGCGACGCCTCGGTGATGATCACCGGCGAGAGCGGCACCGGCAAGGAGCTGATGGCCCGCTTCATCCACCGCAAGAGCCGGCGGGCCAACGAGCCCTTCGTCGCGGTGAACTGCGCCGCCATCCCGGAAAACCTGCTGGAATCGGAGCTGTTCGGGCACGAGAAGGGCGCCTTCACCGGCGCCGTGGCCCGGCGTCTGGGCAAGTTCGAGGAGGCCAACAACGGCACCCTCCTGCTGGACGAGCTGTCGGAGATGCATCCGCGCCTGCAGGCCAAGCTTCTGCGCGCCATCCAGGAGAAGGAGATCGACCGCATCGGCTCCAGCCAGCCGGTGAAGGTCAATGTCCGCCTGATCGCCACCTCCAACCGCAACCTGGAGGCGGAGGTCCGCTCCGGCAACTTCCGCGAGGATCTGTATTTCCGCCTGAACGTGTTCAGCGTGGCGATCCCGAGCTTGCGCGAACGCCCGGCCGACATCCCGATGATCGCCGAGCATTTCCTGAGGAAATACGCGGAGGCCAACGGTCTGGGCGAGAAGCGCCTGACCGAGGACGCCCTGCTGATGCTGAAGACCCACCACTGGCGCGGCAACGTGCGCGAGCTGGAAAACACCATGCACCGCGCCGTCCTGCTGTCGCGCGGCGAGGAGGTCGGGCCGGAAGCCATCATGCTGACCAGCAAGATGCTGGCGCCGGAAGGCAGCGCCCAGGCCTCCATCCCCGCCGACTCGCCGGTCGCCAACCCGTTCGCCGGCCCCGGCGGCACGGTGCCGGCCGCCCAGCCGCATGCGCCCCAGCCCGCCCCTCCCCTGGTGGTTCCGCCGCCGGGCGCCCTGCCGACCAGCTACGGCCCGCCGAAGGGCGGCAAGTCAGGCCCCTACGGCATGGCCGCCAACAGCGGCGCCGCCGCCGCGGCCAATGCCGGCGGGACCGGCGCCGGTCTGGCGGCGCTGATCGGCCGCACGGTGGCCGACGTGGAACGCGACCTGATCCTGGAGACGCTGACCCACTGCCTGGGCAACCGCACCCATGCCGCCAACATCCTGGGCATCTCGATCCGCACGCTGCGCAACAAGCTGAAGCAGTACGGCGACGAAGGCCGCAACGTGCCCGCGCCGGGCAACGACGAACGGGCGACGGCCTGAGGGCCGGTCCGGAACCGGGCCCTGAGCGGCGGGAGCATCCATGGCGCTGACGGAACAGAATAGCGGCGGCGGCCCGGGCGGCGGCGGTCCCGGCAACATGGCCGCCTTCGGCGAGATGTGGGCGGTCGTCAAAGCGTCGCTGAAGCGCGGCGACGTGGCGATGGCCATCGGCATCCTGATCGTCGTGGTCGGTCTGATCATGCCGCTGCCCGCCGTCATGCTCGACATGATGCTGGGGCTGAACATCACCATCTCCATCCTGATCCTGATGGTGGTGCTGTTCATCGAAAAGCCGCTGGAGCTGTCGTCCTACCCGACGATCCTGCTGATCACGACGCTTCTGCGCCTGTCGCTGAACATGGCCTCCACCCGCCTGATCCTGACGGAAGGGCATGAGGGCACGTCGGCCGCCGGCCATGTCATCGAGGCCTTCGCCAATCTGGTGATGGGCGGCGATTTCGTCATCGGCGTGATCATCTACGCCATCCTGACGATCGTGAACTTCAAGGTCATCACCGCCGGTTCGGGCCGCATCGCCGAAGTGGCGGCGCGCTTCACCCTCGACGCCATGCCCGGCAAGCAGATGGCCATCGACGCCGACCTGTCGGCCGGCATGATCGACGAAGGCACGGCGCGCGCGCGGCGCAAGGAGCTGGAGGACGAGAGCGCCTTCTTCGGCTCGATGGACGGTGCGTCGAAGTTCGTGAAGGGCGACGCGGTCGCCGGCCTGATGATCATGTTCATCAACATCATCGGCGGCGTCACCATCGCGGTGCTGCGCTACGACATGCCGGTGATGCAGGCGCTGGACACCTTCACCAAGCTGACCATCGGCGACGGCCTCGTCTCCCAGATCCCGGCGCTGGTCATCTCGATCTCCGCGGGCTTCCTGGTGTCGAAGGCCGGCATGGGCGGCTCCACCGACAAGGCTGTGGTCGGACAGCTGACCGGCCACAGCCAGGCGCTGGCTCTGTCGGCCGGCGCCGTCGCCGTGCTGGCCATGCTGCCGGGCATGCCGATCCTGACGCTGGTCCCGGTCATCGCCGTCGTGGGCGCCGCCGCCTGGTACATGCCGCGCCTGCGCGCGAAGAAGGAGGCGGAGGAGGCAGCCGCGGCGGAGGAGGCAGCCACCGGCGCCGGGCCGGGCGGCATGCCCGGTGCAGGTCCGGTACCGGACGAGCCGATCGCCACCGCACTCGCCATCGACCTGATCCGGCTGGAACTGGGCTACGGCCTGTTGTCGCTGATCAACCAGCCGCAGGCGGGAAGCCACCGGCTGACCGACCAGATCAAGGGCCTGCGCCGGCAGATCGCCGGCGAGGTCGGTTTCGTCATGCCGGCGGTCCGCATCCAGGACAACCTGCAGCTTCCGCCCAACACCTACATCATCCGCGTGAAGGAGATCGAGGCCGGGCGCGGCGACATCCGGCCCAACATGCTGCTGGTCATGGACCCCCGCGGCGACGCCATGAGCCTGCCCGGCGAACAGACGGTGGAGCCGACCTTCGGCCTGCCCGCCATCTGGATCGAGCCGGGCTACCGCGAGGAGGCCCTGTTCAAGGGCTACACCGTGGTCGACCCGTCGACCGTGGTCACCACCCACCTGACCGAGCTGATCAAGGACAACATGCAGGAGCTGCTGTCCTTCACCGAGACGCAGAAGCTGCTGGACGAGACCGACAAGGAACACCAGAAGCTCATCGCCGACGTGGTGCCGAATCAGATCACTGTGGGCGGATTGCAACGGGTGTTGCAGAATCTCCTTGCCGAACGCGTCTCGATCCGGGATCTTCCCACCATATTGGAAGGGGTATCCGAAGCGACCAGCCAGACCCGCAGCATCACCCAGATCACCGAGCACGTGCGCTCCCGCCTTGCCCGGCAGATCTGCGACGCGAACACGAACGAGATGGGATTCATCCCGCTCGTCACCCTGTCGCCCGAATGGGAGCAGGCGTTCGCAGAGTCACTGGTGGGCGACGGCGACGACCGGCAGCTGACGATGGCCCCATCCCGCCTGCAGCAGTTCATCACCTCCGTCCGCCAAACCTTCGAGCGACATGCCATGATGGGCGAGAGCCCCGTTCTGTTGACCAGCCCGCTCATCCGGCCGTTCGTCCGCTCCATCGTCGAGCGGTTCCGGCCGGCTACCGTGGTCATGTCCCAGAACGAGATCCACCCGAAGGCCCGCATCAAGACCCTGGGGCAGATCTGACGATGCGCGCCGTTCTCTCCCCCTTGCCTGACGGAAGGCGCTGCCGATGCGGCTGAAGTCCTTCCATGCCAAGACCATGTCCGACGCCATGCGGATGGTGCGCCAGTCGCTGGGCGACGACGCCATCATCGTCGCGACGCGCGAGGAGGAAGGCGGCGGCGTGCGCGTCACGGCGGCGGTGGAAGAGGACGACCTGCCGGCCACCCCCGTTTCCGGCGCTGTGCGCGGCGGCCGGGCCAAGGCCCTGCCGAAACCGGTCGAACCCGAGATCGACGTGGGCGAGGTGGTGGCCGACGCCCTGCAGCGCCACGGCGTCCCCGCCACCCTGGCCGAACAGCTGATCGACGCCGCCTCGGGGCTCGACACCGATGATCCCAGGCTGGCGCTGGGCTCGGCGCTCGATTCCTATTTCACCTTCAACCCGCTGCCGGACGGGCGCACGCAGGTGAAGCCGCTGGCGCTGGTGGGTCCGCCCGGAGCCGGCAAGACGCTGGTCGCGGCCAAGCTGGCCGCCCGCGCCGTCTTCAAGAAGCGCTCGGTCGGCGTCATCACCACCGACACGGTGCGGGCGGGCGGCGTCGACCAGCTGGCGGCCTTCACCCGGCTGATGAAGCTGAAGCTGGCCACGGTGGAGGATCCCGACGCGCTGGCCGGCGCCTTCGAGGTCCTCCGCAAGACCGACCTCGTGCTGGTCGACACCGCCGGCCGCAACCCCTTCGACGCCGAGGACATGCAGGATCTCCGCGCCATGCTGTCCGCCGGGGAGGTGGAGCCGGTGCTGGTCCTGCCCGCCGGTCTGGACGCGCTGGAGGCCGCCGACATGGCGCTGGCCTTCAAGGCGGTCGGCGTGCGGCGCATGCTGGTCACCCGGCTGGACATGGTCCGCCGGCTGGGCAGCCTGCTGTCGATCGCGGCGCGTGCCCGGCTGTCCTTCTGCGACGTCAGCGTGTCGTCCAAGGTGGCGGAGGGGCTGACCGCCCTGAACCCGCTGGCGCTCGCCCGCATGATGATCCCGGCAGAGGAGAAGGCGCCCGCCGCCAAGGAGCCGGCGCCGCGCCGCGCCGCCCGCAGCGCGGATTGGGAAGAGGACGACGACGGCCATCCGGACCAGGAGCCGGACCATACGCCGAGGCGCAAGCCGACCTTCGGGCGCGGCTATGAGCCGGAGGACGACGAGCCGGAGATCGAACCGGCGCCGCCACCCCCGCCGCCACGCCGAGCCGCCGCCGCCAAACCGACGAAGCCCGCAACCGCAAAATCCGCAACCAAGGCAAAAGCCTCCAGTTCCCCCTCGTCGAGGACCCTGCCATGACCGATCCGGTGTTCCCGGCCGCCCTCAAGAACGTTCGCCCGCTGCGCGGCGCCAACGTCATCGCCGTGGCCAGCGGGAAGGGCGGCGTCGGCAAGACGTGGTTCTCCATCACGCTCAGCCACGCTCTGACCAAAGCGGGAATGAACACCCTGCTGTTCGACGGCGACCTCGGCCTCGCCAACGTCGACATCCAGCTGGGATTTTCGCCCAGGAACGATCTGGGCGCCGTCATCAACGGCGAGGTGACGCTGGGCAAGGCGGCGCAGCGCTTCCCCGACACCGGGTTCGACATCATCGCCGGACGCTCGGGATCGGGCACGCTGGCGCAGCTGCCGAGCCAGCGCCTGTCGGGCCTGCGCAACGACCTGCTGGAACTGGCCAAGAGCTATGACAGGGTGGTGATGGACATGGGCGCCGGCGTCGACCGCACGGTGCGCACCCTGTCGGGACCGGCCGGCATCACGCTGGTGGTGACGACGGACGAGCCGACCTCGCTGACCGACGCCTATGCCTTCATCAAGCTGACCCACGCGACCAACCCGTCGGCCGACCTGCGGATCGTCGTGAACATGGCGCAGAGCGTGAAGGACGGCGAACGCACCTACGGCACCATCCTGAAGGCCTGCCAGAACTTCCTGAAATACAAGCCGTCTCTGGCGGGCATCATCCGCCGCGACCTGAAGGTGCGCGACGCCATCCGCAGCCAGACCCCGCTGCTGACCCGTTCGCCGGCCTGCGACGCGGCGCGCGACGTCGAGGCGATCGTGCAGCGGCTGCTGGCCGGCTCCAAGTAACGGAACCGATGGGCGGGGCGCTCCCTCCATCGGTCACCTCCGCTGCCGCCACCGCCGTGGCGGCTCCCGCCACGCCCGCACCCGCTACGGCCGAGGCCACGGTCGTCCGCCTGCCCGAGCGGCTGCCGGAGGTGACCCGCCCGGTGGTGCTGACCGGCACAGTCGCCGGCCAGACGCCGGAAGGCCTGACCCGCGTCCGCACCTCGGCGGGCGAACTGCTGCTCGACAGCAAGACGCAACTGCCGCCCGACAAGCCGGTCACAATCCAGATCACGCCCGGCCAAACCACGCCCGGCACCGGCACACCGTCTTCCACCACGCTAGCCCCCACGACACCGGGAACGATCCCAGCCAAGCCCACCGCGTTGATTTTGCTGCAGGCGCTGGGCAATCCGACTGGAGCGGCGGGCGGAACGGCCGCAGCCACGACGCCGGCGGGCAGCCCGGCGACCGGAAATGCCGCCACTCCCGCCGTCCTGCTGCCGACGACTCCCACACCGACAACGGCGCCCACCCTGCCGCCGCTGCTGCCCGGCACGGTGGTGCCGGCGCTGGTGATCGCCGGAGGATCGGGCGCCAAGCCGATGCCGGCGGCACCGGCCGGCGGCGCCGCACCCCAACCGACAGCCCCCTCCCCGGCCGGCAGCAACCCCGCCGGTCCGGCCAAGCCCGAGGCTGCGGCACCCGCCACGCCATCCATGCCGGCGCCGCCGACGGCCGGAGGCAGCGCGACCTTCGGCACTCCGGTCCAGCTGGGCGGCGATGCGGCGCACCCCGGCGCCGGAGCGCCGGCAACGCCCGACCGGTCTGCCGGCACGGCCGGCGGCACCTCCGCCGAGTTGCCCGAGCTGCCGCGCGGCGCCACGGTGGCGTTGAAGATCCTGACCGTAACCCCGCCTCCGCAACAGCCGCGCCCGCCCGGCGACCCCGAATCCGGCGGACGGACCGGACAGGGCGGCGGCCAGACCGCCAGTCAGCCCGGCAATCAGGCCGGCAGCCAACCTTCTCTGGACGCGGAAGCCCCCACCCTTCCGCCCGACACCCCCGTCCTGCGCGGCACGGTCGCCGGCAGCACGCCGCAGGGTCAGCCGATCCTGGCGACCAAACAGGGCATGCTGGCCCTCAACGTCCCGGCCAGCCTGCCGCCGGGGGCCAAGGTCACGGCGGCGCTCGCCGATCTTGCCCAGGCGACCCAGGCGGCGGCCCCCACCCTGCCCGGCCCGCCGGGGCCGCTCGACGAGCGTGACTGGCCGGCGATGCGGCAGCTGATGGCGACACTGGCGGCGTCCGACCCGGCGCTGGCCAGGTCGATGCTGGCGACCATGCCTCAGCCGAACCGCAAGCTGACCGCGGCGCTGGGCTTCTTCCTGGCGGCGATGCGCGGCGGCGATGCGCGGGGCTGGCTCGGCGACGATGCGTCGTCCGCGCTCGACAAGGCCGGGCGGCGCGACCTGCTGGAGCGGCTGGACAAGGATTTCGAGGGGCTGCGCCGCGAGGCCGCGGAAGCGCTGCCGGGCGACTGGCGCAGCTACACCATCCCGCTGATGGATTCCACGGGCCCGAAGCCGATCAAGCTGCATGTCCATCCCCTGAAGGAGGACGAGGAGGGCGACGGCAGGCCGCGCGGCAAGCCCGGCAGCCGCTTCCTCATCGACCTGGACCTCAGCCGCTTCGGGCCGATGCAGCTGGACGGTCTGGTGCGGCCGAACCATTTCGATCTGATCCTGCGCAGCCACGCCGCCCTGCCGCCGGAACTGCGGGTGGAACTGATCCAGGTCTTCGCCGACAGCGTGCGGGCGGTGGGCTACAGCGGCGGGTTGTCCTTCCAGTCGGGCGCCCGCAGCTGGGTGAAGCTGACCCGCGCCGGGCAGGCCGGGCTTGGGGTTTCGGCATGAGGGGAGGTTCGGCGTGAAGGGAGACGTTTCATGAGGCGAGAGCGCCTGAGCACCCGCCCCTCCCCCGACACCCGCCACGACTATCTGGTGGAACTGCGCGGCGAGCCGATGGCCGGCACGCGCCTGACCCTGCGGCTGGTGCCGGACCGGCTGGTGCCGGACCCGGCCTCCGTCGCCGCCTATCTGGCGGAACTCGCCGGCTTCGCGGATGGGCTGGAGGCCTTGGCGCTCGCCATCCTGGATGACCTCAACAACGAGCTGGTGCCTCGCTGGGTCGAGGTGGTGCTGGAGCGCGACGCGCCCCTGCCCCACCATGTGGTGATCGAGGACCGTCAGCCGAACTGGGACAATCCGCAATTGATGGGACGGCTGCGGCGGATTTGAGGGAGCCCGGTCAATCCGAAAGCGGCGGCGGCACCTCGTCGCTTCCCTCCGTGCGGTCGCGGTAGAGCGCGGCGCGGGCCAGCAGCATCAGGGTAATCGGCGTGGTGACCACCATCAGGGCGGTGATCAGCACCTCGTGGATGATCGCCCGCGATTCCAGGACGGAGAAGAACAGCATCGAGGCCAGCAGGATGCAGCCGATCCCCAGCGTCGCCCCCAATGTCGGAGCGTGGACCCGCTGGTAGAAGCTGTCGAAGCGCAGCAGGCCCACCGTCCCGATCAGCGTCAGGGCGGCGCCGGTCAGCAGCAGCACTGCGGTCAGAATTGCCGCCCAGGCGGGAATTTCGGCCAGATGGGTCATTCGATCACCTCCCCGCGCATCAGGAACTTCGCCAGCGCCGCCGTCGAGACAAATCCCAGCAGGGCGATGATCAGCGCCGCTTCGAAATACAGGATGCTGCCGGTGCGGATGCCGAAGGTCAGCAGCAGCATGGTCGCCGTGACATAGAGGGTGTCCATCCCCAGCACGCGGTCCTGCGCCCGCGGCCCGCGCAGCACCCGGAAGGTCGCGAAGGCCATGGCCACCACCAGCATGATCTGGGTCAGAAAGATCGTTCCCATCAGAAACTTGACGATCATTCGAACAGCTCCATCAACCGTGTCTCGTACCGCCCCTTGATGGTGTCGATCCACACCTGCTCGTCCACGAGATCGAGGATGTGGAGGAGGATCGTGTTCCGCCTCCGGTCATAGGCGACCCACACCGTGCCCGGCGTGGCGGTGACGATGCAGGCCAGCGTCGCCAGCCCGTAGGGCGCCCGGAGTTCGAGCGGGATGCGCACGAAGCCCGACACCCGCCCGCCCTTGCCGGGCCGCAGGATGATCCAGGCGACGGCGATGTTGGAACGGACGATATCCTCCAGCACCAGCCCCAGGAGCGACACGGCGGCCCACGGCCGGCGGAACCGTCCGGCCGGAAGGTCGAGCGTCTTCAGCGTCGCGGCGGTCGCAACCGACAGGACGGCGCCGAGGATGATCGTGCCCGGAGCCACGCTTTCGTTCAGCAACAGCCAGACCCCCAGCAGGGTCGCGGTCATCATGGGGTAGGGAAGCCATTTGCTCATCGCCGCTCTCATTGGGAGCCTCCCGTCGTTCCGGGTATGCGGGCAACGGCCTTCACGGCGCCGGTGTAGTCTCGCGTGGCGTGCAGCGACTTCGCTGTGTCCTCCATGTAGCGCATCGCCGGCTCGGCCTGGACGGTCAGCGCCACATTCAGGGAGAGCAGAAGCAGGACCGGCGCGATCTCCGCCACCCGCACGCGCGGCGCCTCTTGGGAGGAGGCCCAGAAGGCATCGATGCCTGCACGCGTCATCGCCACCACCGTCGCCAGCCCGGACAGGACCAGCGCCGCCATCAGAACCCAGGTGGTGACCGGCACCTCCGGGCTGGCGGCCAGCAGCGGCGACAGGATGGCGAACTTGGCGAGGAATCCCGACAGCGGCGGCAGGCCGGCGAGCAGGAGCGCGCTGGACATGAAGCCGATGCCGAGGATCGCCATCGTCGCCGGGATGGCGACGCCGGCCCCGCCATCGTCGGAGTCCTCGTCATCGCCCTCGCCATACGCCTCGCGCGTCACCGCCAGCACGTCGGCGCCGACGGCGCGGCCGCGCTCCACCAGTTCCACCACCAGGAAGAAGCCGGCGACGGCCAGGACCGAACTGCTGAGATAGTACAGGGCGCCGCCGGTCACCGACAGCTGCCCGGTGCCGATGGCGGCCAGCAGGGTGCCGGACGAGACCAGCACGCTGGCCCCGGCCAGCCGCGCCATGTTCTGCGTCGCCAGCACGGCGATCGACCCGAAGCCGATGGTCGCCAGCCCGCCGACCAGCAGGACGGTGCCGCCGAAGTCGGAGGAGGCGCCGGCCGCGTCGCCGAACACCAGCAGCCACAGCCGCAGCACGGCATAGACGCCGACCTTGCTGAGGATGGAGACGATGGCCGCCGACGCCGCGCCCAGGGTGGAGTAGGTGTTGGGCAGCCAGAAGCCCAGCGGCCACATCCCCGCCTTGATCAGGAAGGCGACGCCGAGAATGGCCGCCCCCGCCTCCAGCATCCCGCGGTCCTCCGCCGCCATCCCGGCGACGCGGCTGCCCAGATCGGCCATGTTGAGGGTGCCGGAGATGCCGTAGATCATGCTGACGCCGATCAGGAACAGCAGCGACGCCGCCAGATTGATGGCGATGTAGTGCAGCCCCGCCCGCACCCGCGCGATGCCCGAGCCGTGCAGCGCCAGACCGTAGGAGGCGGCCAGCATGATCTCGAAGAAGACGAACAGGTTGAACAGGTCGCCGGTCAGGAAGGCCCCGTTCAGCCCCATCAGCTGGAACTGGAACAGCGAATGGAAATGCGCGCCCGCCTTCTGCCAGCGCGGCAGCGAGAACAGCAGGGCGGCCACCCCCAGGATGCCGGTCAGCACCAGCATCAGCGCGGCGAAGCGGTCCAGAACCAGCACGATGCCGAAATTGGCTGGCCAGTCGCCCAGCCGGTAGACGCGGACGCCGGCCGCGCCCTGGTCAGCGACCGTCATCGCCAGGACGGCCAGCCCCAGCAGGGTGAGCGCCGACGCCATGCCGATCACGGCCTTCAGCGTGCGCTGCCGCTCGTCGATCAGCATCATCACCGCACCCGCCAGCATGGGCAGGATGATGGGGGCGATGGTCAGGTGATCCATCCAGCCGGTCACCGGCTCTTCTCCTTTCCGTCGACATGGTCGGTCCCGGTCAGGCCGCGGGCGGCGATCTGCAGGACGAGGAACAGGGCGGTGGTGGCGAAGCCGATGACGATGGCGGTCAGCACCAGCGCCTGCGGCACCGGATCGGCATGCATGGCGAGGTTGCCGGCCCGGCCGCCCTCCAGGATCGGCTCGGCGCCGGTGCGCAGGCCGCCGGTGGAGAAGATGAACAGGTTGACGGCATAGGACAGCAGCGACAGGCCGATGATCACCTGGAAGGTGCGGGGCCGCAGCAGCAGCCACACGCCGGAGCCGGTCAGCACGCCGATGCCGAGCGAAAGGATCAGTTCCATGTCAGTCGTCTCCCACGGCGGTCGGCACCGGCTCGGCTGCAGCCGGCGTCTCCGCCGGCCGCGGCGTCGCGGCGCGGTGGCCGCGCAGCGACTGGCGGGCCAGCGCGATGAGGATCAGGACGGTCGAGCCCACCACCAGGGCGAAGACGCCGATGTCGAACAGCAGGGCGCTCGCCACCGGAATCTTCCCCAGCACCGGCAGCTCGGCGTAGGTGAAATAGCTGGTCATGAAGGGCCTGTTGAAGATCCAGGCGCCCAGCCCGGTGCCGGCGGCCAGAAGAAGCCCGATCCCCATCCAGCGCATCGGCAGGACGCGCAGCCGTGTCTCCACCCACTGGATGCCGCCGAACATGTATTGCAGGATCATGGCGATCGCCACGGTCAGCCCGGCCGCGAAGCCGCCGCCCGGCAGGTCGTGGCCGCGCAGCAGCAGGAACAGCGCCACCATCACGATCAGCGGGAACAGAAGCCGCGCGATCAGCGACGGGATGAACAGCCATTCCGCCACCGTGTCGCCTTCCTTGCGGTCGGGATGGGCCATGTCGAAGGCGCTCTGGTCGCGCTGCTGTTCGGGAACGTCGACGCTGTCCGAGGCCGGACGGAAGCGGCGCAGCAGGGCGTAGGCGGTCAGCGCCACCGCACCGAGGACGGTGATCTCCCCCATGGTGTCGAAGCCGCGGAAATCCACCAGGATGACGTTGACGACGTTGGTGCCGCCGCCCTCGCTGTAGGCAAGCTCCAGGAAATGCTGGGCCAGCAGTTCCGGCGGGAAGCGGGTCATCACGCCATAGGCCAGCCCCGCCATGCCGGCCCCGGCGGCGATGGCGATGCCGAGGTCGCGCAGGCGGCGGGTCAGGGTGATCGCCTCCGACCCGCGGGTGCCGGGAACGTCCAGCCTCTTGGGCAGCCAGCGCAGGCCCAGCAGAAGCAGGATGGTGGTCACGACCTCCACCAGCAGCTGGGTGAGCGCGAGGTCGGGGGCGGAGAACCAGACGAAGGTGACGCAGACGACCAGCCCGGCCCCGCCAAGCAGGATCAGCGCCGCCAGCCGGTGGAACTTCGCCTGCCAGGCGGCGCCCAGCGCGAAGGCGGCGCCCAGCGCCCAGATCATCGCCAGCACCGGATCGATGCCGGACGGCACCAGATTGCCCGGCCCCAGCCCGCGCAGCCAGACCGCCCAGCCGGCGGCCAGAACCGCCGCGCACACCACCAGACGGAGCTGCGGCTGCAGGCGGCGGGTGCCGATCAGCCCCTCGACCGTGCGGGCGAGGCGCCAGGACAGGAAGACCATGGTCCGTTCGAACATGCGCCGGCCTTCGAAGGCGCGGATCAGCGGCGGACCCTCGATCCCCTTGCCGAGATGGTCCTGCAGCAGGCGGTAGAGGCCGAGCCCGGCGACGAAGGCGATCACGCTCATCAGCAGCGGCCGGTTGAAGCCATGCCAGACCGCAAGGCTGTATTCGGGAGGCTCCGTGCCGAGCGCCGCCCGCGCGGCCATATCGAGATACGGCCCCACCGTGGCCGCGGGCAGGATGCCGATGACGATGCAGGCCAGCACCAGCACCTCGACCGGGAAGCGCATCCAGGCCGGCGGCTCATGCGGCTTTTTCGGCAGGTCCACCGGATCCGGCCCGAAAAAGGCGCCATGGATGAAGCGCAGCGAATAGGCGACGCTGAAGGCGCTCGCCACCATGGCCGCGACCGGCAGCACGTCGAAGAAGACCGGCACCGAACCCTTGGCCGACAGCGCCTCGGCGAAGAACATCTCCTTGGACAGGAAGCCGTTCAGCAAAGGCACCCCCGCCATGGCGGCGGCTGCGACCATCGCGAGGCGCGCGGTGAAGGGCATCAGGCGGTTCAGGCCGGACAGCCGGCGGATGTCGCGCGTCCCCGTCTCGTGGTCGATGATGCCGGCGGCCATGAACAGCGAGGCCTTGAAGGTCGCGTGGTTGATGACGTGGAAGATCGCCGCCACCATCGCCAGCTGGCTGTTCAGGCCCAGCAGCAGAGTGGTCAGCCCGAGATGGCTGATGGTCGAATAGGCCAGAAGTCCTTTCAGGTCGTGCTGGAAGATGGCGACATAGGCACCGAGCAGCAGGGTGCAGAGCCCGGCCGTGCCGACGATCCAGAACCACGCCTCCGTACCCGCAAGCACCGGCCACAGCCGCGCCATCAGGAAGACGCCGGCCTTCACCAGCGTCGCCGAATGCAGGTAGGCGGACACCGGGGTCGGCGCGGCCATGGCGTGCGGCAGCCAGAAATGGAAGGGGAACTGCGCGCTCTTGGTCAGGGCGCCGAGCAGGATCAGCACCAGCGCCGGCAGGTAGAGCGGACTGGCCCGGACGCGGTCGCCCGCGGCGAGCACCGCGTCGAGATCGTAGCTGCCGACGATGTGGCCCAGGATCAGCACGCCCGCGAACAGGCAGAGACCGCCCGTCGCCGTGACGGTCAGCGCCATGCGCGCGCCGTCGCGCGCGGCGGCGGTGTGGTGCCAATAGCCGATCAGCAGGAAGGAAAGGAGGCTGGTCAGCTCCCAGAAGAAGACGAGCTGGATCAGGTTGCCCGACAGCACCACCCCCGTCATCGACCCCATGAAGGCGAGAAGGAAGGCGAAGAAGCGGGGCACCGGATCCTCGGCCGCCATGTAATAGCGGGCATAGAGCACCACCAGCACGCCGACGCCGAACACCAGCCCGGCGAACAGCCAGGCGAAGCCGTCCATGCGCAAGGAGAATTCCAGCCCGAGCGTCGGCATCCAGGCCGCCGAATAGCGGATCACGCCGCCCGCCTGCACGATCGAATAGGCGGACCACACCATCGCCAGCCCGACCAGCGCCACGCCGCCGGCCAGCCACGCCGCCGCGTTGCGCGCGTGCGTGGGCAGAAGCCCGGCGACGAGCGCACCGGCGAAGGGGAAGCCAACGGCGATCAGGAGCAGCAAGGCGTCGGGCATGAAGTCCTACGGTCGGATGGAGCGGCGGGGTCGGAAGGGTTCAGATGCCGGGCGGCGGGTCGTCGGGATCCTTGATGAGGTCGGGATCCGCCTCATCCCGCGCGACGGCCTGCAGGACGATCCGGGCGACGTCCTCCGGCGTCGCGGCGCCGCGCAGCCGGCGCAGCACCTGCGGATCGCGCAGCGCCCCGCAGATCTCCGCCATGGCGGCTAGCAGGCCCTTGCGGTTCGATGCCGGCCACAAGGCCAGGAAGACGAGATCGACCGGCTGGTCGTCGCGCGCGTCGTAATCGACCGCGCGCTGGAGCCGGGCGAACAGGACGACCGGCTCCGCCAGTTCGGCGAGTTCGGTATGGGGAAGCGCCACACCCTTGCCGAGCGCGGTCGATCCGATCTTCTCCCGCGCCATCAGGGCGTCCAGGATTTCCGGCGCCGGCCGGGCGCTGCGGGCCGCCGCCGCTTCCGCAAGCAGGTCGAGCAGCGCCGCCTTGCTGGCGGGAGCGGGGACGGCGTCGAGGACGACATCGGCCGCGGTAAAAAGCTCAGTTATGGCCATCCGGTTCTCCGCCATCTGGTTCTCCAATTTGGCCAAGGGACGTTGCCGACTGTGACGACCGGCCGGGAACGGTGCCGCCGACCAGGACATCGCAGGGCAGCGCCTCGATCACCTCCGAGGCCGTGCTGCCCAGCAAGGCACGGGAGATGCCGCTGCGCCGGGCCGAACCCAGCGCAACCAGATCGTACCGCCCCTCTCGAGCCAGCTCGACGATCCGACGCCCCGGAGAGCCGGTGAGGACGATCGTCTCGACCTCCGGCCCGCCGGCCGGACTGCCGAGCGCTTTCCGAAAATCGTACGCAAAGTGCGCCGTGTCCAGTACCGGCGTATCCGGGGCCGACATCGACCGCCCGGCGAGGCCCGGCTGGTCGACCACATGCAGCAGATGGATGGCCCCTTCCCGCATCAGCATGCGCGCCCCGTCCACAGACGGGGCCGACCGTTCGGAGAAGTCGACCGGAACCAGCGCCCGCAGATAGGGCTGGAGCGGCTTGTCGCGCACGATCAGCATCGGCGTTCCATCGGCGATGGCGATTCGTTCGATGGTGGAGGAAAGGAACAGGTCCGCCACCCGGTCGCGCTGGTGCAGCCCCACCACCAGAAGGTCGGGAAGCCACAGCCCGGCATAGCCGGCGACCCGATGCTCCACAGCCTCACCGCGCACCGCGACCGCCTGGGCCCGGATCTCCGTCCCGCCGGGCGCGGCCAGGATATGGCGCTGGAGTTCCGCTTCCACATGGTGCAGCGGCAGGCAGCCATAGGGGCCGCCGCTGCCTTCGACGACATGCAGCGCCGTCAGCTCCGCATCGAACCGACAGGCGAGCTGGACGGCACGTTCCAGGGCACGGTCCGATTTCGGTTCCAGGTCGGTTGCCAGCAGAATGCGCCGAAGGCTCGCCATCGTGACTTTCGATCAATTTGCAGAGACCCTCCTAATGATCGGAAGTCGGGTTCAGTCTGTCCATGCCGGGAAATACGGACCGAAAAGGGCCGCGCAACACCTCGCCGAATGTCCGTAGTAATACGAGGCGGATCATTTCACGTGGTGCAGTCCGGGCCGGTTGGCGCTACCATAGGAACATGCCGCAGACTGCCCGCCATCGTTGGATGTTGATCCCGGCCTATCTGGCCGCCCATATGTTCCTGGATTGGATCAGCTTCATCCATGCGGTGTCGTCGATCAACATTACGCCGTGGAACCCGCCTGCCGGCCTGATGATGGGGCTGTCGGTGCTGCTGGGCCTGCGCGTGGCGCCGCTGTTCTGGCTGGGACTGACCATTGCCGACATCGTGGTCCGCGACCTGCCGGTGCCGCTGGGCACTGCCCTTCTGGCGAACGGCATCGTCGCCCTGGGGTATGGGGTGGCGGGACAGTTGCTGCGCAAGGCGATCGATCCGGGGCTGTCCCGCCTGCGCGACATCGTCCTGCTGCTCGGCGGCAGCGCCGTGGCGGTTCTGGTCATCGGGCTGGGCTTCGTCGCCGTCCACACGGCGGCCGGACTGTTCAAATGGGCGGATTTTCCCGAGGTTCTGCTGCGCTTCTGGACCGGCGAGATCATCGGTATCGCCGTGGTGACCCCGATGGTGCTGCTCGCCCCGCGCATGCCGGCGCTGCGCTGGTCCTGGGGCGGGGCCGCCGAGGTTCTGGCCCATGGCGCGCTGATCGGATTCACCCTGTGGTTGGATTTCGGCCCGCTGGCCTCGTCGCAGTACGAGCATTTCTACCTGCTGTTCCTGCCGGCCATGGCGGTCGCGGTGCGGCACGGGCTGGGCGGGGCGGTGCTGGCCTCGGCCGCCACCCAGGCCGGCCTGATCGCCGCCATCCAGATAACCGGCGTCGATACCGCGCGCATGGCGCATTTCCAGCTTCTGATGCTGACGCTCGCCATCACCATCCTGCTGCTGGGCGCCGTGGTCAGTGAACGCCGCCGGGTGGAGGACAGGCTGCGGGTGCGGCAGTCCGACCTTGCCCACGCCTCCCGCCTGATCGAGGCGGGGGAAATGGCGGCGGCGCTGGCCCATGAACTGAACCAGCCGCTGACGGCGACGATGGGCTACGCCCGCGCCGCCCGCAAGATCGCGCGCCTTGAGGAGTCGTCCCCCCGCCTGACCGAGATCCTCGACAAGACGGTCACCCAGGCGGAGCGGGCCGACCGCGTCATCCGCAGCCTGCGCGACTTCGTGCGCAAGGGCGCCCGCGACCGGGCGCCGCTGCCGGTGGCCACGCTGATCGCCGAATGCCTGACGCTGGCCGGCCCGCTCGCCAGCCGGCATGAGGTGGAGATCGCGGCGGAGGTCGCCCCCGCCCTGCCCGCCATCGCCGGAGATGCGGTTCAACTTCAGCAGGCGATCCTGAACCTCGTCCGCAACGCGGCGGAGGCGATGACGCCCGACGGCGCCCGGCCGGAGGAACAGCCCGGACGGGAGCAGCCGGCGCGCGATCAGTCGCGAAGGCGCCGCATCGTGATCTTCGCCTGCCCGGCGGCGCAGCCAGGCTTCGTCGCCATCGGCGTGCGCGACACCGGGCCCGGACTTGCCGAGGTGGTGGAACGCAACCTGTTCGCGCCCTTCGTCACCACCAAGCCGACCGGCATGGGGCTGGGGCTGTCCATCGTGCGCACCATCATCGATTCCCATGGCGGCACCTTGACCGCGCGCAGTTGCAGTGGCAGTGCCAGCGGCGGCGCGAATGGCGCAGAAGGGGGAACCGTGTTCCAGTTCACCATTCCCGTGCATGCGAAGGAAACGGACGGAGGGTCTGCATGACGACCGAGACACCTGTCGCCTTCGTGGTGGATGACGACGAGGCGGTGCGCGATGCCCTGGCGCTTCATCTGGATCTGGCCGGGCTGTCGGTGCGCTGCTGCGCCTCCGCCGCGGAGTTCCTGGAAACCGCCTCGCCCGACCAGCCCGGCTGCGCGATCCTCGACATCCGCATGCCGGGCATGGACGGGCTGGATCTGCAGCAGGAGATGGCCCGCCGCGGCCTGACCATGCCCGTCATCATCATCACCGGCCATGGCGACGTGAACGCCGCCGTCCGGGCCTTCCGCGCGGGCGCCGTGGATTTCCTGCAGAAGCCCTTCGACGAGGATCTGCTGATCGAACGGGTGCAGGAAGCCTTCGAGCGCGACCTCGCCTCCCGCCGCGCCGATGTGGAGGCCGGGGAGATCCGCCGCCGGCTCGCCCTGCTCAGCCCGCGCGAACTGGAAGTGATGGAACTGGTCGCCGAGGGGCTGCCCAACAAGACGATCGCCCAGCGGCTTTCCATCGGCATCCGCACGGTGGAAACCCACCGCGCCCGCGTGCTGGAGAAGATGGAGGCGCGCAACGCCCCGGAACTGGCCCGCATGCAGATGCGGCTGGACGAGCGGCGGGAGTAGCCGGCGTCCTCACTCGCCGACTTCGGCCACCTGGGTGTCGGCCGGGCTGATCCGCTCGGCCGGGGCTGGCGGATAGCGGTAGAAGGAATGGTCGCCGATGGAGGCGGTGCGCAGCCGCGCCTCCGCCCAGTTCGGCTTCTGGCGACCGAGCGCCGCCTGGGTGGGGGGGCTGTAGAACAGCGAGGCCCGCCCGGTCGGATCGGGCATCTCGTCGTCGTTCAGGTGCCAGGCCAGGCCGCGGGCAAGGCGCAGCGCCTCCTGATCGGGGGCGAGGCGCGGCTTCGGCCAGGACGGCATGCCGCCCGCCCGGATCACCTGCGCCTGACGGCGGATTTCCGCCCGGATGCGCCGGGCCTCCGCCCGATTGGCGGCGCGGGGATCCTCCGCCACCTTTTCCTGCTTGGCACGGGATTTCGCCGCCTTGCGGCGGGTCTTCGGCTCCACCTGCGGCGGTGGGGAGAAGGGCTCGAACTGGCCGGCGGCAACGACGACGCGGCAGGGCAGCGACGGCTGCGACGCCGATGCCGCCCGGTTGGCGACCACCCACATGACGGCGGCCATTGCATCGGCGCCCTGGCCCCGCGCCTCGGCCCAGCCGGCCAGCGCGAGGCAGCGGCGCTCGCGCTCCGCCTGCCAGGGCGTCAGCATGTAGACCGAGGAGCCGATGATCACCGGCTGCCTCTCCCCTCCCCGCTTCGGCACGGCTCCCTTCGAATCGCCGATGAAGCGGGCACAGCCATCGTCTGCGGGCCGGCAGAGCGACCGTTCGGCCTGGAACCCGGCACTGATGAGAGCGCCGATGTCAGCACCCGCTTCCTGAGCGCCTGCGCCGGCGGGAACCAGGACGGTCGCGAACAGCAGGGCGGGGAGGGAGTGGCGCATCCCGGTCTCTCCGGTCTGGGGAAGGGGACTTCCTTCGACAGGAGGGGCGGATTGCAAGTTCCATGATTCGTCTACTTTTCCGACGGCTTACGCCCGAGGGCGGCGGATGTAATCCGATCGAGTCCCGACCGGGTCTTCCGGCGGATTCGGGTGCCGGGTTTAGGCATGCGGATGCGGGCCGGAAAGCCATCAGGTCCCTCCGGCTTCCAGCCCGATCGGCGGAATGGGTGCTGTGGGGAAATGCCGGCGGCGTCAGGCGGGCCGGCGGTCCTCGCCCGGTTTGCCGCCTTCGCCGGTCCAGTCGTCGGTCAGATATTCCTGGGAGCGGCTGATCTCCTCGACCTCCGCGCGGGAGGGAGGTTTCGGCACCTGGTCCTGGCCGGACTTGCGGTCGTCACGGTCGTCGTAGCCTGCGGGCTTGCTCGGCATCGGTTCCTCCTGGAGCGCCGGGGACTCCCCTGGAAACAGAGGTTGGCCTGCAAGATCACGAAACGGAGAAGCGGTTGAGGGAAACTCGCTTCCCCGGCAACATCGGTTGATGACAGCCAGAGCGGCGGGCGTGTTCACGTTGGCGATGGTCCCGGCGGTGAGGGGCGCCGATCTTGACCGCCCTTGGCCCGGAGGATACCGTTGGGCGGTCTGAAACAGGTCAGGTTCGGGACGGTTGGCCCGGCCCCCGCCATGCGGGTCCTTCCGTTGCCGAGGCTAACGGCCCAAGACTATCGGGGCGCGTGCATGATGCGGGCGCCGATAGCGGGGGCATGGACATGAAGCCGAGAATTTCCGTTCTGACGCTGGGCGTCACCGACCTCGACCGGGCGCTTGCCTTCTATCGCGACGGCCTCGGCCTGCCCAGCGACGGCATAATCGGCCGCGAGTTCGACCATGGCGCGGTCGCCTTCTTCGATCTGTCCGGCGGGCTGAAGCTGGCGATCTGGGCGCAGGACGACATCTGCCACGACACCGGCCTGTCCAAGACTCCGATCAGCTCCACCGCCGTCACCATCGGGCACAATGTCACGCGCAAGGGCGAGGTGGACGAGGTGATGGAGACCGCAGCACGCGCCGGCGCCGAGATCGTCAAGACCGCGCAGGACACGTTCTATGGCGGCTATGCCGGATATTTCCGGGATCTGGACGGGCATCTGTGGGAGGTCGTCTGGAACCCCCATCTGCTCCCCGCCGATGACTGAACGGCGGCGGTGGCTGGTTCATCGGGCTTGCCGGCCGTGTACGGCTCAATCCCGTACGGCTCAATAGGGCTTCACCACCACAAGTGTGACGATGGCGATGACCCCGGCGATGATGAGGAGAGGGGAGAATCGCAGCAGCGGCGAGACCGGGCGGACACCCGACGCGGGTGCCGGTCCGGCCAGCCGGCGCAGCCCGGCGGCGAGCTTGCCGTGCAGGGCGGACAGGGCGAAGACGATGGCGACCTTGGTCACCAGCCACGGCTCCAGGCCCCAGCCGCCCCACACCACCAGCGTCAGGCCGAGAAGCCAGGCGAGCCCCATCGCCGGGGAGGTCACGCGGCGGTCCCAGCGGCCGACCGCGCGCAGGAAGCGGGCCGGTCCCTCCTCGGCGGCGGTCGTGGAATCCAGTGCGCTGATCAGGATGGCGGCGACGGACATTCCCGCGATCCACACCGTCACCGCGGCGACGTGCAGCCCGATAAGCCAGATGTAATCCAACGACCGTCCCTCAAGAGCCTCACGCGGGCGTCAGGCACCCACTTGCAGGATGATCTTACCGCGGCCGTGGCCGGAATCGAGCCGTTCATGCGCCTTGCCGACCTGTTCCAGCGGCAGGACGGCGTCGACGATCACCCTGGCCTGCCCGCGTTCGAACAGCGGCGCCATCTCGCGCAGGCGGGCGCCCTCGCGGGTCAGGAAGATGCCGTAGAGGGTCTGGTTCTTCACATAGAGCGCGTCAAGGTCGCCGGTCGGCGGCAGGATGGTGGCGATGCGGCCGAAGAGGCGTGTCACCTGCGTGCTCATCGGCACATTGCCACCGGCGGCGTCGAAGGCGGCGTCCACCCCCGCTCCGCCCGCCTCGCGCAGGATCCGGTCCGCCACGTCGGTGTCGCGGTAATCGAGCGTCACGTCGGCGCCGAGATCGCGCATCGCCTCATGGTTGGCCTTGCTGGCGGTGGCGAGCACGCGGGCGCCCGCCGCCTTGGCGAACTGGATGGCGAAGCTGCCGACGCCGCCGGCCCCGCCATGGATCAGCACCGTCTCGCCCGGCCGCACCGCCAGACGGCGGACGATAGCCTCCCACGCCGTGCCGCCGGCCAGCGGGATGCCCGCCGCCTCGACGTGACTGAGTCCGGGCGGCTTGTGCGCGACGATGGACGCGGCGGCGACGGTGTATTCGGCATAGCTGCCGTCGGGATTGCCGAAGATCTCCGGCGTGTAGAACACTTCGTCGCCGGCCTTGAAGCCGGTCACGCCGGGGCCGACCTCCTCCACCACGCCCGACACGTCATAGCCGAGCACCGCCGGGAGAGGGATGCCGGCCCAGCTGCCGGCCTGCCGGATCTTCGCGTCCACCGGGTTGGTGCCGGACGCCACCACCCGCACCAGCAACTCGCCCGGCCCCGCGACCGGCCTCGGCCGGTCCTGGAGTTCGAACACGTCGGGCCCGCCGAACCGCGAGATCACCATCGCACGCATGCCGTCATCCTCCGTTCCGGGCGTTGCACCGCAGGGCACCAGCGTTGCAAACCGGCCCCCGGCTGTCCAGCGGGGGAGAGGGGCAGCAGCATCCGCCGTGGTGCCCCGTCGGAGGGTCAGCCGATCCGGTACTCCTCGCGGTGGATCGCCGTCATCGGCAGCCCCTCCGGCCCGATGGCGCCGCGGTACATGCCGGAACAGTTGAAGGGCAGCGCCACCCGGCCGTCGCGGTCGATGGCGATCAGGCCGCCGGAGCCGCCGATCACGCCCAGCTCGTCCACCACGTCGCCGGCGGCGCGCTCCAGGGTCTGGCCGGCCCAGCGCATGCGGGCGTCGATCTCGTGGGCGGCGCAGCGGCGGATGAAATGCTCGCCATGGCCGGTGGCGGAGACGGCGCAGGTGACGTTGTCGGCGAAGGTGCCGGCGCCGATCACCGGGCTGTCGCCGACCCGGCCCTTGGCCTTGGCGGTCATGCCGCCGGTGGAGGTGGCGGCGGCGAGGTTGCCGTCGCGGTCGCGGGCGACGGCGCCGACGGTGCCGTGGCGGCGCTGCTCGTCACCATCATCGGGGGCGCCGGAGCGGCGGCGCTCAAGCTCGGCCTGCAGGGCGTCCCAGCGCGGCTGGGTGAAGAAATAGGGGGCCTCCTCCATCGGCAGACCCTGGCGGCGGCAGAGATCCAGCGCGCCCTCGCCGATCAGCAGGACATGCTCGCTGTGCTCCATCACCGCGCGGGCGGCGAGGATTGGGTTGCGCGGGCCGAACAGTCCGGCCACCGCGCCGGCGCCTCGGTCGCGGCCGTCCATGATGGCGGCGTCCATCTCCTGCCTGCCCTCGGCGGTGAAGACGGCGCCGCGGCCGGCGTTGAACAGCGGCTCGTCCTCCAGGGCCATGACGGCGGCGGTGACGGCGTCGAGCGCGCTGCCGCCGTCTGCCAGCACCTCATGCCCGGCGGCCAGAGCCCGGCGCAGGCCGGCATGGTAGCCCTCGGTCAGGATGGGCGTCAGCGCGCTGCGCTTGATGGTGCCGGCACCGCCATGGATGGCGAGCGCGAAGGGCTGCGGTTGGGTGAAGCTCATGGTCGCGGGTCTCAGCGCAGGGTGGCCGACATGGCCGACAGGGTGTTGATCCAGCCGAGCACGGCGGCCATGCTGGCGGCCGGCAGACGGACGGTGACGGGGTCGAGGCGTTCGGAAACCGGGATCAGGGCGGCCAGATCGGCCAGCGCCGGGCTGGTCAACTCGATCTCAACGCGATAGGGCGCCTCGGCGGCTTGCGGCGGGACGCGGAAGGGCGGGATGCTCGCCGCACGGCGGACGGCGCGGGTGGCGGCCTGGCGGATGCGGTCGCGGGCGACCGTGGGCGCCACGGACCGGGCGGCGCGCTGGCCCAGCGCCTGCTTCACCACCACGCGCTCGGACTCCGGGAACAAGGGCGCCATCTCGGCGGCGAAGCGGTCATCGCCGCTCAGCAGGATCACCGGCACGCCGATCTCGCCGGCATAGGCGCCGTAATTGCCGGCCTCCCCCAACTCCAGCCCGTTCACCCGGACGCGGCCGAAGGCGAAGCTGTTGGTGGTGTGGGCGAGGATGCCGTATTGCCGGGCCGAAGTGTGGAAGCCGACGCACATGACGCCCGCGCTGTCCGGCTCCAGCCCGGCGAACATGCCGATCGGCTTCGGGCGGCCCAGGATCAGCTCGGCGGCGGGGTGAAGCTCGTCCGGCAGCAGGTTGACCATCGGGCCGTGGCTGTCGTTGACCAGGATCTCCGCCGCCCCGCCCTCCAACGCGCCTTCGATGGCGGCGTTGACCTCGGCGGTCATCAGGCGGCGGGCGCGTTCATACTCGGCATTGCCCGGCGTCACCTGCTGTTGGGAGACGACCCCGGCCACCCCCTCGATATCGGCGGAGATGTAGATCTTCACTCTATGCTCCCGGAGGTCAGGCCATCGGACTTCAGCAGATCGGAAAGGCAGGGCCGGGTGCTGCCGTCACGGCCGACCACCGGCGTGGCGGCGGCCAGCGCGTCGACCACCGCCTCCTGCGTCGCGTCGGCCATCGCCTCGAACAGGGCGTCGATGCGGCGCTCGTTCAACATGCGCAACGGCACGATGTCGGCGCGCCCGTCATGATCGATGCGGTTGGCGGTGGTGAAGCCCAGCGCGATGTCGCCGCTGCCGTGGCCCCAGAACGACCCGACCCGCGCCAGCCCCACCCCGGCGCGGCGGATCACCCGGCGCAGCTGCCGGTGGTCGAGCGGCACGTCGGTGGCGGCGATGACGATGACGGAGCCCTTCTCCGGCGCGTCGTCCTTCGCGGGCGGCGCGACGCGGCGGCCGTCGGGCAGCCGCAGTTCCCCCGGCCGGCCGAAATTCGCCAGCACCAGCACGCCCAGGTGATGGCGCCTGCCGTCCAGCTTGAGGCGGCGCGACGAGGTGCCGATGCCGCCCTTGAAGCCGAAGCAGGACATGCCGCGCCCGGCACCGACGGATCCGACCGCGACCTCGGCCCCGTCCGGTTCGGACAGCGCGGCGGCGATGGCGGCGGCGGCATGGGCCTCCGTCACCGCCAGGGCCTGGATGTCGTTCAGCGGGCCGTCGTTGCACTCCATCACCACCGGGTTGACGGTGGCGGTGGTGCGGCCGATGTCGGGGTTGGCGGCGATGGCGTGGCGGACCAGCGCCGTGGACGCGGTGCCGACCGACAGGGTGTTGGTCAGCAGGATCGGGGTCTCCAGCGCCCCCAGCTCCTCCACCTGCATCAGGCCGACGCTCTTGCCGAAACCGTTCAGCACCTCCGCCGCGGCGACGGGCTTGTCGCGGTAGAGGTTGCCGGCATGGGGCAGGACGGCGGTGACGCCGGTCTGGATGGCGCCGTCATTCAGGGTGACATGGCCGACGCGCACCCCCGGCACATCGGTGATGGCGTTGCGCGGCCCCGGCGTCAGCCGGCCGCAGGCGAGCCCGAAGGCCCGCGCCCTGGCCTTGGCATCAGCGGAGTTTGGGGTCGAGGGCATCGCGCAATCCGTCGCCGAGCAGGTTGAAGGCCAGCACCGTCAGGAAGATGGCAAGGCCGGGATAGAATGTGACATGGCTGGCGACGCCGATATAGCTGCGGCCGTCGGCCAGCATGGCGCCCCATTCCGGGCTGGGCGGCTGGGCGCCGAGGCCGATGAAGCTCAGGCTGGCCGCCGTCAGGATCGAGGTGCCGATGCGCATGGAGACATAGACGATCACGCTGGGCAGCGTGCCCGGCAGGATGTGGCGGACCATCAGCAGCCGGTCGCGCACGCCGATGGCGCGGGCGGCGTCGACATAGACGGCGCGCTTCAGCGACAGGGTGCTGCCGCGCACGAGGCGGGCGAAGACCGGCACGCTGAAGATCGCCACCGCATAGATGACGTTCTCGATGCCCGGCCCCAGGATGGCGACGATGCCGATGGCCAGCAGGATGCCGGGGAAGGCCAGCAGCACGTCGCAGATGCGCATGATGAGGCTGTCGACCCAGCCGCCGCGGAAGCCGGCGACCAGCCCCAGCGCCACGCCGGCCACGCCGCCCAGCAGGACCGACAGCAGCCCGACCGAGAGCGAGATGCGGGCGCCCCACAGGATGCGGCTGAAGATGTCGCGGCCATAGGCGTCGGTTCCGGCCCAGTGGTCGGCCGACGGGCCTTCCAGGATGCGGTCGTAATCGAAGCCCGCCGGGTCGTAGGGGGCGATCCAGGGAGCGGCGGCGGCGGCCAGGGTCAGCGCCAGCAGACAGATGCCGGCGGCCATGGCGGTGCGGTTGCGCCGGAACTTGCGCCAGAATTCGCGCAGCGGCGAACGGACGGCTTCGTGGCCCGTATCCGAAGGGGTTGCGGCGGCCACGCCGATTGCGTCTGTCGTGGTCATGAGTAGCGAATCTCGGGGTTGGCGTAGGCGTACAGCACATCGACCAGCAGGTTGATGATGATGAACTCCAGCGAGAACAGCAGGATCTCCGCCTGGATGACGGTGTAGTCGCGGTAATTGACGCTATCCACCAGCAGCCGGCCCAGCCCCGGCCAGGAGAACACCGTCTCCACCACGATGGAACCGCCGAGCAGGAAGCCGAACTGCAGGCCGACCATGGTGATGATCGGGATCAGCGCGTTGCGCAGCGTATGCTTCCACACCACCAGCCGCGACGGCACGCCCTTGGCCCGCGCGGTGCGGACGTAATCCTCGCGCGCGATCTCGATGAAGGCGGAGCGGGTGAAGCGCGCCATCACCGCGGCGACGCCGAGGCCGAGCGTCAGCGACGGCATGACGAAATGCTGCCACGTCCCATAGCCGCTGGTCGGCAGCCAGCCGAGCTTGACCGAGAACAGGTCGATCATCAGCAGGCCGAGCCAGAAGGACGGAAAGGCGATGCCCGACACCGCCACCAGCATGCCGGCATGGTCCTGCCAGCGCCCGCGCTTGGTGGCCGATGCGACACCGATCAGCAGCCCGGCCATCGTCGCCCAGACCATGGCGACGATGGTGAGGTAGAGCGTGGGGAGGAAGCGTTCGCCGATCTCCTGCGACACCGGCCGCTTGGACTTCATCGACAGCCCGAACTCGCCCTGCACCGCATTGCCGATGAAGCGGCCGTACTGCACCCACAGCGGCTGGTCGAGGCCGAGATCCTGGCGCACCAGTTCGACGTCGCGCTGGGTCGCATCGGGACCGGCGATCAGCCGCGCCGGATCGCCCGGCAGCAGATGGACGAAGCCGAAGACGAAGACGGAAATCACCAGCAGAACCGGCAGGATGCCGGCGACGCGGCCGACAAGATAATTCAGCATGGGGCAGAGGTCCTGGGTAGGCAGAGAAAAAATCCCCTCTCCCCCCTGGGGAGAGGGGATTCCACACTCACGTCACTGCAGATCGGCCTCTTCCATCTGCAGGCCGCCGTCGGCGACATAGTGGAAGCCGGTCAGCTTCTTCGACTTGCCGGCCAGCAGATTCTCGACGCCGAGGAAGATCCACGGCGCGTCCTTCCAGATCTGCTCCTGGGCGATGCGGTAGGCTTCGGCGCGCTTGGCGTTGTCGGCGGTGCCGATGCCGGTCTCGATCGCGGTATCGACCGTGTCGTTCTTGTAGTACGCCACGTTGAAGAACTTCGGCGGGAAGCCCTTGCCCCACAGCAGCGGACGCAGGCCCCAATCGGCATCGCCGGTGGAGGCCGACCAGCCGCTGTACTGCATCTGCACCGTAGCGTCCTCCGGCTTCTCGACGCTCCAGACGCGGGCGGCCTCGACACCGGATTCGAGCGGGGTGACGGTCAGCTTGACGCCGATCTGGGCCAGCTGCTGCTGCACGAACTGCATGCCGCGGATGAAGTTTGTGCTGTTGCGGCCGATCATCTCGGCCTCGAAGCCGTTCGGATAGCCGGCCTCGGCCAGCAGCGCCTTCGCCTTGGCGAGGTCGTAGGTGTACTGGTCCGGCTGCGCGACGTGGAAGCCCAGCTTGGACGGGATCGGCGAATCCAGCGGGCCGGCAAAGCCGCGATAGACCACCTTGGCGTAGGCGTTCTTGTCGATGGCGTAGTTCAGCGCCTGACGGACGCGCGGGTCGCTGAACGGCTTCTTCATGGTGTTCATCGCCACATAGCGCGCGATGATCGACGGGGCGTTGATGATCTCCAGCGCCTGGTTGGCCTCCACCATCTTCACCATTTCCGGCGGCAGCGGATAGATGAACTGCGCCTCGTTGGTCTGCAGCATGGCGATGCGGCTGCCGTTCTCCGGCACGCTCCTCAGCGTCACGCTGTCGACCTTCGGCAGGCCGGGCTTCCAGTAGTTGGCGTTCTTCTCGACCTTGAGAGTGTCCGCTTCCCAGCTGACGAACTTGTAGGGGCCGGTGCCGACGGGGTGGCGGCCGATCTCCTTGCCGTAGGTCTCCAGCGCCTTCGGGCTGTGGATCATGGCGCCGGGATGGGCGAGGTTGTTGTTCAGCGCGCCGAAGGGCTGCGACAGCTTCAGGGTGATGGTGTGGTCGTCGACCACCACCGTCTCGGCCAGCATCGCCAGCAGGCTCTGGCGCTTCAGGCGGTTGGCCGGGTTGGACAGGCGGTCGAAGTTGGTCTTCACCGCCTGGGCGTTGAAGGGAGTGCCGTCATGGAAGGTGACGCCCTTGCGCAGGCGATAGGTGTATTCGGTGGCCGCGTCGTTGACCGTGAAGCTCTCCGCCAGCAGCGGGACCAGCTTCATCTCCTTGTCGAAGCCGAACAGGCCCTGCATCATCGTGCGGCTGGCCGACTGCGACAGGGTGTCGTTGATGTCGGCCGGATCCAGCGTGGTGATGTTGTCGGGGATGCCGACCACCAGGTTCTTGGCGGCGAAGGCGGGACCGGCCAGCGCGGTGCCGGCGAGCAGGCCGGCCAGCAGGGGAAGAGCGAAACGCGTCACCTGATGTCTTCCTTATCTTGATTTAGAAGTCGCCGCCAACGGCGTGGCGCGCGACGAAATGGCCGTCGCCGACCGGCACCAGCGGCTGCACCGCCGGCTCGTCGCCGATGTTGCGGATGGGACTCGCGATCTCGCCGGTCAGAAGCCTCAGGTCGCGTGTCCGGCGGCTGGGATCGGCGATCGGCACCGCCGCCATCAGGCGGCGGGTGTAGGGGTGCTGCGGGTTCTCGAACACCGCGCGGCGCGGGCCGAGTTCGACGATCTGGCCGAGATACATCACCGCGACGCGGTGGCTGACCCGCTCCACCACCGCCATGTCGTGGCTGATGAACAGGTAGGACAGGCCGCGCTTGGCCTGCAGCTCCATCAGCAGGTTGACGATCTGCGCCTGGATCGACACGTCGAGCGCCGCCACCGCCTCGTCGGCGATGATCAGCTTGGGATCGCAGGCGAGCGCGCGGGCGATGCAGATGCGCTGGCGCTGGCCGCCAGAGAATTCGTGCGGATAGCGGCGCGCATGCTCCGGCTTTAGCCCGACCTGGGTCAGCAGCTCCGCCACCCGCTCCTCGACGGCGCGGCGGCGGGACAGGCCCGGCTTGGCCGTGGGCACGTAATCATGGACCAGCATCGGTTCGGCGACGCTGAAGCCGACGGTCATGCGCGGGTTCAGCGAGGCGAAGGGATCCTGGAAGATGTACTGGATCTTCTCCTTCAGCTTCGCCTGGCCGTTGGAATCCAAGGTCGCGGTGTCGACACCGTCGAAACGGATGCTGCCGGAGGTGGCGGATTGCAGCCCCATGATGGTGCGGCCGGTGGTGGACTTGCCGCAGCCGGACTCGCCGACCAGCGCCAGCGTCTCGCCCGGACGGACGGCGAAGCTGACCTTCTCCACCGCATGCACGCGGGCCTTCAGCGAGCCGAAGATGCCCTTGCGCACGTCGAAGCGGGTGGTGAGGTCGCGCACCTCCAGCAGCGGGGCGTCGGCGGCGCGCACGGTGTCCTGCACCGGCGGCGGGGCCGGCGGCGCGGCGTCGTTCTTGGCGCCGTCCTTGGCGCCGTCCACCACCAGCAGGGGGAAGCGCATCGGCAGATCCTGGCCGCGCAAGGCGCCCAGCTTCGGCACGGCGGACAGCAGGGCCTTGGTGTAGGGGTGCTGCGGCGCCTGGAAGATGCGCTCGACCGTGCCCTCCTCCACCTTGCGGCCGCGCCACATCACCACCACGCGGTCGGCCACCTCCGCCACCACGCCCATGTCGTGGGTGATGAAGATGACGCCCATCCCCATCTCGTCCTGAAGCAGGCGGATCAGCCGCAGGATCTGCGCCTGGATGGTGACGTCCAGCGCCGTGGTCGGCTCGTCGGCGATCAGCAGCGACGGCCGGCAGGACAGGGCCATGGCGATCATCACGCGCTGGCGCATGCCGCCCGACAGCTGGTGCGGATGGCGGTCGAGCAGCCGCGCCGGCTCGGGAATGCGCACCTTCTCCAGCATGCGCAGCGCTTCCGCCCGCGCCGCCTTGCGGTCGAGACCCTGGTGCAGCATCACCGCCTCGGCGATCTGGTCGCCGATGGTGAAGACCGGGTTCAGCGACGTCATCGGCTCCTGGAAGACCATGGCGATGTCGTTGCCGCGCATGTCGGTCAGCGCCTCGGCCGGCGGCGACGCCAGATCGCGTTCGCGACCGTCGCGGCCCTTGAAGCGGATGCTCCCGCCGACGATGCGGCCTCCGGCATAATCGACCAGCCGCATCAGCGACAGCGAGGTCACCGATTTGCCGGAGCCGGACTCCCCGACGATGGCGACCGTCTCGCCCGGCGCCACGGTGAAGCTGATGTCGTCGACCACGCGCACGGGACCATGCTCGCCGTCGAAGGCGACGCTCAGCCCCTCCACCGAAAGCAGGGGCACCGGCAGCGGGGCCCGCGTGGTGTCGACCGCCTTTGCGGCAACCGCACCGCTCATCGACCGAGCCTTTCGGCGAACAGCCCGAACATGCGGCGCCACAGCATGCCCGGCGCGCCGCTGCCCACCGGCTTGCCGTTGAGGCTGGTGACGGGGGTGATTTCCTTGGTGGTGCTGGAGATCCAGATCTCGTCGGCGCCGTCGAGTTCGGCCGCCGGGATGTCGCGCTCCTCCAGCCGCAGGCCGGCCTCGGCCGCCAGCCGCAGGATGACGGTGCGGGTGATGCCTTCCAGGATGCGGGTGTCGTTGACCGGGGTGGCGATGACGCCGTCCTTGACCACGAAGATGTTGGTGGCGGCGCCCTCCGTCACCAGACCGTCGCGCAGTTGCAGGGCGTCGACGACGCCGGCATCGGTCGCCGCCTGCTGCGCCAGCACGCTGCCGAGCAGCGCAACCGTCTTCAGGTCGCAACGGCCCCAGCGGATGTCGGGAATGGTGATGGCGGCCACACCCTGGTCGCGCCACGCCGCGGGCGGGCGCTTCAGCGGGCTGACCATGCCGAACACCGACGGGGTGACGCCGGCCGGAAAGGCATGGCCGCGGCCGGCGGCGGCGCCGCGCGTGACCTGGAGATAGACCGTCAGATCGCCGTCGATGCCGGAAGAGGCGGCCAGCCGCTGCATGATGCCCAGCCAGTCGTCGGCCGACAGCGTGCAGTCGATGCGCAGTTCGGACAGGCCGCGCTGCAGGCGGGCGATGTGCGCCTCCGGCTCGAACAGGCGGCCCTGATAGGCGGCGGTCACCTCATAGAGGCCGTCGGCGAACAGGAAACCGCGGTCCAGCGGCGACACATGGACCTCGTCCAGCGGCAGGTAACGCCCGTTCCAATAGGAGATCGTCATCGCTTTTCAGCTTCTTTGGCGCGTGGAAAGGAAAGCCCTGCTCACTCGGTCGGCCGCTTGGCTTTCGGCACGACGTGGAGGTAGGGAAGGATGCGTTCGGCGACGTCGGCGGCCTGTCCGACGCTCTCGGGACCGGAGCGGGACAGCGCGGTGCCCAGCGCCACGATCAGCGCCATCAGCCCGGTCGGAGAACTGTGGCGCACGCCATGGTCGGCCCCGGCCAGCAGGGTGACGTCGGCAAGCGGGACGATCGGGCTGTCCGGCGCGTCGGTCAGCGCGATGGCCTTCGCCCCGCGTTCCCGGCACAGCTGCAGATGCTCGATGGTCCGGCGCGAATAACGCGGCGAGGTGATGGCGATCACCAGATCGCCGGGCTGCACCGTCATCAGCCGGCGGATGGTGCGCTCGGTGCCGGCGAATTCGACGGCTTCGCGGACATGGTCGACATAGGGCTCCAGCACGTCGGCCAGGAACAGGGCGAGATAGGCGCTGTCGCCGAGGCCGAGCGCCACGACACGCCTGGAGTCGCGGATCAGGCGGATCGCCGCCTCGCATTGTTCGGGCTGCAGCAACTCCATGGTGCGGGTGATGTTGCCGGCGTCGCTGGCCAGCGATTCCCGCATGATCTCGGCATTGGAGGTGTCGCGCTGCACGGCGACGCGCAGCTTTTCCACCGGGGCGAAGGTGGATTGGAAGGCGCGCAGCAGATCCTCGCGGAACTCCGGATAGCCGTCATAGCCGAGGAAACGGGCATAGCGGTTGACGGACGCCACCGACACCTCCGCCGCCGCCGCCAGCTCGCCGATCTTCAGCGTCGCGGTGCGGAAGGGATAGGCCAGCGCCCATTCCCCCACCTTGGCGAGCGCCGCCGGCAGCTGCGGCTGACAGTTCTGCATCCGGATCAGCAGCGATCCCGTCTGAATCGGTGGCCCCATCCCCTCGACGCCTTCTCGAAAAGCCGAAGCGTGGCTTGTGTGAGGATGGAGTTACAGGATTTTCATATTCCTGTAAATCTGTTTTCACATATGGGCGTATGCCTATGCCCGGCGCCTTCTCCGCCGGTCCCGACTGCCGCGAAACCGCCGCATTTGAGACTCTTTGGAGGCTTCCTTATCGTTTGTTAACGATGTTTGCCGCAATAATCTGCCGACAACGGCAATCGCGCAGACATGAAGGGCAGCAATGGCTCAGAAGGTTCGTGAGGACTACCGGACCCTCACCGGCCCGGAAAAGGCCGCCATCATGATGCTCGCGCTGGGCGAGGAGCATTCTTCCAAGCTGTTCTCGCTGATGGACGACGAGGAGATCAAGGAGCTGTCCCAGGTGATGGCCAACCTGGGCACCGTGTCGGCCAACCTGATCGAACGCCTGTTCGTCGAATTCGCCGAGCAGATGTCGTCGAGCGGCACCGTCGTCGGCTCCTTCGATTCGACCGAACGGCTGCTGCTGAAGACCCTGCCGAAGGACAAGGTCGACCAGATCATGGAGGACATCCGTGGTCCGGCCGGCCGCACCATGTGGGACAAGCTGACCAACGTCAACGAGTCGGTCCTGTCCAACTATCTGAAGAACGAGTACCCGCAGACCGTCGCGGTGGTGTTGTCCAAGATCCGCTCCGACCATGCCGGCCGGGTGCTGGCGCAGCTGCCGGAAAGCTTCGCGATGGAGGTCATCATGCGCATGCTGCGCATGGAGGCGGTGCAGAAGGAGGTTCTGGACGACGTGGAGCGCACGTTGCGCACCGAGTTCATGACCAACCTCGCCCGCACCAGCCGGCGCGACAGCCACGAGATGCTGGCGGAGATCTTCAACGGGCTGGACCGCACCACCGAGCACCGCTTCATGGCCGCGCTGGAGGAGCGCAACCGCGACAGCGCCGAGCGCATCAAGTCGCTGATGTTCACCTTCGAGGATCTGTCCAAGCTCGACCCCGGCGGCGTCCAGACGATGCTGCGGACGGTGGACAAGCAGAAGCTGGGCACCGCGCTGAAGGGCGCGTCGGAGTCGCTGAAGGACCTGTTCTTCTCCAACATGTCCGAGCGCGCCGCCAAGATCCTGCGCGAGGACATGGCCGCCATGGGCCCGGTCCGCGTCCGCGACGTGGACGAGGCGCAGATGTACATGGTCCAGCTGGCCAAGGATCTCGCCGCCCGCGGCGAGCTGGTGCTGGCCGAGGGCAGCGGCGAGAACGAGTTGATCTACTGATCGCCCATACTCGCCGCCCGCCCTTAAGGGGCGAGCGGCGCTGATTTTTTCCCCTTTTGAAACATTGGAGATTTGACGGATCGCTCGGAACGGTGAACCCTTGGAGACCGAAGGGGCAGGATCAGGGAGGCCGCTGTCACGATGCCTTGGCTATGGGCTGCTCGCGCAGGCTCCGGCCGGGCCGGACATCCGGCTCCTGCCCACCGTCCGACCGGCCAGAAGGCCGGCGGGCGCCGCTTCGGCCAACAAACAGGGAGCTTCCGAAAATCATGACCGCTGACACGCTGCAAGCCCGTCTCGTCACCCGGATGGCCGGTCCCATCGTCGCCGGCCTGCTGGGGCTGGGCGTCGCCGCCGGACCGCTGGCGGCACTCGCCGAGACCTGGGACATGCCGACCCCCTACCCCGACACGAACCTGCACACCGTGGTGGTGAAGCAGTTCGCGGAGGACGTGAAGGCGGCCACCGGCGGCAAGATCCAGATCACCGTCCATTCCAACGGTTCGCTGATCCGCCATCCGGAGATCAAGCGCGCGGTCCAGTCCGGGCAGGCGCAGCTGGGCGAGGTGCTCATCAGCTCCTGGGCGAACGAGGATCCGCTGTTCGGCCTCGATTCGGTGCCCTTCCTCGCCACTGACTTCCAGGCGTCGCGCAAGCTCTACGACGTCTCCAAGCCGTATCTCGAAAAGAAGCTGGAGCGCCAGCGCCTCAAGCTGCTCTACTCGATTCCGTGGCCGCCGCAGGGCCTCTACGTGAAGGACGAGATCCAGTCGATCGACGGGCTGAAGGGGCAGAAGTTCCGCGCCTACAACCCGGCCACCACCCGCATCGCCGAGCTGAGCGGCGCCGTCCCGGTGAAGATCGAGGCGGCGGAAGTGGCGCAGGCCTTCGGCACCGGCATCGTCTCCGCGATGATCACCTCGGCCGCCACCGGCGTCGACACCAAGGCCTGGGACTTCGTGAAGACCTATTACGACGTCCAGGCCTGGCTGCCGCGCAACATGGTCTTCGTCAACACCGAGGTGTGGAAGGGGCTGGACGCCGACACCCAGAAGGCGATCCAGGGCGCCGCCGCCAAGGCCGAGGCCGCCGGCTGGGCCGAGTGGGAGAAGAAGACGGCCGAGCTGAACAAGACCATGGCCGACAACGGCATGAAGGTTCTGCCGCCGTCCGACACGCTGAAGGAAGGCCTGTCCGCCGTCGGCAAGACCATGACCGAGGAATGGACCAAGGCCGCCGGTGCCGACGGCGAGGCGATCATCTCCGCCTTCCGCAAGTAACCGGCCGTTGCCAGTAACCAGCCGTTGAGTGTGCGCGGTATCCCTGACGCCCCGCTGCGGCGTGCCGGCCGGGATGCCGCCGCCACGCCCCTTCGCCCCGACCGACCGCAGGAGGTGGTTGCGCCATGCGCACCGCGCTGTCCATTCTTTACCGAACCGCCGAGATCCTGGGCGCGGTCGCGCTTGCCGCCATTGCCGTCCTGATCATCACGCAGGTGGTGAGCCGCCTCGCCGGCCGCATGGTTCCGGGGGCCGACGAGCTCGCCGGCTATTGCATGGCCGCATCCTTCTTCCTGATGCTGGGGCCGGCCTTGCGCCGCGGCGCCCATATCCGCGTCGGCGTGCTGGTGGAGCGCCTGCACGGCGCCCCCCGCCGCGCCTTCGAACTGGCCTGCCTTGCCTTCGGCACGGCGCTCAGCGCCTATTTCGCCTGGTACTGGATGCGCATGACCTATGATTCCTATGATTTCGGCGACATCAGCCAGGGCGTGCTGCCGATCCCGCTGTGGATCCCCCAGGCGCTGATGGCGGCCGGGCTGGTCGTGCTGGTGATCGCCTTGCTGGACGATCTCGTGGCGGTGCTGCGGGGCGGCCAAGCCTCCTACCAGCATGCCGCCATGCAGAGCGAGGGCTGAACGATGGATCAGACGACCGCATCCATCGTCGTCGTCGTGACGATGTTCCTGATGCTGGGGACCGGCGTGTGGGTGGCGCTGGCGCTGGCCGGGGTCGGCTTCGTCGCCATGGCGCTGTTCACCACGCGGCCGGTGGGCATGGTGATGGCGACCAACATCTGGGGGGCCAGCACCTCCTGGACGCTGACCGCCCTGCCGCTGTTCATCTGGATGGGCGAGATCCTGTTCCGCACCCGCATCTCGTCCGACATGTTCAAGGGGCTGGCGCCCTGGACCGGCTGGCTGCCCGGCCGGCTGATGCATGTGAACATCATCGGCTGCACGATCTTCGCCGCCGTGTCCGGGTCGTCGGCCGCCACCGCCGCCACCATCGGCCGCATGACCATCCCGGAGCTGAACCGGCGCGGCTACGACCCGATGATGACCATCGGATCGCTGGCCGGGGCCGGGACGCTGGGGCTGCTGATCCCGCCGTCGATCATCATGATCGTCTATGGCGTGGCCGCCGACGTGTCCATCGCCCGGCTGTTCATCGCCGGCGTCATCCCCGGCATCGTGCTGACCGGACTGTTCATGGCCTATGTCGGCGGCTGGTCGCTGCTGAAACCCGGCCGGGTGCCGCCGCGGGAGCCGTCGCGGAGCTTCGCCGAGAAGATCCGCGACACCGGCGCGCTGATCCCGGTCATGCTGCTGATCGTCGCGGTGCTCGGCTCCATCTATGTCGGCATCGCCACCCCGACGGAGGCCGCCGGCATCGGCGTGCTGGGGTCGCTGGTGCTGGCGCTGGCGACCGGGACGCTGAACTGGACGACCTTCCGCGACAGCCTGTTCGGCGCCGCCCACACCTCCTGCATGATCGGCTTCATCCTGGCGGGCGCGGCCTTCCTGACGGTGGCGATGGGCTATACCGGCATCCCGCGCCTGCTGGCGGAGTGGATCACCACGATGCAGCTGTCGCCGGCGGCGCTGCTGGTGGCGCTGACCGCTTTCTTCATCGTGATGGGCTGCTTCCTCGACGGCATCTCCATGGTGGTGCTGACCACCTCGGTGATCCTGCCGATGGTGCAGCAGGCCGGCATCGACCTGCTGTGGTTCGGCATCTACATCATCATCGTGGTGGAGATGGCGCAGATCACCCCGCCGGTCGGCTTCAACCTGTTCGTGCTGCAGGCGATGACCGGCCGGAACATCTTCACCATCGGCAAGGCCAGCCTGCCCTTCTTCCTGCTGATGATGGTGATGGTGGCCTTGCTGTGGCTGTTCCCCGGCATGGTGACGTGGCTGCCGTCGATGATGATCGGGTGAGGAGCTTGGGCGTGGAGATCCGCTTCACCACCGCAGGCGACACCGCCTTCAACGTCGAGTTCGGCGAGGCCATCGACCGGGCGACCAACGCCCGCGTCATGGCGCTGCACGCCCGGCTGAAAGCCGATCCCCCTCCGGGACTGGTGGAGACGGTGCCGACCTTCCGCTCGCTGCTGGTGGTCTACGATCCGGTCGCCACCGGGCGGCGGGAGATGCAGGCGGCGGTGGAGGCGGCGGCGGCCGGCAGCGACGCCGCCGCGGCCGAAGGGCGGCTGTGGCGCCTTCCGGTCTGCTACGACCCCGATTTCGGCCCCGATCTGGCGGAACTGGCCGGCGGGCTGGGACTGGCCGTGGAGCGGGTGGCGGAACTGCACGGATCGGCCGAATACTTCGTCTACATGCTGGGCTTCATGCCGGGATTCGGCTACATGGGCGACCTGCCGGCGGAGCTGGAACGGCCGCGCCGGACGGAGCCGCGGGTGCGGGTGCCGGCCGGCTCCGTCGCCGTCGCCGGACGGCTGACCACCGTCTATCCATGGGAAAGTCCCGGCGGCTGGCACCTGATCGGCCGCTGCCCGGTGCCGCTCTACGATGCCGGACGGGCCGATCCCGTCCTGCTGGCAGCCGGCGACCGGGTGCGCTTCGAGGCGGTGGACCGCACCGCCTTCGACGGCATCGCGCAGGCGGCGGCTGCCGGCCGCTTCGATCCCGCCAGCCTGAGGGACGCATCATGAGCGCCTTTCTGACCGTGGTGCGGCCGGGCCTGTTCGCGACGATCCAGGATCTGGGCCGCTTCGGCTTCCAGGAATTGGGCATGCCGGTGGCCGGCGCGCTCGACCCGGTGGCGCTGCGGTTGGCCAATGCGCTGGTCGGCAACCCGCAGAACATGGCGGGGCTGGAGATCGCCCTGCTCGGCCCCGTCCTGCGGGTGGACGCCGCCGCCGTCCGCATCGCCGCGGTCGGCCCGCTGGCGATGACGCTGGAACGCGAGGGGGAGCCTGCCCGGCCATTGGAGCCCCACCGCAGCCACAGCCTGCGCCAGGGCGACCTGCTGCGGCTGGGGGCGGTGGATGGGGCGTCGGTCGCCTATCTGGCGGTGGCCGGCGGTTTCGCGCTGGCTCCGGTGATGGGCAGCCTGTCCAGCTATGTCCGCGCCGGCATCGGCCCGCTCGGCGGGCGCCCCCTGGGACAGGACGACCGGCTGCCGCTGGTCCGCGATGGCGCGCCGGATGGGCCGCCGGATGAGCAGGATATGGAACTGCCGCAGCCGCCGGAGTACGGCGTCGGGCCGTTGCGTGTCGTGCTCGGGCCGCAGGACGACCGCTTCACCGAGCAGGCTTTGGCGACCTTTCTGTCGGCGGACTACCATGTCGGCAAGCAGGCCGACCGCATGGGCCTGCGTCTGGAGGGGCCGGCTCTGCAGCATCGCGGGTCGGCCGACATCCCGTCGGACGGGCTGGTCACCGGCTCCATCCAGGTGCCGGGCAACGGGCAGCCGATCCTGCTGCTGAACGACCACCAGACCGCCGGCGGCTATGCCAAGATCGCCACCGTGATCTCCGCCGACCTGCCCCGCGCCGGCCGCCTGCGCCCCGGCGACCGCCTGTCCTTCCAGGCGGTGACGGTGGAGGAGGCCGAAGCGATCCGCCGACGGCAGGAACAGTCGATCGCCGGCTGGATCCGCGCCATCCGCCCGGTGCGCCCGGCCGGCGGCATCGATCTGGAGGCCCTGTATGCGGAGAACCTGATCTCCGGCACGGTGGACATCGTGAACGGCGGCAGCGATCTGCCGCTGCTGTGAAGGGCAGGCAGCTTGTCGCCTCTGCCAAAAATTTAGGCGATTGCCTGCGCCTGCCGCTTGTTTCAGCATCACTGGGGCGGCACCACCCATCGACCAAAACGCCGTAAAACAGTCTAAGTCATTGATATAAATCTGTAAGTCCGAAAACGGCATGCGCTTTGCTATCTAAGTATCTGCAAAGCGCAACACGAAACGGACGGTGCAGCCATGGTCGGAGCCTCGCAAAGCAGCCAGTCGGCCCAGCGTGGGCAGACGCTTCTTCTCGATGGGATCACCCAGCGCTACGGCAATACGCTGGCCGTCAACGAGGTGACGCTCGACATCAAGGGCGGCGAGCTGGTCGCCCTGCTCGGACCGTCGGGTTGCGGCAAGACGACCCTGCTGCGGATCATCGCCGGCTTCATGGCCCAGACCAAGGGCCACGTCATCGTCGGCGGCGAGGCCATCGACGGTCTGCCGCCCAACCGCCGCTCGGTCGGCATCGTCTTCCAGAACTACGCGCTGTTCCCGCACATGACGGTGGCGGAGAACGTCGCCTATGGGCTGGACGCCCGCGGCGTCGACCGCGCCACCCAGCGCAGCGAGGCCCGGCGCATGCTGGATCTGGTGAAGCTGGGCCATCTCGGCGACCGCATGCCGCGCCAGTTGTCGGGCGGGCAGCAGCAGCGCGTGGCGCTGGCCCGCGCGCTGGCGGTCAACCCGTCGATCCTGCTGCTCGATGAGCCGTTCGCGGCGCTGGACAAGAACCTGCGCCTGGACATGCAGATCGAGGTGAAGCGCATCCAGCGCCTGTCCGGCATCACCACCATCCTGGTCACCCACGACCAGGAGGAGGCGCTGTCGATGGCCGACCGCGTCGCGGTTCTGAGCCAGGGCCGGCTGGAGCAGTTCTCTCCGCCGACCGAGATCTACGACGCGCCGGACAGCCTGTTCGTCAACACCTTCGTCGGCTCCGCCAACCTGCTGGGCGGCGTCCTGCTCGGCGCCGACCGCAAAAGCGGCACGGTGCGGCTGGATGCCGGCGGCACCATCGAGACACGCGCCCCGAAGGGCGACGTCCGTCCCGGCGCCCGCGTCACCGTCTGCCTGCGGCCGGAGCACCTCCGCGTCGATCCGGCGGCGGCCGGCTCCGACACGCTGAACGGCGTGGTGGAGATGGGGCTGCCGCTGGGCGCCACGGTCGTCCATGAGGTGCGCGTCGCCGACGGGTCCGCCGTGAAGGTGTCCGAACCGCGCATCGACCGCGCCGGCCTGTTCGCCCCCGGCACACCGGTGCGCCTCGCCCCGGTCGCCCCCCGCCTCGCCTCGGTCTTCGCCGCGGCCTGATCCGACTTTCCTCTTTCTCCTATTCCCTCCCCCATCCGACAGGAGTAATCAATGCTGCTGACCCGCCGCACCCTGATGCAGACGGCCCTGACGCTGGGCGCCATGCACGCCTTTCCCGGCCTGACCTGGGCGCAGGCGCGCCCGCTGGTCTTCGCGACCTTCACCGGCAGCTGGGAGGAGGCGCACAAGGCCGCGCTGGTCCCCGCCTTCCGCAAGGCGACCGGCAATGCCGACATGGTGCTCGACCCCATGCTGTCGGTCGATCAGATCGCCAAGGTCAACGCGGCCAAGAACAATCCGCCGATCGACGTCATGCTGCATGATCCGGGCCCCGCGCTGCAGGCCATCGCGCAGGATCTGGTCGAACCCTATCCGGTGGAGCAGAGCGCCCATTACAAGGATCTCATCCCGGAAGCCCAGGTGCCGATGGGGCCGGCGCCCTTCTTCCAGGTGGTCGGCATCACCTACAACCCGGAGACGGTGAAGACGCCGCCGACCTCCTGGGCCGATCTGTGGAAGCCGGAATTCAAGGGCCGCGTCGGCATCACCAACCTGAACTCCACGCTCGGCACCGGGTTCATGGTGGAACTGGCCAAGATGCATGGCGGGTCGGAATCCAACATCGATCCCGCCTTCAAGGCGCTGGAGGCGCTGCGCCCGAGCCTCGCCGCCGTCGCCGCCAACCCCGGCCAGCTCGCCACCCTGTTCCAGCAGGGCCAGATCGACATCTCCCCCGGCAATTTCAACGCCATCCAGATCCTGAAGGCGCGCGGCGTCCCGGTGGAGTTCGTCATCCCCAAGGAAGGCGCCATCGCCTTCAAGACCACGATCCACGTCGTCAGGAACTCCCCGAACAAGGAACTGGCCTTCAAGCTGATCGAGGCCGCCCTGTCGCCGGAGGTCCAGACCAAGCTGATGGAGGAGCCGTTCCTGATCGTGCCGACCAACACCAAGGTCGCGATCAAGGGCGAACTCGCCAAGAGCCTGGCCAAGGACCATGCCGAGATCGCGCAGAAGTTCGTGTTCCAGGACTGGGCGAAGATCAACGAGCAGCGCAGCGCCTGGATCGAGCGGTTCAACCGCGAGATCAGGGTGTGACGACGCGAACGACCCGCTGAAGCCCTCCCTCTCCCTCCCTCTCCCGGGGCGGGAGAGGGATACCGGAAAGGACCTCCCCAATGGCCGCGACGCTGCGCAACGTCACCACCTACGACCTGAAACTGGCGGCTCCGCTGGCGGCGGGGTTCGTCGTCTTCTTCGTCACGCCGCTGGTCATCCTGCTCGCGCTGAGCTTCCAGACCGACCCGCAGGGCGGACAGTTCGGACTGACCCAATACGTCAACTTCCTCGGCGACAGCTTCAGCCTCGGCGTGCTGGGATCGACGCTGTGGCTGGGGGTGAAGGTGACGGCGCTGACCCTGCTGCTGGGCTATCCGGTGGCGTGGCTGCACCAGCGCTCTCCCGGCTGGGCCAAGGGGGTCATCATGCTGCTGGTGCTGCTGCCGCTGCTGACCAGCGTGGTGGTGCGCACCTTCGCCTGGGTGGTCATCCTGGGGCGGCAGGGGATCGTCAACGCCTCGCTGCTCGAGCTGGGGCTGATCGACACGCCGCTGAAGCTTCTCTACACCGAAGGCGGGCTGGTGGTCGCCCTGGCGCAGGTGCAGATGCCGCTGATGGTGCTGCCGCTGATCACCGCGCTGAACCGGATCGACCCGAACCTCGCCGACGCCTCCTCCGTGCTGGGGGCCGGGCATTGGCGCACCTTCCGCAAGGTGATCCTGCCGCTGTCGCTGCCGGGGATCATCGCCGGCTGCCTGCTGACCTATGCCGCGGCCATCACCGCCTTCATCACCCAGAGCCTGATCGGCGGCGGGCAGATGCTGTTCATGCCGATGTACATCTACCAGCAGGCCTCGACCCTGCAGAACTGGCCCTTCGCCGCCGCGATCTCCGTCATCTTCCTGGTCGCGGTGCTGGTGGTGGTGTCGATCTTCAACGTGCTGGGCCGCCTGTCGCGCGGCTACACCAGCGCCTGACCAGCAGGGGACCGGATATGAGCAACCGCCGTTTCGACCTCGACTCGCTGAGTTACCGCATCGTCATGACCGGGGTGGCGCTGCTGGCCCTGCTGCTGCTGGCGGCCCCCACGGTCGTGGTGATCTGGGTGTCCTTCACCAGCGGATATTCGCTGAAGTTTCCGCCGCCCGGCTATTCGCTGCGCTGGTACGCCGAGCTGTGGGAGGCCTGGCAGCTCCAGTTCGCCCTGATGAACAGCCTGAAGGTGGCGGCCTGGGCGACCGCGCTGTCGATCCTGCTGGGCGTTGCCGCCTCGCTCGGCATCGCGCGCTCGGCCAGCCTGACGGCGCGGGTGCTGGACAGCCTGTTCCTGTCGCCGCTGGTGCTGCCGGCGCTCGCCTTCGGGCTGTCGTCGCTGATGTTCTTCTCGCTGGTCGGCGTGCCGGTGTCGCCGCTGACCCTCATCATCGGCCACACCGTGGTGTCGGTGCCCTTCGTGGTGCGCAACACCGTCGCCTCGCTGGCGCAGATGAACCCGACCCTGCTGGAGGCGTCGGCCAGCCTGGGCGCCACCCGCTGGTTCACCTTCCGCCGCATCACCCTGCCGCTGATCCGACCGGGCATCATGGCCGGCGGATTCATCGCCTTCATGGCGTCCTTCGACAATGTGCCCGTCTCGCTGTTCCTGCGCGACGCGGCGACCGACATGCTGCCGATCCGCATGTGGCAGGATCTGGAAGGCAAGCTCGACGTGACGGTCGCGGCGCTGTCGGGTGTGCTGATCGTGGCGACCATCGCGCTGATGCTGGTCATGGAACGGGTCGCCGGCCTATCCAAGAGGTTGACCTGACCCCGCCTATACACCCAGAAAGAGCGAGACCCCGTAGGGTGTGAATTTGAAGGGCAGATGCAGATGGCGGTCCAGGTCGGTCACTTTGAAGCGGAAGGGCATGATGTCGAGGAAGCGGGTCTGCTCCTCCGGATATCCGGCCGCGCGCAGCCAGTCGCCGACATGGAACAGCACTTCGTGCGGGCCGGGAGCGATGCCCTCGCCGCGGACGGTCGGGTGGTCGAGCTGCCCGTTGGCGCCGAGACGGCCCTCGGCCAGCAGGCGCCGGCCGGGCGTCAGGGCGTAAAGCTCCACCCGCAGCCCTTCGGCGGCGACGCCGCGCGCCACGTCCACGCCGTGAATCGAAATACCGCCAGCCATGCCGCCTCCGGGTCAGAGTTTCCGCAATGGTAGCCGAGACGGCGGCGGTTGCGCCAGCGCCGGCCAAGCCTCCGGCGATGCCTCCGCTCCTGCCGGCGCTGATCGGAATGACCGGTCTGCAGGCGCTGGTGGCGCTCGCCCTGTTCGCGCCGGGCGTGCTGGCGCCGCGGATGGGAATCGACCCGGCGGGGCTGGGGCTGTTCACCACCACCGGCTTCGCGGTGGGAATGGCGGCGTCGCTGGGCGGCGGGGTGCTGGCCGGGCGGCTGGGCTCCTTCCGCGTCGCCAGCTTCTGCGCGGTGGCGGTGGCCGCGGCCATGCTGTGCGCGATGATGGGGAGCGGCGCCCTGGCGATGCTGGCGGCGGGAGTCGCCATCGGGCTGGCCTGCGGGCCGGAGACGCCGGCCAGCGCCGCCATCCTTGGCCGGCTGGTGCGGGAGGCCGACCGGCCGATGGTGTTCTCCGTCCGGCAGACCGGCAACCAGATCGGCGCGATGGCCGGATCGCTGGCCCTGCCGCTGCTGGCCGCCGTCGCCGATCCGCGCGCCGGCTACGCCGCCATCGCCGCGCTGGCCCTGGTCTGCGTCCTGCCCTTCGAGCGGCTGCGGACGGTCTACGATCCGCTGACGCGATCCGCCACGACGGCCTTCGGGCTGGTGTCGGCGATCCGGCTGCTGCGCGGCGACCCGGCCCTGCGGCGTCTGGCACTGGCCTCCTTCCCCTATTCGGCGAGCCAGCTGACGCTGAACGGCTTCTTCGTCGTCTTCGCGGTGGCGGAGCTGGGGCTGGAGCATGTCGCCGCCGGGGTGGCGCTGGCTGCCGGGCAGGCGGGCGGCCTGGCCGGACGGCTCGGCTGGGGCGTGGTCGCCTCGCGCTGGGTGGCGCCGCGCCGGCTGGTCGGGCTGCTGGGGCTGGGCATGGCGGCGGCATCGGCGCTGGTGGCGCTGGCCGGCGCCTCCCTGCCCTTCCCGGTGCTCGCCGTGGCGACCTTCCTGTTCGGGCTGACCGCCAGCGGCTGGAACGGCATCTTCCTGGCGGAGGTGGCGCGGCTGGCGCCGGCGGGACGCATCGGCGAGGCGACCGGGGCGGTGCTGGTCGGCGGCTTCGCCGGGCTGATCGTCGGCCCGCTCCTGCTGGTCGCGGCCGCCGCAGTCAGCAGCCTCGCCACCGGCTATCTCGTGGTCAGCCTGCTGGCGGCGCTGGCGGGATTGAGCCTTCTCGGAGACAAGCGATGACCCATCCCCTTCGCGCCGTATCCCTGGCCGACGCCGTGCGCGGCGGACGCAGCAGCGCCCGCGCCGTGACCGAGGCGGCGCTCGACCGCATCGCCGCCGGCAACCCGGCGCTGAACGCCCTGGTCGCCGTCCATGCCGAACAGGCGCTGGCCGAGTCCGAGGCGGTGGACCGCCGCCTTGCCGCCGGGGAGGATCTGCCGCTGGCCGGCGTTCCGGTGGCCGTCAAGGACACCATCTGGGTCGCCGGACGCCGCGTCACCCAGGGATCGCGCCTGTTCGCCGACTTCCACGCCACCGGCGACGCCATCGCGGTGGAACGGCTGCGCCGCGCCGGCGCGGTCATCGTCGGCATGGCCAACACCTCGGAATTCGCCTGCAAGGGCGTCACCACCAACCCGCTGTTCGGCCCGACCCGCCACCCGATGGACCCGAAGCTGACCCCCGGCGGCTCCAGCGGCGGGCCGGCGGCGGCGGTGGCGGGCGGACTGGTGCCGCTGGCGCTCGGCACCGATGCCGGCGGGTCGAGCCGCCGCCCGCCGGCCCATGTCGGCGCGGTCGGCTTCAAGCCCGGCTTCGGCGCCATCCCCTACGGTCCCGGCTTCGCCGAGCCCTTCACCGGCATCGCGGTGTTGGCGCCCATCGCCGCCGATGTCGCCGACACCGCCCTGATGTTCGAGGCGCTGGCCGGACCGGACCCCCGCGATCCCGACAGCGCCGCGATCGCCCCGGCGGAGGAGCGTCCGATCGCGTCCCTGACCGTCGCCTACAGCCCGACCTTCGGCCTGGACGCCCCGGTGGACGACGACGTGCGCGAGGCGGTGGAGCGGGCGGTGGAGGCGCTGGCCGCCGCCGGTGCCCGCATCGTCCGTCCGGCAGGCTCCTTCCCGCGCTGGCCGGCGGGCATCACCGAAACGGCGCTGATGCCGCTGCAGCATGCCGGGCTGGCCGCTCTGTATGGCGAGGCCTTCCGCCGCGACCCGGGCCTGTTCGACCCCGACATCGCCGTGCAGATCGAACGCGGCCTGTCGCTGACCGCGGCGGAGGTCGCGGCGGCCCAGCTGCTCGGCGTCGAGACCGGCCGCGCGCTGGCTGCGCAGTTCGCGGGGGTGGACCTGATCGTCGGGCCGACCACGCCCTGCGTCGCCTGGCCGCTGGACCGGCTGGGACCGGAAACCATCGGCGGACAGCCGGTGCCGCCGCGGGCGCACGCCGTCTTCACGCCGCTGTTCAACCACGCCAAGGTCCCGGCGCTCAGCCTGCCCTGCGGGACGGGGCACGGCGGGCTGCCGGTCGGGTTGCAGATCGTCGCACCGCGCGGAATGGACCGCCGGGTGCTGCGCTTCGCCGCCTTCGCAGAGAAAACGCTCGCCGCCGGCCAACCGGATTCCCAGCCATGAGCCCGACCATGAGCTTCGACGACGACAGTTCGGGCGACAGCCCAAGCGACAGGCCGGGCGACAGCCCAAGCGACAGGCCGGGCGACAGCCCAAGCGACAGGCCGGACACCGCTCCGCCGCGCCGACGACGGGCGGTGCCGCCGCCGCCCTTGGCGGACATGGCGGTTGACCGGCTGCGCGACATGATCATCTATGGCGAGCTGGCGCCGTCCTCCCGCCTGATCGAACCGGAGCTGAGCGAGAAGCTCGGCATTTCCCGCACGCCGTTGCGCGAGGCGCTGAAGCTGCTGGCGGCCGACGGGCTGGTGATGCTGCGGCCCAACCGCAACGCCATCGTCGCCCCGCTCGATGCCGCCGAACTGACCCACCTGTTCGAGGTGGAGGGCTGCATCGAGAGCTTCGCCGCCCGGCTCGCCGCCGAACGGATGACCGCCGCCGACCTTCGCCGCCTGCGCGGCTTCCAGGAGAAGATCGAAGCCCTGCAGGGGGCCGGCGCGCTGGAGGAGTATTTCGCGATCAACCAGAAGATTCACCGGCTGATCGTGTCCTGCGCCAAGAACCCGGCGCTGGTGGAGGTGCATGACCGGCTGCTCGGCCGGCTGGTGCGGGCACGCTATTTTGCACTGGGCGCCCAGGGGCGGTGGAAGGAATCGGTGCTGGAGCACCGCGAGATCCTGGCGGCGCTGGAAGCCCGCGACAGCAAAACGGTGGAGCATCTGTTCGTCCGCCATGTCGGCCGCACCGGCGACGTGGTCGCCGCGGCCTGCGCCTCCCCCCGCGCCCGGCAAGCGGAGTGACGGCCGCGAGCCGCCCCTGGCGTTCGGCTTAACCATATCATTCACGGTTCAAGCGCTTCCGCCGGAACCGGTCAGGCTCTATGTCACCGGCACCGCTTCAGGCTGGCAGAGCGCACGATCGCGGCATACCCGGTCGCGGCCGTGCGACTTGGCGCGGTAGAGCGCCATGTCCGCCGCCTTTATCAGGGTATCGGGGCGGCCCGCATCCGCGGAGAGGGCGGACACGCCGATGCTGACGGTCACATGCAGCAGCGCGCCGTCATGCTCGACGCGGCATTCGCGCACCGCACAGCGCAGGCGCTCGGCGAGCAGAAAGGCACCCTCCAGCGACGTGCAGGGCAGCAGGATGGCGAATTCCTCGCCGCCGAAGCGGGCAACGAGGTCGCTCTGGCGCACGCCGTGCCGCAAAACGCGGCTCAGCGCCACCAGCACCGCATCACCGGCGTCATGCCCGCGGGCGTCGTTGACCTCCTTGAAATGATCGATATCCAGCAGGAGAAGCGACATCGGCGCGTCGCGGCGCAGCGCGCCGGCAACCTCGCGGTCGATGGCTCCGAAGAAGGCCCGGCGGTTGGCGAGGCCGGTCAGCGGATCGCTGAGCGCCGCGTCGCGGAGAACCCGCTCGGTGTCGACGCGGCGGCGCTCGCGGGCCAGCATCGTTCCCAGCATCAGGATGCCGGCCACCGTGAAGAGGGCGACCGGCAACCCGCCATGGGTGAAGGCCGGCAGCGCCTCGCCCCAGGGCAGCGCGAAGATCCCGAGCGTGTTGAGCGCGGAAAGGGGAGCGAGCAGGAACAGCGGCCGTGCCCCCCGCCACTCGACGGAGGGCACCAGCCGGGCCATCAGCAATCCGGCGGCACCGGACAGCAGGATGCCGGTCACGCCGGGAAGCATACCGGCGCCGCCGACCGCGATCCGGCCCGTCGCAACGATGCCGGCGGCCAGGAAGGCGGCCAGCGTGCCTCCGAAGGGAGCGGCCAGCGCAACCGGGACCGCCTTCACGTCCAGATAGACGCCGGGCGCCACCGGAACCGACTGCAGCATCGCCGCGACCCCGCCGGCCCCGAACATCAGCCCCAGGCCGATCCGCCGCAACAGAGGACGTTCACCCAGCCGGCAGAGGACGGTGCCGTAAGCGAGGGTCATCAGGGCCAGCAGCCCCACACCGCCGGCCAAGGCCGTCATGATCGGCACCGTGGCGTCCGGTTCCCCCACCCTGCCGCCTCCTTCGTCCTGTTCAGTCTCGGTCGGGAATTCTCATTCGGATATCCTAATACTGTACATTGGGGTTTGCCCTAGATGATGCGGGCCCTCGGGGGCTTCCCGCTGGAAGCGGGTGGCGTGACGGCGTCAGAGACGATCCTCGCCGTCCGCCGGGCAGAGCCGCCCGCTTCCCGCGGCGGTCTGCGTCGGGTCGAAGGATTCGGCCGGCACCGCATGGCCGAGATAGCGGCCCTGGGCATAGACGCAGCGCACCTCGCCGGCCAGCGCCTGCTGTTCCCCCGTCTCGATCCCTTCCGCGATCACCGTCAGGTTCATGCTGCGGGCCAGCTCCACGATGGCGCGCAGCATCCCCTGGTTGCCCGGATTCCGCGCCATGTCCTGCAGGATGGCCTGATCGATCTTCAGGAACTCCACCGGCAGCCGCCGCAGGTGGCCAAGCGACGCATAGCCGGTGCCGAATCCGCCGATCGAGAACGCGATC